>NZ_JBNHFI010000006.1:0-325291 GCF_059090085.1 Arthrobacter sp. K4-10C | reverse complement strand
AGGAAATCTCCGAAGCCCTCCGCGACCTCCACGACGCAGGCTGCGACCTGGTCACCATCACCCAGTACCTGCGCCCGTCCGAACGGCACCTGCCCGTAGACCGCTGGGTCAAACCCCAGGAATTCGTGGACCTCCAGCACGAAGCCGAGGAAATCGGCTTCCTCGGCGTCATGTCCGGGCCGCTGGTCCGCTCCTCCTACCGCGCCGGCCGGCTCTGGGCCACCGCCATGCGCAAAAAAGGCTGGGACATCCCCGCCGAACTCGCCCACATCGAATCCTCCGGAACCACCCGCCAGGAAGCCAGCACCCTCCTCGCAGGATAAGCGTCTGCCTGGTACAGATTGGGGGCATCAGGCAGGCAACGGCGGGCATAAACTGGGGCTTATGCCCGCCCCCAAAGCCTTGCGCCCCTTTGCCCACCGCGAGTACCGGGTATTGATCGCGGCGCTGGCCATCTCCATCTTTGGGTCCGGAATGTGGGCCGTTGCCATGGTCTACCAGGTGATCCAGCTGGGCGGAGGCCCGCTCGAACTTTCCCTGGTGGCGACCGCCGGCAGCGTTGGCCTGGTGGCGTTCGTCCTGGCCGGCGGCATCGCGGCCGACCGGATCCCGCAGCGTCAGCTGATCATCGCCGTCGAGGGCGCCAACCTGGCGGTCATCGCTACCATCAGCGGGCTGGCGATGGCAGGGTGGCTGCAGCTCTGGCATGTGGCGGCGGGCGCATTCGTGCTCGGCGTCGGCGCTGCCTTCTTCTTTCCCGCCTACTCAGCCATCCTGCCGCGCATCCTTCCGGCCGAGGACCTCCTGGCGGCCAACGGCATGGAAGGCACCATGCGCCCGGTCCTCCAGCAGGCGGCGGGGCCAGCCGTGGCGGGAATCCTGGTTGCGGCCCTTTCGCCGTCGCACGCCGTGACGGGCGTGGCCGTGTGCCACCTGCTGGCGTTCATCGTCCTGAACTTCCTGGGCCAGCACGCCCTGGCGGCGCCGGATAACGGGGCCGGGCAGGAACGGGCCCCTGGAGAGCATCGGAAATCGTCCTTCTTCCAGGACCTGCGCGAGGGCGTCAGCTACACCTTACGCACGCCATGGCTGCTGTGGACCCTGCTCTGGGCGTGCATTTCCGTGCTCTTCCTGATCGGCCCCATCGAGGTCCTGCTGCCATTCGTGGTGCGCGACCAGCTGGGCGGCGATTCCAGCATGTTCGGTTTCCTGCTGGCCATCATGGGAGTGGGCGCGGCACTGGGCTCCCTGGTCACCGCGTCGCTTCGGCTGCCCCGGCGCTACCTCACCGTGATGATGGTGTCCTGGGGAATTGGCAGCATGCCGCTGGCCGCCGTCGGACTCATGGACAACTTCTGGGTCATCGCCGCCGCCCTGTTCATCTGGGGCGTGACCGGGAGCGTGGGAATGGTCATTTGGGGAACCCTGCTCCAGCGGCGTGTTCCACCGCACCTGCTGGGCCGGATCTCCAGCCTCGATTTCTTCGTGTCGCTGGCACTGATGCCAGTGTCCATGGCCCTTGCCGGCCCGGCGGCAGAGGTCCTGCCCATCTGGCTGATCTTCCTGGTGGCCGGCGGCGTGTGCCCCGTCATGGCGGTCATAGCCATGGCCGTCGCAAGGATGCCCGACGACGAGCTCGCCCACCCCCTTGACTGGTCGCCCGCGGTGGAACGGACGCCGGCGGCAGGAGACTAAGGCGGGCAGCCAGTGAAGCCCATCGCGATTTCCCGCCTGGGAGGAAAGCTGAAGGGACTGACCCCGGTGCAATGCCGGACTCAGTCCCTTCAGCCCCAGCCCGCTGGGAGCCGGTCAGATGGTGGTTAGGTTTACTTCTTTTCGGGGAGGAACATTGCCTTTCCCAGCGGTGTAACACTGAGTGATTTGAGCTGGGCGGTCCCGCCTTCAGCGAAGAGGGCCATCTTGTCAGCACCGGGGTTGGGGAACACCTGGTCGGTGACGGTCCTCAGCCCGCTCTGGGCGAACACTTCCACCGAAGAGCGGTCGAGGTAGATCCGCATGGTTATGTTGCCATTCTTGTCCAGGGTGACGGGGGCCGAGTCCACAGAGGTGAACAGGGGATGGAATCCGGTGTTTCCGGAGTTGCTCCGGTCCACATAGAGCTCACCGGTTGACGCGTCGTAGCCGATGACCGTGGAGGCGTTTGCGTCGCCCAGGACAGTGATGCCGGACTTTTGGGCCGTGCCGGGGGCGAACGTGATGTCCACCCGCTGTACCTGGCCTGCGGCAGATGCCGGGAGCGGAGTGGTTCCTTCCGGGATCTGGGTGCCCGTCTTGGTCGAATAGCTTGGCTTTTGTGCAAGCGTGTCCACCTGCTTTACGGCGCTTTGAGTGAGGCGGGGACCGTCAGGGGTCTGGGTAAGTTTCACTTCCCGGGGGAGAGCCATGGCGCTGCGCCATGGTGCGGTGGGGATGGTGTTGGCGTAGTCCCAGTTGTTCATCCAGCCGAGCATTACGCGCTTGTCCTCGGGCATGTTGCCGAAGGAGACCGCAGCGTAGTAGTCCCGGCCGTAGTCCAGCCAGTCGTAGGAGTTGATCCTTGGCTTCGCCGGCTCGGAGGAGGCGATGAATTCGTCCGCCAGGATGTGGCCCCAGCCGAAGCGGTTGTTGTCAACGATCCTGATCTGCGCCTGGCGTCCCTTGAACTCGGACACGTTCCAGTTGGCCCAGTCCAGGACCTCGCTGTTGGCGCCTGTCGTGGAGCGGACCACTTGTCCGTCCACCACGAGGTTCACGGTGGTCTCGTCTGAGCGCGGCACAGCTGCCTGGTCCGTGAGCATGACGTGGTCGAGGGTGAGGTGACCCCAGCCGCCGGTGGCCTGGTCAACGATCCTCAGCTGCGCCTGCTTGCCGGCAAACTCCGTAACGTCCCAGCCCTTCCAGTTGAGCTGGCCGGCTTCATCCCCTGCCAGTGTCCGCACAACGTTGCCGTCCACGAGTAATTGGGCCTCCAGCACCTGGCCCGTCTCCGGGCTGCGGTGGCCACCGCCAACCAGCAGGCTGATGAAGTTCCGGCTGAGCGTGAATTCGGGGGAAGTGAGAGTGCCCTGCCGGTCGTCGCCCGGGGTGCTTCCGGTTTCCCAGGTGTTGATGCGCTTGGCGCCAATGTAGTAATCGCCGCCGGCGGTGGCGGGCTGGAACGACGGTGCGAGGTCGCCGGTGCCGGTCCATCCGGCGTCCGCCAGCGTGCTGCCGTCCGGGACCTCAAATCCGTTGAACAGCAACTCGCCGGGGGGAGGTGTGTTGTCAAGCTTGTCGGAGACACGGGGATGCTGGCCGCCGCCCACCAGGAAATTGATGTAGTCGCTGTCCACCGTGAAATCGGGGGAAGACATTGAACCCAGCGGCCAGTCGCCGTCGTTGAAAGAATTCACCAGTCCCGCACCGGCAAAGCCGGTGACAGCGTTTTGACCTTGAAGCGTGCCTGCCGCGGGCGCGTCAGCGAAGGGCCCGTTTTTCCAGTTGCCCGGCTCGTTGTTTATCGTCCAGCCGTTGTATGTGCCGTCATTGAAGCCGGCAATCGGGGTGCCGGGCGGCAAGGACTCACTTGGCTTGGTGCTTTCGGAGGTGAAGGTTGTGCCATCAAAGCTGCCGACGAAGTACTGTCCGGCCGAACCGCCTGCAACGCCGCCTGGGTTTATGTTGACCACCATGACCCATTTGATATTGTTCGGGTCGCCGTCCACGGCCAGCGGGAAAAGATCGGGGCATTCCCAGAGCCCGCCTGTGGCGTTGGCCGGGCCGAATTCGCTGAGGGCGGTCCATTCCTTGAGGTTGGTGGATTTGTAGAGCAGCACTTTGTGGTCCGTTGCTTCGACGGCGGCCATCACCCAGTAGCCGCCGCCGGCGGGCGGGCTGTACCAGAAGACCTTCGGGTCGCGGAAGTTGGCCGAATTGCGGTTCAGGACAGGATTCCCGGAGTACTTCGTCCAAGTCTGGCCGTCATCGAGGCTGTAGGCCAGTGACTGTGCCTGCAGGCCGCGGTGAGGGGAGGCTTCCTTGTATGCGCTGGTGTAAATGGCAATTAGTGGCGGGTTCTCCGCAGTGCCGAGTCCGGACGTGTTGTCCTTGTCGACGACGACGCTGCCGGAGAAGACGTCTTCCTGCGTATCGGTGGAGATAGCTAGCGGTTGCTCCACCCAGTGGACGAGGTCCTTGGACGTGGCGTGGCCCCAGGACATGTTCCCCCAGGTGTTACCAGAGGGATTGTGCTGGTAGTACATGTGGTAGACGCCCTTGTGGAAAACGAGCCCATTGGGATCGTTCATCCAGTTCTTCTCCGGCGTGTAATGGATGGCCGGCCGGTACTGCTCATCCCCAAGCGGGGCAGCGGAGGCCGGCAGGGAACCGGCCAGTGCTGCGGCCAGCGAAAGACCGGCCAATGTCATGGCAGAGACGCCCCGCGTCCTCCGTATCGTGGATTTTTTCATCAAGCTTTGCTGCCCTTCATTGCGCGCGTGCCCTCCCCCGTAGACAACGTTGTCAGTAGCTGGACCCTAAGAGATGTCCAGTGGACAAGTCAACGTTTTGCAGACGAATGCGTGAGGCACTGGAACCGGGACGCCGCTCCCGTGAACCGGGGCCGGTGCAAGCTATTCCACCGGCAGGAGCCAGGTCAGCTGCGAGGCATCACCCTCGATGTGACTGGCCAGTTCCGCGTTGAACCTGGCGCCGTAGTCGGCCCCGATGTGTTCCTGGAATGCCGCTTCGTCACGGTAGACCTCGAAAACAAAGTACTCCCGGGGATTCTCTTCCCGGGTGTACGGAAGGAACAGCTCGTTGCCCGGTTCCTGGCGGACGTGCCGCGTCAGTTCAACCATCATCTCCGCAACGCGGGCTTCGCTGCCGGGTTTGACGGTGAACTCTGCATACAGGGTCTTGGTCATCATGGTCCCTTTCAGGTCAATGGGTTCGGCGGATTATCAGGGAGTGCCTGCGTCAGGGTCGGGAGGAAGCTCACCGGAGCCCCGCGGTATCAGCTCAGACGGGACAACATAAGTCTGCGGAGGCTGCTCATCGCCATCAATTCTGGCCAGCAGGCGCTCCGCCGCCAGCTTCCCGATGCGCTCCGGGTGCTGGGCGATCACGGTCACACCCGGATCCATCATGTCGGCGAGCGTGAAGTCATCGAACCCTATCAGGGCCACCCGCTTGTTTAGCCCGAGCTCTTTCAAGGCACGCATGGCGCCGAAGGTGACCAGGTTCTGACTGGAGAAGATCGCAGTGGGCGGGTTCCCAGCTGTGAGAAGTTCCAACGCGGCCAGCCTCGCCGATTCTTCATCGTGAAGGTTTTCACGGACAGGAACCGTTGAGGTCGGGATTCCCCGCCGGCCGATCTCCTCCATAAACCCGCGCCGGCGTTCCCGTGCGGTCTGGATGTCTGTGCGGTCTCCCAGATAGGCGAGCCTCGTGTGGCCGTGGCTCATCAGATGGGCCGCCGCCCTCGCGGAGCCTGCCGCATTGTCGGTCACGACGGTGTCAGCTTCTATTCCTACCGGTTCGCGGTCAATGAAGACCAAGGGCAGGTCACGGGAATGCTCGGGGATTACATAAGCCTGGCTCTTGGCGATCGGCGTGAGAACGAGTCCATCGACCCGCCTGCCAAGAAACGCTGCAACGATGGACTGCTCCCTCTGGGGGTCATCGTCGAGGCTTGCCGCAAAAACCGCGATTCCCCTGGCACCCAGCGCGTCTTCCATTGCCCGGTTGATTTCGCCGCTGAACGGGTTGGAGACGCTCGGCAGCAAGAGCCCGACGGAGAGCGTCCTCCTGCCTGCGCGGCGGAGGCTGCCGGCCGTCACGTCCAGCTGGTAGTTGAGTTGCCGGGAAGCACTGAGCACCTTGTTGCGAGTGGCTTCCGAGACACCGGCTTCGTCATTGATCACCCGGGAGACTGTCTTGATTCCGACGCCGGCCAGCGCGGCCACGTGGCGCATGGTCGGGCGGCTGGCCGGCAAGGGCGGTTGGCTACGATTAGACATCGTTGTCAAAAAAATCGCTCCTTAGGATTACTTCTATTGACTCTCAGATGTGATGCTGCTTACATCGTAGCTGACATCGTTGTCGAGGTCCTGCAGGGGGCCTCTCACACCAGGAGATTCAATGTTGAGTTCCAAAGCACCCCGTTCAACGGCCACCCGCCTCTTTGCTGCGGGAGCAGTCCTGACCCTGGGAGCACTTAGCCTGTCGGCCTGCGGGGGCAGTTCCAGCGGCCCGTCCGCCAGTGGCGAGGCCTCCGGTGAAAAGGTGGGAGTCTCCCTGATCGTCAAGACCACCACCAACCCGTTCTTCGTTTCCATGCAGGACGGGGCGAAGGAGGCTGCTGCGGCCGAGAACGTGGACCTGAAGCTCGCGGCAGGCAAGGCCGACGGCGATGAGGACACGCAGATCCAGGCGATCGAAAACGCCATTTCCAAAGGCGACAAGGGCATCCTGATCACCCCGAACGGCCCGTCCGTGGTGGATGCCCTGAAGAAGGCCAGGGACGCCGGGTTGTTTGTTATCGCCCTGGATACCCCGCCGGACCCGGCAGATGCCGTGGACATCACCTTCGCCACGGACAACTTCGCCGCCGGCGAGCTGATCGGCAAGTGGACCGCTGCCCAGTTGGACGGCAAGAAGGCCACCATCGCCCTGCTGGATCTCTTTGACGACAAGGTGGTCTCGGTTGATTACAACCGTGACCAGGGCTTCCTGACCGGGTTGGGCATTGACACCGCCGATGCCAAGAAGAACGGCGACGAGGCCAAGACCGGCAAGTACACCGGCGGCAAGGGCGGCGACTATGAGATTGTCGGCAACCAGGCCACTCAGGGCGCCGAAGACGGCGGCCGGACCGCCATGGAAACCCTCCTGTCCAAGAACCCCAACATTAACGTGATCTACACAATCAACGAGCCCGCGGCGGCAGGCGCCTTCGAGGCACTGAAGTCAGCCGGCAAGGACAAGGACGTGCTGGTCGTCTCCGTTGACGGCGGCTGCACCGGTGTGAACAACGTCAAATCCGGCGTTATCGGCGCCACGGCCCAGCAGTACCCGGTCAAGATGGCCGAACTGGGAGTGAAGGCAATTGTGGACCTGGCCAAGACCGGAAACAAGCCGGCCAACTCCGAAGGCCTGGACTTCTACAACACCGGCGTCGAGCTCGTCACCGACAAGCCCGCCGACGGCCTGAAGAGCATCACCACCACCGAAGCTACCGATATCTGCTGGGGAAAGTAGCCACCCGGCGTCGCGCGGGGAGGCTGAAGCCCGCTATCAGCCTCCCCGCACCTCTTCTACCGAGCTAGCTCCGCTCTAGCAACCATCACTGAAGATCAGGACCCATCGTGACCCAGCAACAGACCGCCGGCCCGCCCAGCGCCGGGCATGCCGACCTGGCGGAGGAATTCCTTGACCGCCAGACACCGCTCAGCCGGATACGCAACATCCTCCACCGCTACCCCGCCGTAAGCCCCGCCCTCGTCCTCCTCATCGCGGTGGTCGTGTTCGGCCTGCTCAATGACAGGTTCCTGCGGGTTGAAAACCTCTCCCTGATCACCCAGCAGGTCTCAGTCGTCGGCACCCTGGCCATCGCCCAGACCCTGATCATCCTCACGGCCGGCATCGACCTTTCGGTCGGGGCCGTCATGATTCTCTCCTCCATGGTCGTGGCCCAGCTCGCCGTTCACAACGGCCTGCCGGGACCTGTTGCACTGCTCGCGGGCCTGATCGTCGGACTCGCCGCCGGAGCCGTAAACGGATTCCTGGTCACCAGGTTCCGGCTCCCACCCTTCATCGTCACCCTGGGCACACTGAACATCTTCATCGCGCTGACACTGCTCTACTCCAACGGAGCGACAGTGCGCGGCTCGGCAATGCCGGACCTGCTGACCTGGACGGGAAGCACCTTCCCGGTGGGCGCTGTCAGGATCTCTACCGGCGTCGTCGTGATGCTCCTGCTCTACATCGCCATCGCGTTCATCCTCGGCAAAACGGCCTGGGGCCGGCACGTCTACGCGGTGGGCGATGACAAGGAAGCCGCCCGCCTGGCCGGCATCGCCGTCAACAAAGTCCTCATGAGCGTCTACCTCGCCGCCGGCGCTGTCCTGGCCATCGGCGCCTGGATCCAGATCGGCCGGACCAACGCCGCGAGCCCCAACGCCGGCGTAGACCTGAACCTGGACTCCATCACCGCCGTGGTCATCGGCGGAACCAGCCTTTTCGGTGGCCGCGGCTCCGTGTGGGGAACGCTCCTGGGCGCGCTGATTGTTGGCGTCTTCCGCAATGGGCTCTCCCTCGCCGGTCTGGACGTGCTCTATCAGACCCTCGCCGTGGGCGTCCTCATCATCCTCGCTGTGTCCATCGACCAGTGGATCCGAAAGGTGAAATCATGACAGCCACCCACGTGGAGCCCTCCGGCACTTCGGTCCGCCAACCCATCCTGCAGGCCCGGAACCTCGTCAAGACCTTCGGCCGCGTCGTTGGCCTGGACGGTGTCAGCCTGGACCTCTACCCCGGCGAAGTCCTGGCCATCATTGGCGACAACGGCGCAGGAAAATCAACCCTGATCAAGTGCCTGACCGGAGCAGAAGTCCCGGACTCCGGCGAACTCTTTGTCTCAGGACAGCCGGTGCACTTCAAAAGGCCCCAGGACGCCCGCGCCCACGGCATCGAAACCGTGTACCAGAACCTTGCGGTGTCGCCGGCACTTGATGTCGCTTCAAACCTGTTCCTCGGGCGCGAAGAGAGAGTCCCGGGTCCGCTGGGAAAGCTCTTCCGGGTCCTTGATACCAAAGGCATGCGCCGCAAGGCAAAGGAAGAACTCACCCGGCTCGGCATCTCCACGCTCCAGGACGTCACCGTACCGGTGGAGAACCTCTCCGGCGGACAGCGCCAGGCCGTCGCCGTCGCCCGCGCCGCCGCCTTTGGCTCCAAGGTCGTCGTACTGGATGAGCCAACAGCCGCCCTCGGCGTCAGGGAATCCAACCAGGTACTGCAACTGGTCAGGGACCTCCGCGACCGCGGCCTGCCCGTCATCCTGATCAGCCACAACATGCCCCACGTGTTCGACGTAGCAGACAGGATCCACATCCAGCGCCTGGGCAAATGCGCAGCCACCATCACCCCCCAATCACACAGCATGACCGACGCCGTCGCCATCATGACCGGCGCAGCCACCGCCTGAACCGCTGCTGCCCCACATCAGTCCGCGGACCGGTCAACGGTCCGCGGACTGATGTGCTAACACCCCGCGATTGCCTTCCCACGAGAGACACAGACCATGGATTACCTCAAAACAACCCGTCACGACGCCCACCAGCCGCTCGACGTCATGGTCGTAGGCGAAGCGCTGATCGACGTAGTCACAACGCCGGAACACAAAGTGGAACACCCAGGCGGCTCGCCGGCCAATGTCGCCTACGGTCTTGGCCGCCTCGGCGTAACCACTGGCCTGCTCACAGCCATCGGCGCGGACGCCCGCGGCGCCTCCATTGAAAACCATCTCCGCAGCGCGGGAGTCATACTTCTTCCCGGATCAAAATCCCTCAACCGGACAGCATCGGCAACAGCAACCCTTCAACCGGACGGCTCCGCCAAGTACGACTTCGACATCTCCTGGGAGCTTGCACCGACAGCCCCGGCCTACTTTCCCAAAATACTGCACACCGGATCCATCGCCACCTTCCTGAGTCCCGGTGCGGGCGCCGTGAAATCCCTGCTCGAACAGGCACACAGGCACTGCATGATCACCTACGACCCGAACATCAGGCCCGCCCTGCTCGGCAGCCATGCCGAAGCGAAAGCCATCTTCGAAGAGCTGGTGCCCCTGGCCGACGTCGTCAAACTCAGCGACGAGGACGCCCGGTGGCTGTACCCCCAAAAAGGCCTGGACGAAAGCGCAGCCCACATCCTCGGCCTCGGCGCAGGGCTCGCCGTAATCACCAAGGGGTCCGAAGGATCACAATTCGCCACCTCGGCCGCCAGCATCAACATTCCTGCGGTGAAATCCGAGGTCGCAGACACCATCGGCGCCGGGGACTCCTACATGGCCGCGCTGATCCTGGGCTTTCTCACGCGGGGAACCGAGGGATTCGCCCCAGCTGTCTTGGAGCAGCTGGGACACACCGCAGCTGCAGCCGCGGCTATCACCGTGCGGCGCCCGGGGGCGAATCCCCCGACCCTGGAAGAACTCAACTTAGCCATCGAGGGGAAAACGGCCGCCCAGTATGCGGGTTCCTGAAGGACCAACCGCCTGCCCGTCGAGTTGAAGCCCGCACACTTGCGGCTCCAACTTTCGGGGTGCACTTCACCAGCCGCCGGCTCCCCGGCGTCGGGCGCCCTTAGCTGTGGCCGCGCACCACCGGAATGCTCGCCGTCGGGAGTCCGCTCGGGAAGACGGTGGGTTCCGGCTCGGTGACGGGCTCCAGCGCCACGCGGACGGGGTCGGCGACGACGGTCTGGAGCTGCCCGCGGACGTTGACCTGCAGCGGTTCGCCTTCCTGGACCGTGAGCGTGATGGAGCCCGCATCGAGCTGAACCAGCAACAGCCGGCCCCGGATCTTGAGGTGGAAGGTCAGCCCGTCCCACTCGGCCGGCAGCCGCGGATCGAAGTACGGCGCCGGGCCCTGGTCGCGAAGGCCGGCAAAGCCGCACACCAGCGAGCTCCACACGCCGCCCGTGGAGGCGATGTGGACGCCGTCAATGGTGTTGCCGTGGGTGTCGTCCAGGTCAATGAACACGGCATTGGTAAAGTGCTCCAGAGCCTCCCTGGAGTAGCCAACCTCGGCTGCCATGATGCCCTGCACGCAAGCGGACAGGGTGGAATCACCGGTGGTAATCGGATCGTAGAAATCGAACGCGCGCTGCTTTTCCTCAGCGCTGAAGTCCTGCCACTGGAGGAACATGGCCAGGACGGTGTCCGCCTGCTTGAGGACCTGGTGGCGGTAGATCACCAGCGGGTGGAAGTGCAGCAGCAGGGGGTACTTTGATCGGGGCGTGGTCCAGTCCCAGGCTTCAAGGGTCATGAAGTCGTTGTCCTGGGAGTGCACCTGCATCCGGTCGTCGAATGGCAGCTGCATCAGGTTGGCGGCTGCTTCCCAGAGCTGGCGCTCCTCCTGGGTGATGCCGGCATGCTCCAGGGCGGCAGCGGCCCGAAGGTTAAAGCGGGCCATGACGTTGGTGTAAAGGTTGTCGTTAACCACCGCGGTGTACTCGTCCGGGCCGGTGACGCCGTGGATGTGGAAGAGACCGTCCTTGCCGAAGAAGCCCAGCGAGATCCACATACGGGCGGTTTCAATCAGCAGTTCAGCGCCCATGCCGTCGCGGAACGACGTGTCCCCGGTGGCCCACAGGTAGCGGTTGGTGGCAAAGGCGATGGCGGCGGCGATGTGGAACTGCGCGGTGCCCGCGGCGTAGTAGGCGCTGGCCTCCAGCCCGTTAATGGTGCGCCAGGGGAAAAGCGCCCCGTCGACGCTGAGTTCCTTGGCCCGGATCTTTGCCTCGGGAAGCATGCCGTGCCGGAATTCCAGGACCTGCCGGGCGCCTACCGGGTTGGTGTACGTCAGGTAGGGCAGGAGGTAGACCTCCTGGTCCCAGAAGTAGTGTCCCTCGTAACCGGAACCGGTCACGCCCTTTGCCGGAATGCCGGCCACGCCGGCCCGTGCGGTTGCCTGGGCCAGCTGGAAAAGGTTCCAGCGGATGGCCTGCTGCAGCTCCGGGTTACCGCCGTCAACCACAATGTCCGAGGTATCCCAGTAGTCCCGGTAGTGGGCTTCGCTTTCGGCGAAGATGTCCTGGACCGGCCGCAGCCCCGCTTCTGCCACCTCTGCCGGGTCGGCAGCGGGGTCCTGGACCGACGCACCCGCAGCGTAGCTGACGCTTTTCTCCAGCGTGAACGGCTGGTCCGCGCTTACCGCGAGAACGTACCGTACGGTGCTGTCGTCCTGGTCGACGGAGGTCTCGAAGGGCTGATACCCGGCGGAGGTCCAGTGGTCAACGGCAATTCCCACACGCTGTTTGGATTCCGAAGCCTCCCAGGCCAGCCGGAGCGAGCCGTCGCCGCCGTCGAGCCGCAGCGGCAGCAGCACGCGCCCCGCGTGGCGGCCCGCGCGGCGGGGATCGTGCACGGAGTGGTCCTCCACCGGCTGGTCCTGGCGGTTGATGACCGAGGAGGTGACGTCCAGCGAAACGTCGCGGTCGGTGGCAACCGACAGCGAGATGCCCAGGCTTCCGCGGGAGGCGAATCCCACAGCCCGGCGTTCGGTGGTGGTCACCACGGCTCCGGAGCGGCACTGCCAGGTGATCCGGCACTCGTAGACGCCGGTGTAGAAGTCGACCGACCGCCGGTAGTCCAGCACCTCGGATTCGGCAAGGGTCAGGGCCTCGCCGTCAACCACCACGGTGAAGTTGTTGGCGTCCGGGATGTACAGGATGCGCTGGCCAGTCCTGGCGAAGCCGAACGCATTCTCGGCGTGCTTGATGTCCCAGATCTCGTGCAGCCCGTTGATGAAGCTGCCCGGCAGCTCGGAGTCAGCGGCGGCCCAGTGCGCGCCCCGGATACCCAGGTGGCCGTTGCCGAGGGCGAAAAGCGTCTCCAGGGTTCCGGCGTCGTCCGGCTGATGTCGTGTCTCCACGAGCTGCCAGGGGATGTTCGGGAACCGTCCACGGTCCGAGGTGATGAGTGCCATGGTGTTGGGGTCCTTTTGGCGTCTACTGTGCTGCCGGCTGAGCCGGCAGGTGTTATTCGAGGGGGATGCGATATTTGGATGGCTGCTGCCGGGGGAAGCAACATCCCGTCCGGGAGGATGGCTAGGGAATCAGTTCCTGCAGGTCGTTGACCACCAGCGTTGCCCCGGCGTCGAGGAGTGTTTGCCGCCCGGCACCGCGGTCCACACCGATGACGGAGTAGAACGAACCGGCCTGGCCTGCCTGGACACCGGACACGGCGTCCTCCACCACCACACACTCCGCGCTGGGAAGCCCCAGCAGTTGGGCGGCGTAGTGGTACGTGGCCGGGCTCGGCTTTCCGGGCAGGCCTTCCTTCGCGGCCAGCACGCCGTCCACCACGACGGGGAAGTGGTGGCTGAGTCCGGCAGCTTCCAGGACCGCCGGCGCATTGCGGGAGGAAGAGACGACGGCGACCTTCAGTCCGCGTTCGAGCGCTGCCTGCAGGAAACGCACCGATCCCTCGAACGGTTCTACGCCGCCGCTGACAATGTCGTTGAAAATCCGGTTCTTCCGGTTGCCCAGGCCCTGGACAGTGGAGTTTGCCGGATCGTCGTCGAGGGGCCCTTCCGGGAGCACGATTCCCCGGGAGGCCAAAAAGTCACGGACTCCGTCAAAGCGCGGCTTTCCGTCGATGTGGTCGAAGTAGTCACTTTCCCGGTAGCCATCCACGTCGGGCTGCGAGGCAAGGTAGCCTTCGAACAGTTCCTGCCAGGCCTGCTCGTGCACGGTGGCCGTGGGAGTCAGCACACCGTCCAGGTCGAACAGGATGGCGGAAGCGCCGGTCCAGGCGGCGGTCTCTGTTGCAGGCAATGCAGTCATCGGCAGTATGTCCTTTCAGACGGCGGGCAGCCGCGAAGACGGGATTTTGGGGAGGTGGCTTCGGTGCCCGGGTAACCAGCACGCGCGGCTGCCGGCGAAAGATGCTACGGCGCGCGGGGGCCTGCTGGTTTTAGATACGTCTTCCATCATCTGCCTGTTGCCGTTGAAGGACAACTCGGCGGCCGGGTAAATCGGCGGGACGCCATGCGTCGGGGAGTGCGCACGGACTCGGCCGGCGCCAAATTCTTGCCGCAGCATTCGGTCTGCATTTCCCTGGCCTCCTTATCCGCCCAGCTCGAGGCCGCATTTCCGGCCGAAGATGAGTGTAAGCGCTTACAAATTTGACTGGCAACTGTTTTTTTACAGCTGTGGACAACAGCCCGTATGTGACGAAGTTCGCAGCCCCGGCTGGCGGGGCTTCGCGCTCACCGGAGGACGTAGTGGCGGAGAAAAGCGCTGACGTCCACCATCTCGGCTTTGGACATGGCATGCCCCATGCCGGGGTAGGTCCGGCTGGTCAGGAGGGTGTTTTTCTCGAGCCAGTCGGCTGTGTAGGCAACAGCGTCCTCGTTGATGACCAGGTCCGCCTTGTCGCGTCCCCAGAAGAACGGCGGCTTGGTCTCGAAGGAGTCGGTGAGGGCCAGCAGCTCGTTGTTCAGGACGAAGCCGGACAGTCCGACCACCGCCTCATAGGCCTGCGGGTGCAGCCGCAGGAGTGTGCTCGCCATGGCCATGCCTTGCGAATACCCCAAGAGGCTAACGCTTGTATGTTGCCCACGGACGGAATTGACCCATCCGTGCACTGCGTTGCTGGCCGAGATGACGTCGGCGAAGTCGTTGACCAGGAAGTAGTCCAGCAGGAACCAGCCGTAGTGGTCACCGATGGGCATCGGCGCCCTAAGGGCAGCGAGGGTGAATTCGGCCGGAAGATAGTCGAAGAGCCGGACCATGCGGGACTCGTCCGTGCCGTAGCCGTGCATCATCACCAGCAAAGGAGTGCCTGCGCGCTGGTCCTCGGGCTTGGACCACACAACTGTTTCCATCGGACCAGCCTAGCGACGGCTGCAAGGACCGAGGCAAAGCTCCTGAACCACCCGCTTCCCATTGGCCACAGGGGCGGTCCTGCGGAGCCATGCTCGCGGGTGATTGAATCCGGCAACAACGGGCGGTAGCGTGACGCCTATAGGCAGCATGCTTAGCAGTGGATATGTACGCAATACCGTTCGCCAGGCCTACCAGCGCCGCCAGCCGCGGCCGAACAAGGAGCACGTCATGAGAATCGGTTCATCAATCTTCCTGATCGCCTTGGGCGCCATCCTCGCCTGGGCAGTAGCTCCCGGCCTCATTCCCTTCGTCGACCAGGCGCTGGTGGGCTACATCCTGATGGCCGTCGGCGTCATCGGACTGATCGCCTCGCTCATCCTTGCCTCTCCCGGCCGGAGCCGGCGCATCAGCGAAACCCGCTCCGTTGTGGATCCGAACACGGGTGAGCGCATAACCCGCAACGAAAGCCGGGACGGCGGGATCTAGCCGGCGCCGGACGCGCCGGGACCAAGAACAGCGGGAGAACAAGAAATAGATGACCGGGCACCAGGTGCCCACTTTCCCGGAAAGCCGGGCTGGACCACAGCGGTCCGGCCCGGCTTTCGCTGTCCGGCAGCCACCGGCAGAGGTCCCAGCGCCACGAAATCTGTCGGGCCTCGCACTTTGCTTCATGTGGGTTTCCGTTGACAAACCAACAGAAGCAAAGATAAAGTCAAGTAACCCAACATCATGTGATGCCAGTCACGCCCACCAGCGGCCAGGCATCCCACCATCAGCAACCTACGCAACGGAGGGTATGTGTTCGCCGAGGAGCGCCAGCAGAAGATTGCCGAGCTTGTTGCCGGCAGCGGCCGGGTCAGCGTGACCCACCTGGCCGAGCGCTTCCGCATCACCACCGAAACCATCCGCCGGGACCTTGCCACCCTTGAAAGCGCCGGCACCGTCCGCCGCGTCCACGGCGGTGCCGTGGCGGCTGACCGCTTCAGCACCACCGAGGAAAGCATCAACGAGCGCGCCATCCAGCGGCCCGACCAGAAAATCCGGATCGCCGAAGCCGCCCTCGCCCTTATCCCCCGGAACAAGCCCGCCAGCGTCCTGTTCGACGGGGGCACCACCACGGAAGTCCTAGCGGACCTGCTCTCCCGCCGCGCCGCCGTCGAACCTTCCGATGCAACCGAACCCCGGCCCGAACTCGTCGCCATCACCCATGCCGTGCCCATCGCCAGCAAGCTCTCCAATGTTCCCGGCATTGCCCTGCAGATCCTGGGCGGCCGCGTCCGTGGAATCACGCAGGTTGCAGTGGGCCAGGCGACCGTCGACGCCGCGGCCAGAATCCGTCCCGACATTGCCTTCGTGGGAACCAACGGTATCCACGCTGGCTTCGGCCTCAGTACGCCCGATCCTGAAGAAGCCGCCGTCAAGGCAGCCTTCGTCCATTCGGCACGCCGCATTGTGGTGCTGGCCGATTCCTCCAAGCTGGACACGGAAACCCTGGTCCAGTTCGCCTCACTGAAAGATCTGGACACCTTGATAACAGACAGCGAACCCGGACCTGAACTCTCAGCCGCGCTGGAAGAAGCCGGCGTGGACGTGGTGATCGCATGATCGTCACCTTCACCGCCAACCCGAGCCTGGACCGTACTGTCGCCCTGCCCGGGCCCCTGGAACGTGGCGAAGTGCAGCGCGCCGTCTCCGTCAGCCAGGAACCCGGCGGCAAGGGCGTCAACGTCTCCCGCGCCCTGGTGGCTTCCGGCCTGGACTCCGTGGCCGTGCTTCCGGGGGCGGATAGTGATCCCGTCCTGGCCGGCCTGCGCGACATCGCGGTCCCGTTCGTCTCGCTGCCCATCTCCGAGCCGCTGCGCACCAACGTTGCCCTCACCGAACCTGGCGGCGTGACCACCAAGATCAACGAACCGGGACCCGCGCTGGATGAGAACCAGCAGGAAGCCCTCATCAAGCTGCTGCTGGAGAGTTCCCGCGGCGCCAGCTGGGTGGTCCTGGCCGGCTCGCTGCCGCCAGGGTTCCCGGCAGACTTCTACGCCACGGCGTCCCAGCGCCTGCGTTTGTCCGCCGACGGCGCCGCCCCCCGGATCGCCGTCGACTCGTCCGGCCAGCCGCTCGCCGCATCCCTCACCGGGGGCGCCGACGGCATGCCGGACCTCCTCAAGCCCAACGCCGAAGAACTGGCAGAGCTGGCCGCCGCGGCCGGCTTTCCCCCGGTCACCGCGGACGAACTGGAAGCGGACCCGGCGGCCGCAGCGGCAGCGGCTGCCGCCGTCGTTCGTACGGGTGTGGGTGCTGTGCTGGCAACTCTCGGATCCAAGGGAGCTGTCCTGGTAACGGCCGACGGCGCGTGGCTGGCCACGCATCCGCCGGTCGCCGCGGTCAGTACGGTGGGCGCGGGCGACTCCGCGCTGGCCGGGTATCTGCTCGCCCACGGCCAGGGCGCCGCCCCGGCCGATTGCCTCCGTCAGGCCGTGGCCCACGGTGCCGCCGCCGCCTCCCTGCCGGGTTCCACCGTCCCGGCAGTCCACCAAACAACCCCGGACGCCGTAACCATCACGGCCCTTCGAAAGGATTGACAGTGACCCAGCTCATCACCACGGAACTGGTCGAGCTCGACCAGAACCTGGGCAACGCGCCCGAAGCGGTGATCCAGCACCTGGCAAGCAAGGTAGCTGCCGCCGGACGCGCAACCGAGGTTGAAGGCCTCTTCGCCGATGCCTACGCCCGGGAGCAGAAGACTGCAACCGGCATCCCCGGCGGCATCGCCATTCCGCACTGCCGTTCAGCGGCAGTCACGGAGCCCACCCTGGCGATGGCCCGGCTCAACCCGAAGGTGGACTTCGGCGCGAAGGACGGCCCGGCTGACCTGATCTTCTTCATCGCAGCGCCGGACGGAGCAGACCAGGCACACCTGAAGCTGCTCTCCAAGCTGGCCCGCTCCCTCATCAAGAAGGACTTCACCGCAGCCCTGCGCAACGCTTCCTCACGTGAGGAAATCGTGGACCTGGTGGACGGTGCCCTCGCTGACAAGCCCGCCGCCCACGCTGCCGCAGCCCCGGCAGATGGAACTCCGGGAACCCTGAACACTTCCGGGCAGTCCGGCGCTTC
Source organism: Arthrobacter sp. K4-10C (assembly GCF_059090085.1). Taxonomy (NCBI): domain Bacteria; kingdom Bacillati; phylum Actinomycetota; class Actinomycetes; order Micrococcales; family Micrococcaceae; genus Arthrobacter; species Arthrobacter sp. K4-10C. The sequence goes on along the minus strand of NZ_JBNHFI010000006.1, from coordinate 307,588 downwards.
CGCAGTGTCAGGTACGGGCGCAGGTACAGCGGCGGGTTCCTCCGGCCCTAAGCGCCTCGTGGCTGTCACCGCGTGCCCCACCGGCATCGCCCACACCTACATGGCGGCAGACTCCCTGGTCGCCGCCGCACAGGAAGCCGGCGTGGACCTGCAGGTGGAAACGCAGGGTTCCTCCGGCGCCAAGCCGCTGGACCCGGCAGTCATCGCTGCCGCCGACGCCGTGATCTTCGCTGTGGACGTCGATGTGCGCGGCAAGGAGCGTTTTGCCGGCAAGCCGGTCATCAACGCCCCCGTCAAACGCGGTATCGATGAGCCCGCCAAAATGGTGCAGGAAGCACTCGCCGCGGCTGACAACCCGAACGCACGCCGCGTTCCGCATTTCGGCGCTGAGGAGCAGGCTGAAAACGCGGATAGGGAAAAGGGCGAGCATATCGGCCAGAAGCTGAAGAGGGCCCTGCTCACCGGTGTCAGCTACATGATTCCATTCGTTGCCGGCGGCGGCCTGTTGATTGCCCTCGGCTTCCTGCTCGCAGGATTCGACATTGCACTGGGCACGAAAGCCGACGACATTTTGGCGGCCAACACCCTCTTCAACCTTCCCGAGGGCAACCTGGCGCTTTACCTGGGCACCGTGCTGTTCAAGATCGGCGCCCTGTCCATGGGCTTCCTGGTACCCGCACTGGCAGGCTACATTGCCTACGCCATCGCGGACCGACCCGGCATCGCCCCCGGCTTCGTCGCCGGAGCCGTTGCCGGATTCATGGGTGCAGGCTTCCTCGGCGGCATCGTGGGTGGTTTGCTGGCCGGATACATCGCCCACGTGATTGGGACCTGGGCCGTCCCGCGCTGGTTGCGCGGCCTGATGCCCGTCGTCATCATTCCGCTGCTTGCCTCCATCGTCGCTTCCGGTGCCATGTTCCTGTTCCTGGGCGGCCCGATCGCAGGTATCACCGCAGGCCTGAACGGCTGGCTGTCCGGCATGACCGGCGCCTCTGCTGTTGTCCTGGGAATCATCCTGGGCCTCATGATGTGCTTCGACCTCGGCGGCCCGGTCAACAAGGTGGCTTACGCATTCGCTGTCGCAGGCCTGAGCGCGGGCAGCGCAACCAACCAGGCGCCGTGGCAGATCATGGCCACCGTCATGGCCGCGGGCATGGTCCCGCCGCTCGCGATGGCCCTGGCCACCGTCCTGGACAAGAAGCTCTTCTCCCTTGCCGAACGCGAAAACGGCAAGGCCGCGTGGCTGCTTGGCGCGTCCTTCATCTCCGAAGGCGCCATCCCGTTCGCCGCGGCCGACCCGCTGCGCGTCATCCCCGCCAGCATGGTAGGCGGCGCACTGACCGGCGCGCTGTGCATGGCCTTCAACGTCACGTCACAGGCACCCCACGGCGGCATCTTCGTGTTCTTCGCTATCGGCAACCTGCTGATGTTCGTTCTGTCCATCATCGCCGGAACCATCGTCAGCGCGCTGGCAGTGGTGGCGCTGAAGCGCTGGGCAGCCAAGAAGACGGTTGATACGGTGGAGACCGTTCCCGCAACGGTCTGACCCGCCTTACCCCACTAGCTATCCGGAACCGCCGGAAGACATAAGGAGCAACAATGCCAGAACGCACCGCAACCGTCGCCAGCCGCGTGGGCCTGCACGCCCGCCCCGCCGCCATCTTTGCCGAGGCAGCAGGCGAGTTCGACCTGGACATCACCATCGCCCGCGAGGGTGAGCCCGCCGACGAGGCCATGGACGCTGCCAGCATCCTTTCCCTCATGAGCCTGGGCGCCTCGCATGGTGACGTGGTGGTCCTCCGCGCCGAGGGCGACGGTGCCGACGATGCGCTGGAACGCCTGGTCCAGATCCTGGAAACAGATCACGACGCCGAGTAGCAGCAACGCTGCCTACCGGAAGCGCCGCTTTACCCGGCACAGTTCCGGCCTACAGGCACAGTGCCGGCAGCCGTCGTCGGGCCTTCCCTCCCCGGGATGCGCCCGACGGCGGCTGCCGGGCTTTAAGGCGCGTCGATGGCAACGGACGAGCCTGCCAGATGGCCCCGGCCCTCACTTCACCTTTTTGGCCGTGAACAGGAGGTACTCCCATTCCATCTGGAATGGCGTGTCACCGTGGGCGTCGCCGAAGGAATCAGCCAGTTCCGTGAGCGCCGTGTCCAGGGCCTTTACCTTGTCAGGGTCGTCGCCGATGAACTTGTAGACCGAGATCGTGGGGCCGTAGTGGGACTTGAAGTAGCGCACAAAGTCGGCGGGCTGGTGGAAGCTCCGCACCGCAAGTGTCTGCTTGCGCGCCTTGGCGTCAGTGATGCTGTCCCCCAGCAGTTCCCGGACGTGGTCCTCGCTCCCCCATAGCGGGGCAGGTTGCGCACCGGGCGGTGGCGGCGGCGCGAAGGGCTTCATAGTGGCAAACATCCGGCCGATAAACCCTTCCGGTGTCCAGCTCAGCAGCCCGATGGTTCCGCCCGGTTTGCACACGCGGACCAGTTCGCCGGCGGCCGTCTGGTGGTGCGGTGCGAACATCGCACCCAGGCAGGACATCACCACATCGAACTCGCCCTCGCCGAACGGCAGTGCCTCAGCATCGGCCTCCTGCCAGTCGAGGCTGACTCCGCGGTTCGCTGCCTCCCGTCGTCCCGCCTCGAAAAGCTCCGGAGTGAGGTCGCTGGCCACCACCCTGGCGCCCATCATCGCGGCAGGAATGGCCGCGTTCCCGGAACCGGCTGCAACATCCAGCACACGGTGGCGGGAGGTGACCCCACAGGCTTCCACCAGGATGGCGCCCAGCTCCAGCAGGATTTCGTCCGCAAGGGCCGGATAATCCCCGGACGCCCACATGGCCCGGTGCTTCTGCTTCAGCGCCCGGTCCGCCTCCACCGTGTCCGCATGGTCGTTCATGTCCGCGCCCCTCTACCGTGTCTGTTCGGGATGAGTGACAGCACGCTGCTTGCACAGCGGAGGCTGTGATGCGACCCATTGTGGACGTGCCGGAACGGGCTGTAAAGGGCGTGCGGGATTATGCGGGCTTGCGGGCCCTGGTGGAGGCCGGCTTCGCAGCCGTGCCCTTGCCCTCCGCCGTCTTGCTGGCTGTGCCCTTTGTCCCCGCGGTCTTTGCGGCGGTGGTCTTCGAGGCCGTGGTCTTCGAGGCTGTGGACTTGGTGCCTGTCGCCTTCGTGCCCGCCGATTTAGAAGCCGTGGACTTCGTGGCGGATTTTGCCGTGGTGGACTTGGCAGCAGTCGAGTTGGCAGCAGTCCCTGCCGGCTTGGCCCCTCCCGATGACGCCGAGGTCCGCCCTGACGCCCTGCGGGCCGGCTTGGCCGGTTCTTCGCTGTCAGCCTCTTCCTCGTCCGAGTCGTCGGCGGAGGCAGCGGCCTGCGACCCGCCGCGCTTCTTGTCCAGGCTCCGCTTCAGCGCCTCCATGAGGTCGATGACTTCGCCCTTGCCGCCTTCGCCTGCCTCCACGCCGAACGTCTCTTCCGTGTCCAGGGACTCGCCCTGCTCCAGCTTGGCTTCGATGAGTGTGCGCAACTGGACCTGGTAATCGTCCGTGAAGGCCTCGGGGTCGAAGTCGGCCGCCATGGATTCCACCAGCGCGGCGGACATCTCCCGCTCCTGCGGGGAAATCTTGATGGAGGCGTCCAGCGCGGGGAAGTTGGCCTCCCGCACCTCGTCCGGCCACAGCAGGGACTGCAGCACCAGGACGTCGTCCTTGATGCGCAGGGCACCAAGCCGCGTTTTCTCCCGGAGCGCAAACTGCACAATAGCCACCCGGTCCGTGTCCTCCAGTGCCCGCCGCAGCAGCACATACGCCTTGGGCGACTTGGAGTCCGGCTCCAGGTAGTAGCTCTTCTCGAACATCATGGGTTCAAGCTGTTCGGACGGGACGAACTGCACCACGTCGATCTCGTGGCTGTTTTCCGCCGGGATGGACTTGAGCTCATCCTTGGAGAGGATCACCGTCCGGCCATCTTCCTCGTAGGCCTTCTCAATGTCCGAGTAGTCGATGACCTCGCTGCACACCTCGCACCGGCGCTGGTAGCGGATCCGGCCACCGTCAGCGTTGTGAACCTGGTGCAGACTGATGTCATGATCCTCTGTGGCGCTGTAGACCTTGACGGGCACGTTGACCAGCCCGAACGCGATGGCACCCTTCCAGATGGCTCTCATTCATACAGTCAACATCAGTCCGGGCCGGAGGTGAAGCCCCATGGCCGGCAGTAGGGAGCGTGTCCGGGTTGCGGGGCGCGAACTGACGCTCACAAACCTGGACAAAATCATCTATCCGCAGACCGGCACCACCAAGGCGGACGTGCTGGCCTACTACGCTGCGGTGGCGCACGTCCTGGTCCCGGCAGCCGCCAGCCGGCCAGCCACCCGCAAGCGCTGGGTCAACGGCGTGGGCACGGATGAGAAGCCCGGGGAGGTGTTTTTCCAGAAGAACCTGGACGACTCCGCTCCCGGCTGGCTGCCACGGGCCGCGATCACCCACAAGGACCGGACCATCTACTACCCCCTGGTCAATGATGCCGCCACGCTGACCTGGTTCGGCCAGATCAATTCGCTGGAAGTCCATGTGCCGCAGTGGCGCGTCGATGCCCACGGCAACCAGCTGAACCCGGACCGGCTGGTCCTGGACCTTGACCCGGGTGAGGGCGCCGGCCTGCCCGAATGCCGGGAGGTTGCCCTCCTGGCCCGTGCCATCCTGCAGGACGTTGGGCTCGACCCGGTCCCGGTGACCAGCGGCAGCAAGGGCATCCACCTGTACGCAGCACTGGACGGGACGCAGAGCTCGGACCAGATCTCCGCGTTCGCCCGCGAACTGGCCCGCGCCCTCGAGGCCGACCATCCGGACCTTGCCGTCAGCGATATGAAGAAAACGCTCCGCAAGGGCAAGGTGCTGGTGGACTGGAGCCAGAACAACGCCGCCAAAACCACCATCGTGCCTTACTCACTGCGGGGGCGGCCGACGCCGATGGTGGCGGCCCCGCGGACGTGGCGCGAGATCAGCTCTCCGCGCCTCAAGCACCTGGACTACCACGAGGTCCTGCGCCGGGTACAGGACGGAAAGGACCCTTTCGCCGCCGTCGTCAGTGCGTCCGGACACCTGCCGCAGGCCAGTTCAACACACGCCGGGGCACCTCAGGGCGGACCTGCACACGGCCCGGACGGGCACGACGCAAATCCCCGCCTTGCGAAGTACCGTGCAATGCGCGATCCGCAAGCCACACCCGAACCCTTCAGCGGTGCGGCCGGAAGCGGGGACGCGTTTGTCATCCAGGAGCACCACGCAAGCCGGCTCCACTTCGATCTCCGCCTGGAGCACGAGGGCGTCCTGGTGTCCTGGGCGCTGCCCAAAGGTGTCCCGGAGTCCGGCGGCAAGAACCATCTGGCCGTCCAGACCGAGGACCACCCGATGGACTACCTCACCTTCGAGGGGGTCATCCCCAAAGGGGAGTACGGGGCGGGCGAGATGACCATCTGGGACACCGGCACCTATGAGCTGCACAAGTGGATCAACGGCCGGGAGGTCATCGTCACCCTTAACGGTTCCGAGGGCGGCGGACTGGGCGGGAGCAGGAAATACGCGCTGATCCACACCGGCCGGGGGCAGGGCAAGGATTCCGAGGGGCAGTGGCTCATCCACCTCATGGACAAGGAGCACCGGGGCGGACGACGGCGGCAAGCGGCACCCCCGGCCGAGCCCGAGGACAGTGCCGGGGAACCAGCCGAACAAACCGCGCCGCCCCAGGGCGGTACCGCAAACAGTGAGGCCGATTCAGCCGTCTCCCCCGGCGACTTCGGCCCGATGATGGCTACCGCCGGTGACGCCGCGGACCTCCAAGGCAGCGACTGGCAGTTCGAGCTTAAGTGGGACGGGGTGCGGGCCATCCTCGTGGCCGATGAGCAACAGATCCGCATTTTCAGCCGCAACGGCAACGACGTCTCGCGGACCTATCCGGAACTGACGGAGCGCTCCTGCTGGCCGGCGAAGCCGTTCGTGGCCGACGGCGAGATTGTCGCCGTTGCCGCGGACGGCAGGCCAGACTTCGGGCTGCTCCAGGGCCGCATGAAACTCACCCGGCCGGCCGATGTCGCAAGGGCCCGCAAGGCCATACCGGTCCGGCTGGTCCTCTTCGATCTGTTGTTCGACGGCGGAACGGACCTCCGCCGGCTTCCGCTCAGCAAGCGGCGCGAGCGGCTGGAGCACTTCTACCGCCCTTCCAACTGTCCCGTGGACCTGTCGCTGGTGCTTGATGACCAAGTTGGGGACATCCTGGAGAGCGCGCGCGAGCTGGGTCTGGAGGGCGTCATGGCCAAGCGGACGGACAGCCGCTATGTGAGCGGGCAGCGGACCCGCACCTGGATCAAGCTCAAGATCGAACAGACCCAGGAAGTGGTGGTAGGCGGCTGGCGGCCTGGCAAGGGTGGCCGCCAGGACACGGTGGGCTCACTCCTGGTAGGCATCCCGGACGGCGACAAGCTGCAGTACGTGGGCCGGGTTGGCAGCGGGTTCAGCATGCGGGAACTTGGCGAACTGCGGCAGACTGTGGAACGGCTCGCCAGGAAAACGTCCCCCTTCCACGACGTCCCCCGTCCGGATTCGGCAGATGCGCACTGGGTGGCGCCGCAGCTGGTGGGCGAGGTTACCTACAGCGAGTGGACGGGCCCGGGACGGCTGCGGCATCCGCGATGGCGCGGCTGGCGGCTGGACAAGGATCCGTCCGAGGTGGTGCGCGAGGCCTGACGCGCATGATCCCCGGCGATGCGCAAATTACCTGGCGACCACCGAATAATGGGGTCGCCAGGTAATTTGCGTGTCGCTTGATATTTTCGGGTTCGCCAGCCAGACGGCGGCGTGGCCAGTCTAGGACGAATGCGGCATTTGCGGCCTGCTGGTGCGGTGCACGGCCGTCACTGCAGCTTCGTGGCCCATCCGGCCTTGTCCGGAACCGCGTTCCTTCGGGTGCCGCCGCTTCCCGTTGCCGTCCGGCCACAGGTTCTGCTTGGGCACGCCGGCCGCACCGGCTATTGCCGGCCCAGGCAGGTCCGGAGTGTTCATTGCCGCCGCAAGATGGTCCGCCAGCTCGGGCTTGATGTGGGTTTCACGGTTGTCAGCCATGTGATCTTCCTTTCCGCAGATGAAGTGTTGCCCCTGGCGGCATGGAGGCCCCGGGGTACCGCTGGACGTGCCAGCGGATGGAGTTGCGCAGCCGGCCTGCCGATTGGGACGTTGCACGGCTCGGGTGCGCAGGTATGAAAGGAACGACGGGGTGCCGGCCGGAGGCCGCCACACGTGCCCGCCTGCTCAAGAAGAAGGTGTTTCCATTGCTCAACCATAGGCACCGCGCAGGCGCCTGTGAACCCCCCGGCTGCAGGAACGCCGGAAGGCCGACGGCGACGCACCGGCGGGAGGGAAAAAGACCTATCACCACGCAACCGGCTGCGTGGGGCGTGTCACATTCAGATGCGGATCCCGGTGCAGAGGGGCGCAATAGAGGCTTGACCGGCAAAAGATTTGGTAACGATGGCCACACCGCGCCTATCCCGTGTCATGACGCGGGATACGCGGCAAACGACACCATAAAAGATCCGCTGGAACGGCCCCAAAAGGGTGGATCCTACGGCACTCCGGGGCCGGGCGCCACAGAATTCCCGTAAAATTGATTGCCTGCCCGGAGCGGGGCAGCTACAAGTCGCAAGCAAATGACCTCCACAGGAGTTGCCCAAATGCCCACAGACCGAAGCATGACCGACTCTTCAGCAGGCGCCAGGAACGCCAGCCGAACAGAACCGGCAGCCCCCAGGGCCGCCAAGAAACCACTGCGGCTGCCACGCCGCCGGCTCAAGGAATCCGACGTCAACGTGGTGAACCAGCCGATGCTCAAGAAGGCACTCGGCGGAACCATCGTGGGCAACACCATGGAGTGGTACGACGTAGGCGTCTTCGGCTACCTCATCACCACCATGGGTCCGGTCTTCCTGCCGGAATCCGACCCCACCACGCAGACCCTGTTCCTGCTCGGAACCTTTGCGGCCACCTTCATCGCCCGTCCCCTGGGCGGCGTGATCTTCGGCTGGATGGGCGACAAGATGGGCCGGCAGAAAATCCTCGCCGCCACCCTCATGCTGATGGCCGCGAGCACGTTCGCCATCGGTCTCCTGCCCGGCTACGCCCAGATCGGGCTGTGGGCCGCCGGCCTGCTGGTCCTGCTGAAAATCATCCAGGGCTTCTCCACCGGCGGCGAGTACGCCGGCGCCACCACCTTCGTCAGTGAATACGCCCCGGACAAGCGCCGCGGGTTCTTCGCCAGCTTCCTGGACATGGGCAGCTACCTCGGCTTCGCCCTCGGTGCCGCCCTGGTGTCGGCCCTGCAGCTTGGGCTGGGACAGGACGCCATGGAGGAATGGGGCTGGCGGATCCCGTTCCTGGTAGCCGGCCCGCTGGGCCTGATCGCCATTTACTTCCGCAGCAAGATCGAGGAGTCCCCGCAGTTCCAGGCCACCCTGGATGCCCAGGAGGACATCGCCAAGAACGCTGCCGCCTCCGATGAAGCGGCGGCCAAGGGACCAGTCGGAATCGTCAAGGCCTACTGGCGCTCCATCATCGTCGCGATGATCCTGGTGGCCGCGGCCAACACCGCCGGCTACGCCCTCACCTCCTACATGCCCACGTACCTCACCGAGTCCAAGGGTTACGACGAAGTGCACGGCACCCTGCTGACCATCCCGGTCCTGGTGGTCATGAGCCTGTGCATTCCATTGACGGGCAAGCTCTCCGACCGGATCGGCCGCCGCCCGGTGCTGTGGATCGGCGCGCTGAGCACGGTCATCCTGGCCACCCCGGCCTTCATGCTCATCGGCATCGGCGAAGTCTGGTCCACCCTTGCCGGCCTCGCCCTGATCGCCTTCCCGGTGGCGTTCTACGTGGCCAACCTGGCCTCGGCGCTCCCGGCGCAATTCCCCACGTCCAGCCGCTACGGTGCCATGGGTATCGCCTACAACTTTTCGGTGGCCATCTTCGGCGGAACCACTCCGTTCATCGTGGCGGCCCTGATCAGCGCAACGGGCAACGACATGATGCCCGCCTACTACCTGATGGGCACCTCCCTGGTGGGCGCCGTGGCCATCTACTTCCTGAAGGAATCGGCCCAGCGTCCGCTGCCGGGCTCAATGCCCAGCGTGGACACCCAGGCAGAGGCCAGGGAACTGGTGGCAACCCAGGACGAGAACCCGCTGATCGACCTGGACGAACTGCCGTTCGAAACCCAGGACATCCAGGACTCGTTTGCCGCCGGCAGGACTTCCACGGAAGACTCCCCGGCCGAGAAGGTTCCCGCCAAGGTCTAGCCCCGCTTGCAGCCCGCGCTTCCAGGGCCCGTCCGGCGCGCTTCCCCTAAGAAGCGTGCAGGGCGGGCCTTCGCCGTGCCCCGGTTCGCAGTACCCCGGCTCCGGACGGCGGGACATGGATGTCCTTGTGTGACCTTCTGCTGCCGGAGGATATGACTGCCTGGCCACGGCCCGGAAACAATTGAGGGGATCCAGCCGGACCCCGGCAAAAGACAGGCAGGGATGGACATGAGGCGCGTAATGGAACAGGTGCGCGCACTCCACCGGCTGGAACCTGCCAACAATGACCACCTCGCCGCCCTGCGGGTGGCAGCCAGCGTCGCAATCCCTTCGCTGCTCCTCCTGGCCGCGGGCCGGACGGACCTCATCATCTATGCCGTGTTCGGGGCACTGACCGGCATGTACGGCCGCGCCGAACCGCACCAGCTGCGGCTCCGGCATCAGGCCCAGGCCGCCCTGGTGCTCCTGGGCGGAGTAACAGTGGGCGTTGTCCTGTCCATCAACCACCTGCACTCGTGGTGGCTGGTGGCGGTCGAAGCCGCGCTGGCCGGAATGGGGTCCATCTACTCGGACCGGGTGCGGCTCAAACCCAACGGCCCGTTCTTCGGCATCCTGGCCCTGGGCGCCTGCGCGTCCGTTCCCACGGTGGTCCCCTGGTACGCCGCGCTGCTGATCGCGGCGGGCTCCGCCGCCTTTTCCATGGCCATCGGCTTCAGCGGCTGGATGCGGTGCCGTACCTGGGAGCGCGGTGCCGTGCGGAACCGCCAGTCCCCGCCAACGCACCGGGAGATACTGATCCACGCGGCGCGGTACGTGCTGGCAGTGGGGGCGGCGGGAACAGTCGGTGTCCTCAGCGGCAGCGGCCACCCGCACTGGGCCATGGCGGCGGCTGCGGTACCGCTGGCCGGCGCCGACCTCCCCAGCAGCGTCCGCCGCGGCATCCACCGCATCGTGGGGACGTTCGTTGGGTTGGCGGTCACTGCCGTCGTAATTCTCCCGGGACCCTGGACCCTGGCCGGACTGTTCCCCGGGCAGCAGGCCGTGCTGCTGGCGCTCCTGGTGATCCTGTTCCAGTTCACCACCGAGCTGTTCATGACCCGCCATTACGGCCTGGCCATGGTGTCCTTCACGCCCGTCATCCTGCTGATGACGCAACTCGCGGCCCCCACCGACCCCGCCCTCCTGATACTGGAGCGCGGCGTGGAAACGCTGGTGGGTGCCCTCGTGGGAATCCTGGTGGTGGTTGCCGTGCGCCGAACCGGAACGCGGACTTTCGCCGGGCTGCTTGGGCTCGGGCCGATTTTCCGGTTCCCTGCCCTATTTCGGCCTTCGCGGAGGACCCGCCACTAGCTTCGCCGGCGCAACCCGCGCCACCGCGGCCACCAGTTTGTACCGTTTGGACGGGATGGACACTGCCCGGCCGCGTTCGTTGTCCGCCAGGCCTTCGCGCACCACACGCTCCGCGTGCAGCCAGGCCCAGGAGGGGGCCACCGACTTGTCCATTCCCATCCGGTCGTGGAATTCGGTATGCGTGAAGCCGGGGCAGACGGCGGTGACTTTGATGCCCTGCTTTCGGTAGGCGAGGTTGGCCCAGCGGCTGAAGCTCACCAGCCACGCCTTCGCCGCCGAGTAGGTGCCGCGGGGCAGGAACGCGGCGATGCTGGCCACGTTGATGATCCTGCCGGCACGGCGTTCCAGCATGCCCTTGAGCGCCGCATGCGTGAGCACCATGGCCGTTTCGCCGTGCAGTTTCAGGTGCTTTTTCTCCTCGGAAATGCGGTTGTCCTCGAAGTTGTGCAGCAGCCCGATCCCGGCGTTGTTCACCAGGATGCCCACCGGCCGTTGCGGATCGGACAGGCGTCCGACGACGGCGGCCACCCCGGCATCGTCCGTCAGGTCGGCGGGAAGCACCTCAGCCGTGATCCCGTAGCGCCGTTCCAGGCCCGCCGCCGTTTCTTCGAGGCGGGCCCGGTTCCGCGCCACCAGCACCAGGTTGGCGCCCTGGGCGGCGAGCTGGCGTGCGAACTCGGCGCCCAGGCCCGCGCTGGCCCCGGTAATAAGTGCAGTTGTTCCGGAGGAGTTTGGCGTCATCCTGCAAGCCTAGCCATCCGCCGGTGTCTTTCCCGGGTCTTACCGGCCGGCGAACCTGGCCAGCGGGTTGGCCAGGCGTCCGGCCATCTGCAGCCCGCCGGACGGGTCCGCCAGGTCCAGCATCTGCTGGTTGTTGCGAAGCTGGAGCCGGTTCAGGCAGGAAAGCTCAAAGTCCGCCGCGAAGAGGTCATGCCGGGCGAACTGGTCCGCCAGGTCCGGATGCTGCTCCTGGTAGTCCTTGACAGCGGCGGCCGTGGTCCGCCAGAACTCTTCCTGGCCCAGGGTCCCGTCCTCCTCCAGCAGCGCTGCCAGGAAGCGGAAGATGCAGTCGAAGATGTCCGTAAAGATGGCCAGCACCTTTTCGCCGTCCGGGATGGCGGCCTTGATCCGGGACACCTCCTCCGGAAGATCCAGCCGGTCCCCCATCACCACGATTTCCTCGGCGATGTCTTTCATGATGGCCCGCACCGGCACCCCGTCCTGGAGGACGAGGATGACGTTTTCGCCGTGCGGCATGAACGCCAGCTCGTACTGGTACAAACAGTGCACCAGCGGAACCAGGTACGCCTCGAAGTAGCGGCGCAGCCAGTCGGCTGGAGCCAGCCCGGAGCGTTCGATCAATGCGGACACCATCGGTTTGCCCTGCGCATCAACGTGCAGGAGCGAGGCCATGGTGGCCAGCTGCTGCCCGTCCCGGAGCAGGGGCAGAGGGCTCTCACGCCAGAGTGCCGACAGCATCTTCCGGTAGGGCGACCCGTTGGCTGAGCCTGCCTCGTAGTACCCGTTGTGGTAACCGAGGGCGGCGATCTCGCCGATCATGGTGAAGCCGCGCTGCTGCAGGGCCGGGTCCGCCTCAATCAGGTTACGCAGCCAGTCGTTGATGGCGGGCGTGGCCTTCATATACTGCGGTGACAGCCCGCGCATGAAGCCCATGTTCAGCACCGACATGGCGGTCTTGACGTAGTTCCGGGCCGGCGCGCTGCTGTTGAAGAAAGTCCGGATGGACTGCTGCGCCTGGTACTGGTCCCTTCCCGCCCCCAGGTAGACGATGCGCTGCCGGGCAATTTCGGCCGCGAACGTCACGGTGAGCTTGTTTTCCCACTGCCACGGGTGGACTGGCATGAAGAAGTACTGGGCCGGGTCCAGGCCCAGCAACTGCAGCCCGTTGCTGAAATCCAGCGCCAGCGGGCCGAGCTCGGCGTCCAGGTGGGCCCGGTAGTCCAGCCCGGCACTCGAGGTGAAGACCGCGTGGGTGCGCTGCACGGCAATCCACTCCAGCTGCACCGCGGCGCCGGTTTCGGGGGCGAAGGCGTGGTAGTCGCTAATGCCAAAGCCCAGCCGGCCGTTGTTGGCCACAAAGCAGGGGTGGCCCTCGGTCATGCTGCGTTCGATGGCCTGGAAGTCGGCGGCAACGTCCCGCCCGCCCGTCACGCCGGCCGCGAGTTCCGCGGCGGACGGCTGGCCGGCCCACTGCTTGTAGGCATGGCTGGCCAGGGTGCTGCTGATTTCCTCCAGGTAGACCGGCAGCATTTGGATGTTGATGCCCAGGGCCTGGTGGAACACGGTGATGAATTCCAGCACGTCCAGCGGCGCTTCGGTGCCGTGCCGGAAGTACCGGATGGAACCGGCGTCGATTGACCAGTGCTCCAGCTCCAGCATTCGGGCGTTGAACCGGTACTCGTGGCCGCCGTCGACGCTGCGCACGCGGTAGCTGCCGTTTTCTCCATCCACGTGTTGGGGCGTGAGGATCCGTTCGTGGGAGAACTCGGCGAGCGCCTTGCGGAGCAGGTGCCGGTTTGCCCTGTCCCAGCGCTCCCCGGCCAGGTGCGGAGCAGCGTTCATGGCAGCGGCGGTGGCGGGGTTCCCGCGACGGGCAGGTGCGAAGGTATCCAAGTGGACTGTCACAGTGAGGCTCCCTGCAGGGTGGTACGGGCGGACGGTAGCGCCGTGCGGGCGGACGGTAGCGCCGTGCGGGCGGCCAGGTAGTCGGCGCGGGTACAAAAGCTCAGCAGCGCCTCCTTGTCCGGAAGGGCGGCTATCCCGGCGGGCTGGAATCCCAGCCGTTCATTGAGGGCATGGATTTTGGTGTTCCGCGCATCCGGTTCCACCACCACGCGCTCCACCTCCGGGCGGGCAAACAGCCGGCCGAGGACGGCGTCCATCACCGCGGTGGTGTAGCCGGGTTCGGGGCTTACCGACGGCGGGGCCACCAGCAGGTGCATGCCAACGTCGCCGGGCTGCACGGCATAAACGGCCGCCAGGGGCGACGACGCCGGAAGGTACTCCTCTACCAGGAAGGCGGGAACGCCGCCGTCGAGCCCCAACAGGGCGTGGTGGTGGCCGCTCGACTGGATCTTCGCGTACTCCTCTGCCACGTCCGCCACGCTGGCGGACAGCATTCCCCAGAACGAGGCGTACGGCCGGGTCACCCAGCTGTGCAGGAGCGGTGCGTCGGCGTGCGCGTCAAGGCAGCGGAACGTGAACCTCATGCCGGCACCTCAGCATCAACGCCCTGCATTGTGGCCGCGGCCGCCGGCGGTGCCGGGACCGCCGGGGAGCCGAACTGCTGGAACGCGATGCTGCGCTCCACTGGGTACACCTCGCGGCCGGTGATTTCCCGCAGGATGCAGGAATTGCGGTAGGCGCCCATGCCCAGGTCCGGAGTGACGAACCCGTGCGTGTGGAGTTCGGCGTTCTGGACGAAGATCTCGCCGGGAACCACGCCTGTGCTGTAGTTGCGGTCCACGGCGAACCGGCCGGAGCCGTCGCGGGCGATCCGGTCCTGGACGCCGGCGAGGAATGCCGGCTCCCGGTAGCCGTAGCCGGTGGCGAACACTACCGCTTCACTGTCCAGCGTGTAGGAGGTGCCCTGTTCGTCATGGCGCAAGTGCAGGATGTGCGTACCGGCGGCCGGGTCCCACTGCGCAGCGGCAAGGGTTGAGTGGGTCAGCAGCTGCGTGTCCACCATGCCGGAGAGGCTCTTGGTGTAAAGCAGGTCGTAGATGGCGTCGACCAGGTCGGAGTTGATCCCCTTGTAGAGGTTTTTCTGCGTCTTGTTGAGGTGGTCCCGGCGCTCCTGCGGGAGCCCGTGGAAGTAGTCAACGTACTCGGGCGAGGTCATCTCCAGTGTCAGCTTGGTGTACTCCAGCGGGAAGAACCGGCCGGAGCGGGTCACCCAGTTCAGCTGGTACCCGTGGACGTCGGCTTCCTGCAGGAGCTCGTAATAGATTTCCGCGGCGCTCTGGCCGCTGCCCAGGACGGTGATGCTGCGCTGCTGCTGGAGCTCGGCCTTCCGGGCCAGGTAGTCGGCGTTGTGGAAGGCCACTCCCCCGCGCCCGGCCGCAGCCGCGGCGACGATGCCCGCACCGGCGTCCGGCACGTACGGGGAGGTGCCGGTACCCAGCACCAGGCGCCGGGCGAATAGCACCTCCGGCCCTTCCGGACCTGACACGGACAGGCGGTACACGCCGCCGTCGTACGTCGTATCAAGCACAGCCGTGCCAAAACGGACCGAGGCCAGTTGCCCTGCCACCCACTGGCAGTACTGGTTGTACTCGGCGCGCAGGGGATAGAAGTTTTCGCGGATGTAGAAGCGGTACAGCCGGCCCGTCTGCTTCAGGAAGTTCAGGAACGAATAGGGCGACGTGGGGTCGGCCAGGGTGACCAGGTCGGCCATGAACGGGACCTGGAGGTGGGCGGGTTCCAGCATCATCCCGGGGTGCCAGTCGAAGGACCCGCGCTGTTCCAGGAAGATGCCGTCCACCCCCTCCACGGGCTCGGTGAGTGCGGCGAGGCCCAGGTTGAAGGGGCCGACGCCGATGGCGGCGAAGTCGTGGATCCTGCGGTTGCCTGCCTTTTGGTTATCAGGGGTGCTCATGCGGATACCTCGCTCTGCAGCAGTCCGGCGCCGGTCGTGCGGAGAAGGCCGATGATGTCGGCGATGTCCTCGAGCGTTGCCTCGGCGTTGAGCAGGGTGAATTTCAGGTAGTGCCGGCCGCCCACCCGGGTGCCGGCAACCACGGCCTGGCCGGACGCGAAGACGGCTGCCCGGATGGCGGGATTGATGGTGTCAGCGGTGTCCTCGGACAGGCGTCCGCCGTCTGCCAGGACAGGCCGGTAGCGGAAAACCAGGGTGCTGAGCTGGGGTGCAGCGGCCAGCTCGAAGTCGTCGTCGGCTTCGAGCAGCGAACCCACCCGGGCGGCCAGGTCGATGGCCTCGTCGAACAATGCCCCGATGGCGTCAGCTCCCATGATCCGCAGGGTGAGCCACAGCTTGAGCGCATCAAACCGCCGGGTGGTCTGGAGGCTCTTGTCCACCTGGTTGGGGATGTCGGCCAGGGCTGCGCTCTCCGGATTAAGGTAGTCCGCGTAGTAGGTGATGTGGCGCAGCATGGCGGACTCGCGAACCAGCAGCGCGCTGGAACTGACCGGCTGGAAGAAGGTCTTGTGGAAGTCGACGGTGACAGAATCCGCAAGACGGGTGCCGTCCAGCAGGTGGCGGTACCGTCCGGAGACCATCAGGCCGCCGCCGTACGCGGCATCGACGTGGAACCAGGCGCCGTAGGCGCTGGCAAGGGCGGCGAGCTCTGCGAGCGGATCCACCGCACCGAAGTCCGTGGTCCCGGCGGTGGCCACCACCGCCATCGCGGTCAGGCCGGCGTCGTGAGCCTCCGCCATCGCTTCGGCGAGGGCTGTGGGGTCCATTCGATGGTCGGCGGTGCAGGGGATACTGATGACGGCGTCGAAGCCGAGACCCAGCATGGACGCGGACTTCTGGATGCTGAAGTGGCTGTCCGCCGACGTGAAGATCCGCAGGGTGTCCAGCAGCGCCGGAAGCCGCAGGCCGCTGCGGGCGGGATCCTGGCGGAGGCCGGCCACGGCGTGGTTCCGAGCGATGAGAAGGGCCTGGAGGTTGGACTGGCTGCCCCCGGAGGTGAAGATGCCGTCCGCGCTGGCGCCAAGGTTGAGCCGTTCTGCCGCCCAGTCGATGAGGCGGCGTTCGATCATGGTGGCGCCGGCGCTCTGGTCCCAGGTGTCCAGTGAGGAGTTCACGGCGGACAGGATGGCCTCGCCCACCAGGGCGGGAATCACCACCGGGCAGTTGAGGTGGGCGGCGTATTTGGCGTCGTGGAAGTAGATGGCGTCCCGGAGGTACACGGATTCGAGTTCCTGCAGCGCCGCGGCCGTGTCCGGCAGCGGGGAGTCCAGGTCAACGGCGCCCACGCGCGCCTTCATCTCTGAAGGCCCGACGCCGGTAAACGGCGTGGTGGTGCGTTCCAGTTTGGTGGCCACGGCGTTGACGCCCTGCAGGACCTGCGCAACGTAGCGCGGCGAGTTCCGGGCGTTGAAGAGGTGGTTGGTTGCCCCCAGGGCGAGTTCCACCCGGGAGCCGAAGTCCTGTCCCGGCGGCTCAGGTTTCGTGCGTACACCGCTGGCACGGCGGTCATCCACGGGTAACTCGTCAAGGCGGGGCATCAGCGACACTCGTCTTCCTTCGGTCAGGAGATTGGGAATACAGAAGGTAAGCCTTACTTAGGCAACCCTTTTAATCAAACTTTTGTGCTCTATTTCTCCCGCCCCTCGGAATTACGAGGCTTAACCTGCTCTCCACAGCGTCATTGACTGGCGGAGTTGCCCTGCGCTGCTGCAGAATGTCCCACCGCGATTGCACCGCCGGCACAGGCGGCGGACTTCGGCAAGCACAGGAGCGCCACCCGAGCGCGAGCCCGCACGGGCGGCTAGGGTGGGCGTACCGCCGGCTGTTCGGCCGGGCAGGGCCACAAGGGGGAGATATGGAAAAGCAGGTAAGCGCAGTGGGATTCCGGGAAGTGGACCAGGACGGCAATTCCGTACCGGAGGACGCGGGGCAAGACCCTTCCGGGGAAAGCGCTCCGGGTACGGCAAATCCCTTCATCGTTGCCCTCTGGCTGCTGGCGGCCCTGCTGGTCGGCGGTGGCTTCGCGGCCATCTTCCTTGCGGCAGCGAACACAATGCCGGTCAACGGCCAGATGCCGGTTTCCTACCTGGTCCTGACGTTCGCGCCCTACCTGATCGTGACCGGAGTAGCGGCCGCCGTGGGGCTGCTGTTCTGGCACGCGTACCACTGGCAGCGCCGGCGCGCATAACGTGCTCCAGCCCCCGCTGCAAGCCTCCGCGACCAGCGGTTCCGGGGATGGCCCGATTTGGAACCTCATTAGTAAGCATGCTTTGCTTGTGGGGTAAATGAACCTCCGCAAGCAGTTCGCGGCGGGGCAGCCAGCGCCGGCAGCCTCGTGAAGAAGCCCAAGGATGAACAAAATGGCCACCGCTACCGTAGACCAGTTGACGGCGTTGGGGGAACGCATCCCGGGAGAGATTGCTCCCTTGGAACCCGCTCCGCCAGTGGATCTGGGACTGATGGCCACCCTGAACTCGCGCATGCATTGCCGCATGCCCATGCAGCGCGTCGATCCGGCGGAACTTCCCGTCCGTCAGCCCGTCTACGTGGACGGCACCGGGGTTGTCCCCATCCCCACCGCAGCCGTCCCCGGGAGCGTGGTGACGTACCGCTGTGCCTGCGGCTTCACCATCGACGACCCCGGCCTCAGCGCAACAGTAAGCGGGCAGGCCCTCGCCAGCTAGGTGCTGACGCCCATTGCCCCAGGGTCAGGAAGGGGCGTGAGCGCGGGCCGCTTCGACGGCCTGCCGCGTATCTGCCAGCACCAGGTCCGCATTGATGGCCGAAGCGGCCCGCAGCCCGGCAGCCGCCGCCGTCATCACCTGCGCTGAAACGTCCGTGGCGTTACCTGCAGCCCACACGCCGGGGCACGAGGTCAGCCCGGAGTCGTCCGCCTGCAGCCAACTGCCCTCCCCTTCTTCCAAGGCGCTGGGTTCCAAGCCAAGGCGCTGGAGCATGTTGGCCTTGCTGACGGTTGCCGGGCTGACGGCCAGCGCGTCAAGCGGCAGGACCCTTCCGTCGTCGAGAGCGAGCCCGGCCAGCTTGTCATCGCAGACTTCCAGTCCGAGGACTCTGCCATCAACAACTCTGACGGATCGGGCCTGTAACTGTTCCTTCTCCTCAGGGCTGAGCGTGACCGCACCGTTCAGGAAGAGGGTGACGTCCTGGCTCCATTGCCGGAAGGTCAGCGCCTCGGGGACAGAATTGGAGTCCGCCGCCAGGATGCCAATCCGCTGATCCCGGATTTCCCAGCCGTGGCAGTAGGGGCAATACAGGACATCCCGTCCCCACCGTTCGGCCAGTCCTGGAAGCACTGGCAACTCATCGGTGATTCCGGAGGCGATCAGGAGCCGGCGGGCAGTGAGGGTTGAGCCGTCCTTGAGCGAGAGGACAAAATTTCCGCCCTCACGGCGTGCCGACGCTACGAACCCCCGCCGGGCGGTCCCGCCGAACCGTGCCAATTCTTCCCGGCCCGCAGACACCAGGTCCTGCGGGCTCATGCCTTCGCGGCTCAGGAAACCGTGCACCCCGGATGCCCTCAGGTTCCGCTGTTCACCGGCGTCGATCACAACCACGGACCGCAAGGCCCTGGCGAGGGCAACCCCGGCGCTCAACCCGGCCGGTCCCCCGCCAATGACTGCAACATCGAACAATGCTTCCGGATGAGCCATGGTGTCCTTCCGCCCTGCTTCACGCCTCTGCTACCGGTCCCGTACCCGGTGCAGTGGAAGCGTAACGGCGTGGGCGGAGGGCACTTCAGGATGGAGCCCTGCGGCTACGCCTCCGGCCAGTCAACGAACTGTTCGTACCCCTCGTGCTGGCGCAGGTAGCCGGAGATGAACGGGCAGTGCGGAATGATGCGTTTGCCGGTGGCCACGACGTCGTCCAGGGCAAAGTGGGCCAGCACCTTGCCCAGGCCACGGCCCTCGAAGTCCTGGCTGGTTTCGGTGTGGGTGAAGTCGATGTGGCCGGGCAGGTCCCGGAAAAACGACTGGACGGCCAGTTTGCCGCCCACCAGCAGTTCGTACCGGTGCTGCGCATCGTTGCGCCGCAGGGTGACGTCGGGAGTGAACCTATCCTCGGTGGACATCGTGTTCTCGGTCATGGTTCGACACTGGCACTACTTCATCCCGCTGGCAATGCCAGAGCAGCAGCATTAGGGCAGCGGCGAAGCAGGACGCCCCGGCTCCCAGCAGTCCCAGCGTCACGCCGCCGAGTGCCGCGGCCGCCACCGGAAGGAAGACCACGACGACGGCGCCCGCCACCCTGGCGGGCCGGCAGCGGGTGCCGGGGACCGTCGTCGGGCGTTCCTCCAGGCGGCCAAAGGCCGCCACGGCGGCCAGCAGCAGGAGGACCAGCGCAACGAGCACCAGCGGCCGCGCCCACCACCACTCCGCGGTGCCCGACGCCGGTTTGGGGAACGGGGTGAGCAGGAGCAGGCCGGACATCCCCACGAGCAGGGGAAGGTGCCACAGGTACACGGTCAGCGAGCGGCTTCCTGCCACCCGCATCACCGTATCGACCCACCGCACCGAACACACCGGGACCAGCGCGGGCCGTGCCAGCTCCAGCAGGGCCGCTTGAGCGATGCCGAGTAGGAGCAGGCACAGGTTGGGCGGGTTGAGGTTCACCAGCATGTTGCCCGGATACAGCCCCAGGCCCGTCACGGTGCCCAGAACCAGGTGTGCGCCCAGGGCAATGGCCAGCAGCCCGGACCGTGAAACTTTGGACCAGTATCCGTCGGCCAGCAGGAAACCCACCTGCTGCACCGCGCACCAAAGAAACACCAGGTTGATGTGCGCCAACCCCGGCAGCGCCCCCCGGAGACAGTCAACGGCCACCACCAGGGCAATCAGCACGGCAAAGGTGGGCCAGGCTGCGCGGGCGTGCAGGGCGGCCAACAGCGGAATGTTCAGCTGCGCCGCAAGGTATGCCGCCAGGAACCACAGGGGCATCCCGGCGCCGGCCGCCATGAGCTGGACCACCTGCGGATGCACACCCAGCACCGCGGCCATTCCCAGGCCCATGAACATCACAGCCAACAGGGCGCAGGCCGGGCGGACCAGGCGCAGGAGCCTCGACCGGACAAATGCGGACGCCGTTCCACCGCGCGCTTTCAGCCGCCGCCACGACTGCAGTCCGGTCGCGCCGCCGGTGACGAAAAACAGCGGCATGACCATGAAGATCCAGATGACGGGAACGAACCAGCCTTGCTCGGCGAGGGTGTTCTGGGTAGTAACGGTCCCGTCGGGATGAAGGACGGGGCTGACCATCATGCAGTGGGCCACCACCACCAGGGCCAGGCAGATGAAGCGCACCAGGTCGATGACGGCGTCGCGGCCCACCGCCGCAACCGGCCGCGGTTTTCTCTCCTGCCCGTCGGCACCGCCCACCGCGGACCCTACGGCATCCTGGCACTGGTCACAGCACCATTCTGCTCCCGTTGCCTGTGGTGTAGAAGGGGCGGATGGGCAAGCCGGGCACGGCCAGGTTGGCGCGGCTAGGTCGCCAGTTCGACGAGGCCGAGGACGACGGCGAGGAACGGCGTGGTCCCCTGGGTCATGGCGGGCCGGAGGTACTTTTTCCCGGTCAGCGCGAGGACAATGGCAGCCAGCGCCATGGACCCGCAGCAGCTGAATATCAGCGTCCAGCCCACCACGGACTGCGCGGAGCCCTCGGACCCCAGCGCGACGCAGGCTATGCCAATCAAAGTGCCCATCGCCAGGAACAGGTTGTAAAAGCCTTGGTTGAAGGCAAGCGGTTTGGTGGTCTCGGCGAGTGGTTGCTGCTAGCGGCTGAGTGTGGCCAGTGTTCCGGTGGCGAAGTCCTTGGCCGTCCCGTTCCAGTGGCCCAGCAATGACTGCAGGTTTTCGCCGTCGGCACGGTGCCCCGGCAGCTCCGCCTGCAGCGTGGCCAGCACGCCGGTGCGAAGCTCGGTGTTGAAGTTGACCTTGCCCACGTTCATGGACGCCGCCTTCACCAGCTCTTCCGCCGGAATGCCCGACGCACCGTGCAGGACCAGCGGGATGTGCGTCCTGACGGCGATGTCCTGCAGGACGTCCCAGCGCAGCTGCGGCTCGCCCTTGTACTTGCCGTGGATGTTGCCCACCGCTACAGCCAGCAGCTGGGCCCCCGTGCGGGACACGAAGTCCTCCACCTGTCCGGAGTCGGTGAGGCCCGCCACTGAGGCGCCGGATTCGCCGGCACCGAAGGCGCGGTCCTCGTCGCCGGCGAGGCCGCCAAGTTCCGCCTCAAGGACGACGTCGGCGCCCAGCAAGGCGCGGGCGGCGACCACCAGCGCGATGTTGTCCTTGTAAGGAAGGGATGAACCGTCGGCGAGGACGCAATCCGCCCCGGCCGTGACGGCGTCGGACATCACTTTCAAGTCCGTGGCGTGGTCAAGCTGCACGGCGACGGGCACGGACGCGGCGTCCGCCAGGCCGCGCAGCGCAGAGATCAACCGGAGGCCGTTGGAGGTGGCTGCGGTCTTGGGCGCCACCAGCAGGATGACGCCGCGGCCGGAATCCTCCGCTGCGCCCACCACCGCCAGGGCGGTGGTGAAGTCGTAGCAGGTGAACGCGGGGACGGCCGAACCCTGCTGCAGGGCTGACGTGACCAGCTGGTCCAGACGGGTGCGCATCAGACGCCCAGGCCTCCCACCAGGATCCAGGCGACGAAGGTCAGAGCGAAGCCGGCCAGGCCCAGGATGGTGGTCAGGACGGTCCAGGTGCGCAGGCCGTCAGCCACCGAGAGCCCCAGGTACCGGGTCACGATCCAGAATCCGGAGTCGTTGACGTGGCTGAGGCCGAAGGCGCCGAAGCCGATCGCGATGAGGATGAGTGCAGTTTGGATGGGCGAGAAGCCGCCGTCGGCCACTGACGCCGCCAGCAGGCCAGAGGTGGTGATGATTGCCACGGTGGCGGAGCCCTGGGAAGCGCGCAGGATGGCCGCGAGGATGAAGGCCATCAGGATGACCGGCAGGCCCGCGGTCTGCAGCCCATCAGCGAGGGCCTTGCCGATCCCGGAGACGGTGAGGACCTTGCCGAAGACACCGCCGGCCCCGGTCACCAGGATGACGATGGCGGTGGGGGCCAGCGCCGAATCCATCACTTCGCCGGTGTGCTGGGAAGACCAGCCGCGGCGGATGCCCAGGAAGTAGTAGGCCAGGCCCAGGGCAGTCAGCAGGGCGATAAGCGGGGCGCCGACGAATGCAGCCAGTTGGGCGGGGAAGGATTCCTTGGGCAGGATGACGGCGCCCACGGTGCCCACCATAATCATGAGGATGGGCAGGACGATCAGGGTAATGATCATGGCAGGGCTGGGGGCCGTCCTGACCTGGTTCTTGACAGCGACGGCAGAGGTCCCGTGCGCGGCTTCCTGCTCAACCTGGGAGTTTCCGGTTCCGAACAGGCGGAACTGCTCTGCGGTGGCCGGAAGCATGGCGAAGTCGCGCTTGTTCAACTTTCGGGCAACAAAGTAGCCCAGGACACCCACCGGGATACACATCACCAGGCCGATGATGGTGGTCCAGCCGATGTCCGCGCCGAGGATGCCGGCGCCGCCCACCACGCCGGGATGCGGCGGAACAACTACGTGGATGGCCAGCATGATGGCACCAACGGGCAGGCCGATCTTGACCGGGTTGACGCCGGCGGCCTTGGCGAAGCCGTAGATGATGGGGATCAGGATGATGAATCCGACGTCGAAGAAGACGGGGATGGCCAGCAGGAATGCGGCAGCGGTCAGGGCTGCGATGACCCTGCGGGGACCAAGCAACTGGGTGAACTTTCCGGCCAGCGACTGCGCGCCGCCGGAAATTTCGATCATCTTGCCCAGCATGGCGCCGAGGCCCACCAGGATTGCCACCGAACCGAGCGTTCCGCCCATGCCTTCGGTCACGGTCTTGATGACATCCGGCAGCGGAATGCCTGCCACCAGCGCTACGGAGACGCTGACCACAAGCAGGGCGAGGAAGGCGGGGATTTTGAACTTGATAACGGCCACGAGGAGCAGGGCGACGCCCGCCACTGCTATGGCCAGAAGAGCTAATGCGCTCATCGTGTGTCTCCTTTGACATCGCTAGCTAAGGCTAGCGAGCTGGGCGGGTACGACGACAGCGGTGGAGGCACCGCCGTCGTCGTACGTTTTGAGGGGAAGTGCTTGCTACTTGGTGCGCTTTGCGGGGGCTACTACCTTGATGACGGCTGAGTCATCGGCGGCCGCGAGGCCCTGGGCCTGGCCCAGCAGGTAGAGCTGCTCGGCGGCCGCGGCAACCGGGGCCGCGAGTCCGGCGGCGCGGGTGGCTTTGCCCACGATGCCCATGTCCTTGACGAAGATGTCCAGGCGGCTCAACACCTCGGCGCCCTCCTCGGTGTAGGCCTCGAGGATGCGGGGGCCGCGGTTGGACAGCATGAAGGACCCGGCCGCGCCGGCTTCCAAGGCGGCGAGGGTCTTGGCCTGGTCCAGGCCCAGGGCGTCGGCGAGGGCCATGGCTTCGGCGGCGGCGGCGATGTGGACGCCGCAGAGGAGCTGGTTGACGGTCTTGAGGGCCTGGCCGTCACCGGGCTTGTCGCCCACCACGGTGAGGGTGGAAGCAAGCAGTTCCAGGGCGGGTGCGGCCTTTTGGCGGGCTTCGGGGGACGCGCCGACGACGATCAGCAGGTCGCCTTCGCCGGCACGCTTGGGGCCGCCGGACAGCGGCGCATCCACGAGTTCCACGCCGTATTCGGCCAGCTTCTCCACGGTGCCTTGGATGGCATCGGTTCCCACGGTGCTGCCGAGGATGACCACGGCGCCCGGCTCCAGCACGGAGGCCACGCCGTTCCCGCCGAAGAGGACGTCGTTGAGCTGCTCACCGTTGCGGACGGCCAGCAGGACGGCGTTGGCGCCTTTCGCGGCTTCGCGGGCAGTGGCGAACGTGGCGATGCCGGCTTCTTCGGCAAGCTTCAGCCGGGGTTCGGCGATGTCGAAGCCTTGGACGGTCAGCTGGGAGGCGAGCCGGGTGGCCATGGGCAGGCCCATGGCGCCAAGGCCCAGGACGGTGACGGTGTAGTTGCTGGTCATGATGTTCTCCTTTGAGGTGGCCGGGCCCACGCCGGCGAGGGCCCCCGCCCGAGCTTGCGAGGGTTGGGAGCCGGTGGGGACTAGAAGGTGTTGCTGAGTTTGCGGGTGACGTCGGCGAGGGACTGGTCGTTGCCCACGTTGCCGGCGAAGACGATGTACGGGATGCCCTTGGCGGGGCCGTCCACCGGTTCCCACAGGCTCACGATCCCGGGGAGCATGGGTCCGCGGACGATTGCGTGGCGGATCTCCAGGCCGTGGGCGGCGACGTCCGAGGACGTGATGCCGCCCTTGGCGATGACGAACCGCGGCGGGAAGGTCTTCAGCGTCCGGTTGACCACTGCCACGACGGCGGCGGACACCGTGCGGGCGATCCGCAGGCTTTCGGCGGGGTCGTCTGCCTTGATCAGCAGGCGGCTGGTGTGGACGATGACGTCACCCCCCTGCAAGGCTTCAACCACCGTCGTCACGATCTGGTCCAGGTGGGCGGCGGCCCCTGCCTCGTTGCCCAGGAGCTTTTCGACGTCGATCTCGACGATGCGGGCGGCGCTGTGCTGTTCGGTCAGCGCCTTGAGCTGGCGGGTGGTGACCCCCACGTGCGAGCCGACCACGATCAGGCCGCCGGCCTTGGACGGGGTGTTGCCGGCGTAGGCTTCGGCCGCGGTGAGCTCGGTGCGGATTTCCTGGCCGATCCGGGCACGGCCAAAAGGCGGGCCCACCCGGTAGAGGAGCTTCTTGCCCCTGCGCTCCGCTTCTTCCAGGCCAAGGGCCAGGGCCCGGAGGTCGTTCTCCGAGACAACGTCGGCCACGATCGGCGTGCTGTTGGTGGCGGCTTCCATGGCGTCCGCGATGGCCCTGGCTGAAATGGCCGGGTCCCCGGTTGCGGCGCCCGCCCGGATGATGTTGAGGTCCAGGACGATCACGGAGTCCGCTGCGAACCGGCCCTGCGACTTTTCTTCCACGTACTTGGCCAGGACGGACGTAGTGAAGCCGAAGGTGGCGTCCTTGGCGAACTCGGTCCCGGATACGGGGATCAACGTACCCGCGGACCCGCCGGTGCCGCGCATGTAGTGGACACCACCGATGGTGACCCGGCCGGCGTCGGGGAAGGCCGGCACCAGGACCACACCGTCGGTACTCTCACCGCTCACGTCAGCAACGGTGGCGGCGATGACGTCAGGTTCAAGCGGGTAGTGGCCGCGGAGGGTGGAGTCGCTGCGGCTGACGAATCCCACCCGCAGGTTGGAGTTAACAGTGGCACCGGCACTGGCGTTGGACGAACCAGCAGCGGCGAGGGCGTTCCGGACCACTTCCTCGTTGCGGGCGGCTGCCTCGGCGGGGTCCAGGCTGCGGGTGTTGGTCAGGACGTAAACAGCAGGCTCGGCTGCGCTCTGGGCGATATGCGCGAAGGCCCACCTGAAGTCCTCCACCTCCCAGCTGGTGAGTACGGGCAGGTCCGCCACGGACTGCGTTCCGGTGGGGTCGTCGTCGAGCACTACAAGCACCCGGGGAGCCTGCGCGTTGGACGCGGCCACCGTACCTGCAACGAGGCTGGCGGGAATCTGCAATTCCACGGGATAGGCGGCGAGAAGGTCTGCTTCAAGCAATGCAGTCTCAAGCGTCACAGTGCACTCCGTTGTGTAGTAATCCGGGCGGCGGATCGTCTTATTGGTATAGCTGTAAGATGTCTGACATCTTGCATTTCAGTGTCAGTGTGGCACACCACATAACCAGGCGCAAGTAGACTTGTCGGACATATCCGCCGGGCACATGCAACGGCAGGGATCGGGGGCAGGATGGCAAGGAAGTCGCTGGTCGGCGTCGTGGCTGACGAGCTGCTGGACCGTATTATCGAGGGTGAATTCCCGCCCGGGGCCACGGTTCCCGGCGAGCATGAACTTAGCGCGCGGCACGAAGTCAGCCGAATGACTGTGCGCGAAGCCATGAAGACCCTCCAGGCCCAGCACATCCTCAGCGTGGAACGCGGCCGGGGCACCTTTGTCAACCCGCTGAGCCGCTGGACTTCGCTGGAAGCCGTCCTGCGGGCAGCGTCCGAGGGCAAGAACGAAGCTGAAGCGTCCGTCCAGCTCATCGAGCTCCGCCGCATGCTCGAAACCGGCGCGTGCGAACTGGCGGCCGGGCGCATTTCAGAAGCTGAGACCGAATCGCTCTTTGCCTACGTCTCAGCGATGAAGGCCGCCCACGGCATCAATGACGTCGACGCTTTCGTCGAGGCCGACCTCGCGTTCCATGACGTGATCCTGCGCGCCTCCGGAAATGTCTTTGTGTCCGTGCTGTTCGAGCCGCTGCACCGGGTCCTGGAGAAGCGCCGGGCGGAAACGTCGGCCGTGCCGGAAATCCAGGTGCACGCCATCGGGCACCACCGGAACATCGCTGAGGCACTGCAATCCCGTGACGCCGTGCAGGCACGCCAGGCCATGGACGCGCATATGCAGCAGACGCTGGACGACCTGAAGAGCCTGGTCCTGGGCAGCAAGTAACCGGGCGCCCGGGGTCAGGCCGGCACTCGGGGTTTAGCGGGCGGGCGGGGCCGTGGTTCCACGGACCACCAGCTCGGTGGCCACCTCGAGGGCAGTAGGCGCCAGGGCGCCCTGCTGATCCTGCTGTTCCGCCAGCATGCCCACCGCCATGGAGGCCAGCTGCGCCAGCGGCTGCCGGACCGTGGTGAGGGGCGGCGACGTCAGCGCAGCCTGGGCGATGTCATCGAAACCCACAATGCTGAGGTCCTCCGGTACGTGGAGGGAGCGCTGCCCCGCCGCGTTCATCACGCCCAGGGCCTGCAGGTCACTGCCGGTGAAAATCGCGGTAGGCGGCTCGGGCAGGTCCAGCAGGTCCGCGCCAAGCCGCATCCCGGACTCGATGCTGAAGTCGCCGTCCCGAACCAGCTCCGGCAGGACCGGCAGGCCCGCCTCATGCAGCCCCGCGGCATAGGCGGCGTACCGGGCGCGGCCGTGTCCGGGACTGTGCTTCCGGCCCGTGATGATGCCTATCCGCCGGTGGCCAAGTGCCAAGAGATGCCCGACGGCGGTGAGCGCCCCGGAGAAAGACGCCGGGCTGACGCTGGGGATCGCCAGGTCTTCGGTGCCTTCCGGGTCGATGGCGACGGCCGGGATTTTGAGCGTCCGCAAGGTGCCCACCAGCCGGGACCCCTTCCGGGGAGCCAGCAGCAGCACGCCGTCCAGCCGGTTTACGGACGGTTCGCGCAGCTTCCGCCAGCGCTCGGCGGTTGCGTGCTCTGCGCGGGCGTAAGCCACCGCGTAGCCCAGCCGGTCGGCCGCCGCTTCAACGCCGGCCATGGTTTCCAGGATCCAGGGCGAATCAAAGTTGTTTACCACCAGCTGCAGAATGCCAGGCTGGGCTGCAGGCGTGTTGCGTTTGGAGTAATCCAGTTCCTCCAGCGCCTGCTGCACCTTGGCCCGCGTGGCCTCTGAGACATGGGTGCGGCCGTTGAGCACCTTGGACACCGTAGGCACCGAGACTCCGGCGGCCGCCGCGACGTCGGCAATCTTGGGACGCGGGGTGGCGGTCAACGGTACAGTCCTTGGGCTCATATGGTTGCGGCGGCGAGTTGCGGAGCAGTGGCCCGGCGGACGGGCGCGGTGTCCACCCGCACGGGTCCCACGATAACACTGCCGCCTTCCTGTGAACCCAGGGGCGACGCGGAGAAGATGCCCAGCTCGGCACCGATCCACTGCCCTTTGACCACCTCGAAGTTCCAGCCCTGGACCTCCCATGGATCGGCCGGCCTTGAACGCCAGGCAAACGTGGACCTGGGGGTTCCGTCAGTGCGGATCTGAAGCTCGATTTTGGCACCCGGGAGCACAATCCGGCGCCCCAGTGCCTGTTCGTGAGGTCCTTCTCCCCCGGTGCCGTTACCCAGGACAAAGCCGTCGGCAGTCCGCACGATACCCAGCCAGGCGTATTTCTGGCCAAGTACCACCACCCCGGCACGGGTCCCCACCGGAACGTCCCGCAGCTCCAGGGACGTAGTGAACGTGGACGGCGTGCCGGGAAGGATCTGCCCCAGGACGTTGGGAAGCTCCCGCAGGTTGACGGGATCGTTGGCCTGCGGACGGAGGACAAGCTGCCCGCCGCCGCCCTGGTAGCACCATGCGTCGCGCGGATTGGCCTGCCAGTGCCACTGCGGCCCCAGCCATGGCGACGTGAAGTCGTCGCTTGCGGGCGGTGCCACATCCTCGGGAAAAGTACCCGCCGGGTAGGCGTGGCTGGCCACAGGGGTTCCCGGGCCGCCGTCGGACGCCCGCGTGCCCATCCACGGCCAGCCGTCCTCATCCCAGCCCATGGGCTGCAGGTGGACCACCCGGCCGTAGGGGCCGCGGTCCTGGAAGTGCAGGAACCAGTCCTCGCCCTGCGGGCTGGTAACCCAGGCACCCTGGTGGGGACCGTTGACTCCGGTGTTTCCCTGCTCCAGCACCCGCCGGCCTTCGTAGGGGCCGAACGGGGACCTGGAGCGGAACACCGACTGCCAGCCGGTGGCAACGCCGCCGGCAGGCGCGAAGATCCAGTACCAGCCGTCCCGCTTGTAGAACTTCGGGCCCTCGAGCGTGGTGTAGCCGGGCAGGTCCCCGCCATTGATGACATGGGTGCCGTGGTCCAGCAGACGGCTGGCGTCCGGACTCATGCGGTGGACGGTGAGGCGGTTCTTGACCCCCACCCTGCTGTGGGCCCAGCCGTGGACCAGGTAGGCCTGTCCATCGTCATCCCACAGCGGGCACGGATCAATCAGCCCCCTGCCGGCATAGAGCAGGTGCGGTGCTGTCCAGGGACCTTCCGCCCTTTCCGCGCTCAGGACGAAGATGCCATGGTCCGGATCCGGGTAGAAGATCCAGAAGCGGCCGTCGTGATAGCGCAAGGACGGCGCCCATACGCCGCTGCCATGGCGGACCAGGGAGTAATGGCTGCCCTGGGGCAGGTGGGGGAGGGCGTGCCCGGCGTGCTCCCAGTCCACGAGGTTCCGCGAACGAAGGATTGGAAGCCCTGGCACCCGGTTGAAGCTGGAGGCAATGAGGTAGTAGACGCCCCGGACCTGGACCGCGTCCGGGTCCGGCCAGTCGGCGTTGAGGACCGGGTTGGTGTACACGGGGATGGCGTTCCGGGAAGTCATGGTGTCCTGTCTGGGCGGGAGGTCTGGTATTCGGGGTGGTGCCGGAGGAGCTGCGTGGCCTGCGTGGCTGTGGCTACGGGGCCGTCGTGGATGACGGCATGCAGGGACTGCACCAGCGGGCTGGTGGCATCAGCGAAGGCTTTGTCCGACCATGCGACGGCCGGGCCCGCGCCGAGGTAGCCGTCCGTCCTGATGAACCATGGGAGGTAGTTGCCGGTTTGGGCCAGGACCACGCTGACCGGCACTCCGCCCAGGGTGGTACTGATGGCGAGCCAGGGTGAGGTGCTTCCGTGGGCCGCGGCCGCGCCTGCACCTTCAGCTGACAGGACCGTTGGGTCGGCGCAATGTTCGGGAAAGCGCCAGAAGATTCCGCCGTAGCCGGCGCCGGCACGTCCTTTGACGGCCGACGACGACACCTCCAAATGCTCAGCGTCACTTCCGGGAACCATCACCGAGTGGACGGACAGGCTCCAGGTTCCCGGGTGCGGGTGGTGGTAGCACCGGATGCTCCGGCGTTCCGCGGCCACTTCCGCACCGCTCCCGGAGAGCCAGGTGACCGAGCCGTCAGCCCTGGAGGCGGAACTGGTCCAGGCCGAGGCTACCTGGCGTCCGTGGTTCGGCAGCACGGCCGGGCCACGGGCCGTGTACGTGGAGCCGCCCCAGAAGTTGGTGCCGTTGAGGTCCGAAAAGGCAACGGACAATCCGGCGTGGTGCGGATGGTCCTTGGGTGCCACGCCGGTCACCGTGGTGCCGGCCACGGAACGGACCGGATGGAGGTACGGCCGGGGAGAGCTCGACGGCGGGAGGTCCTGCCCGCTGCACTGGCCCGCCAGCGCATGCAGATCAGGATGGCGCGGCGTCACGGTGCCTCCTTCATGGGTTGTGAATCGGGGGATGCAGTTCAGCATAAGCAGAGCAGAAACAAACGGCAATAGTGAGGGAAACTTTCCTAACTTTCTGCAGCGCAGTTTCCAGAGAGGTGTTGACAGTCACCTTCTCGCCTTGCTAGAAATCGTTTACTCGTTCTTTGCTCCCCCCGCTTGCGCCTACCGATCCGCGGGCAGCCAGGCAGGACCAGACCCAACAGAGACAGAAAGTTTCTGCTAATCCTCGCCCGATCCAATCAAAAGCAACCCAAGAGAGGCGTCATTCGATGAAGAAGACAACAAGCACCGGGATCCCCCGCAGGATATTCCTGGGCGCGGCCGTAACAGCAGCGGGTCTGGCCCTCAGCGGTTGCGGCGGAGGAGCTGCCCCCGCCGCCGGCGGCAATGTGGAACTCAACTTTGTTTTCTGGGGTGATGCCAACCGTGCCAAGGTGACTGAGGAAGCCCTTCGGATCTTCGAGCAGAAAAACCCGGGCATTACCGTCAAGACGGAATACCAGGACAGCGGCCCCTACGCCGACAAGCTGGCCACCCGCTTCGCTGGTGGAAACCCGCCGGACGTCCTGGCCATGGCCAACCGCAGCCTCCTGGAATACGCCCAGCGGGGAACGCTCGCCGACCTCAAGAAGCTGCCTGAACTCAACCTGGACAATGTGCCCGAAACGGTCCTCAGCCGCGGCGAGGTGGACGGCAAGCTCTACGGCCTGGCCACCGGCGTGACCACCATCGGCATGGTGGTCAACAAGACCATTACGGACCAGGCCGGCGTCACCATCCCGGACGACAAGACCTGGAGCTGGGAGGACTACGCCAAGTTCGCCACCGAAGTAACGCAGAAAACAGGCGGCAAGGTGTACGGGGCGGGCTACGACGTGGCTACCGAAACAGGCCCCATCCTGCTGGCCAGGCAGCGCGGCGAGGACTTCTACACGAAGGACAACAAGCTCGGCGTCAGCGAGGAAACCATCCGTGACTGGTTCCAGTACAGCGTTGACCTGCGTAACGCAGGGGGCTACCCGCCGGCCGGCTTCTTTGAGCAGATCGGCGGCTCTCCGGCACAGTCCTACCTCGCAAAGGGCACGGTGGCCTCGCAGATCATCCCCATTAACAACTTCCGCGGCTACAACGAGGCTGTCGAAGGTGATGTTGTGCTGCTCCGGATGCCGGGCGAAACAACGGGCAAGCGAAGGGGATATTCGGCCGATCCCACCATGCTCTGGTCTATCGCGGCGAAGTCCAAGCACCCCAAGGAAGCCGCAAAGTTGCTGGATTTCCTGACCAATGACAGCGATGGCGCCGCACACACCCTCACCCAGCGTGGAGTCCCTGTGAACCCGGACGTGGCCAAGTCGATCACGTCCAAGCTCAGCACCGACGACACCACCTTCGTCAACATGATGGCTGCCATCCAGGAAGACGATCTGGCCCCCGCCTACGTGTACCCCAAGGGCGCGAGCGTTGTGGCAGATACCCTCAAGCAGCTTGCCACCGAAGTCGAGTTCGGGCGGATCACGCCGGCGGATGCCGCCAAGACCTTCCTTGAGAAGAGCAATGCAGCCATCAACAAGTAGTTCCGGCTATTGCCTCCGCATGCCGGTACACATGAAGCAGACAGGAGCCTGAGGGATGTCAGTGCTGACCAAGCAAGGCCCCGGCCCGGCCGCAGTCCCCGCCGTCGGCGGAACGGGCAAACCCAGGACGGGAACCCCGCGCAGAAAGAACCAGCGCTCCGGCTACCTGTTCCTGCTGCCGTGGTTCCTGGGCATGCTGTTCACCATCATCCCGTTCTTCGCGTCGCTGTACCTGGCATTCACGGACTACAACCTGTTCATGGAACCGAATTTTGTGGGTTTGGCGAACTTCCAGGCGATGGCCGGGGACCCGCGGCTGTGGCAGTCGCTGAAGGTCACCTTCATCTACACCTTCGTGTCCGTGCCCATTTCGCTGGCCGTCGCCCTGTTGATTGCATTGGTCCTCAACCGCGGTCTGCAGGGACTGGCTATCTACCGGTCCATCTACTACCTGCCGTCCCTGCTGGGCGGCAGCGTGGCCATCGTGATGCTGTGGCGCTACATCTTTGGCAATGACGGCATCGTCAACGGATTCCTGGGCCTGTTCGGGATCACCGGACCTCCCTGGGTCACGGACCCGGACTTCTCTCTAAGCACCCTCATCGTGCTGAACGTTTGGACTTTCGGCTCGCCCATGGTGATCTTCCTGGCAGGCCTGCGGCAGGTGCCCACCATGTACTACGAGGCAGCCTCGATCGACGGGGCGTCCCGTTGGCGGCAGTTCCGCAGCATCACCATTCCGCTGATCAGCCCGATCATCTTCTTCAACCTGATCATGCAGCTCATCGGCTCCTTCCAGACGTTCACCCAGGGCTACGTGATGAGTGGCGGAACGGGCGGGCCTGCGGATTCCACCCTGTTCTACAACCTGTACCTGTACCAGAAGGGCTTCACCGAGTTCGAGATGGGGTATGCCTCGGCGATGGCCTGGCTGCTGCTGATGATCATTGCGATCTTCACCGCCATCAACTTCATCGCATCCAAGTTCTGGGTCTTCTACGACAACTAAGGCACCCCCATGGCACTCCTCGAATTACCGACAAAGCGCAAGCAAGACAAGCCCGGCAAGCAGGCCGACCCGGAAGACGCCCTCACCGGCACCCCGGGTACCCGCTTTTCCCGGCACCTGATCCTCTGCCTGGTGGGCCTGGTGATGCTGTACCCTCTGCTGTGGCTGGTTTCCAGCTCCCTCAAGCCAAGCAACGACATCTTCCGGCAGCTTGGGCTTTGGCCGGAGAACTGGGATTTCAGCAACTACGCCCAAGGCTGGACGGCGCTGGACCAGCCCTTCCACATCTACCTGGTCAACTCCATGATCGTGGTGGTGTTCTCGATCGTCGGCAACATCTTCTCCTGCGCCCTCGCCGCCTACGCCTTCGCACGGATGGAGTTCACCGGCAGGAAGCTGTTTTTCGCGCTGATGCTGGGCACCCTGATGTTGCCGGGCCACGTCCTGCTGGTGCCGCAGTACATCATCTTCTCCCAGCTCGGCTGGCTGGACACCTACCTGCCACTGATCGTGCCGAACTTCATGGCCACCAACGCATTTTTCATCTTCCTGATGGTCCAGTTCATGAAGGCCCTGCCGAAAGAACTGGACGACGCCGCCCAGATCGACGGGTGCGGCCCCTTCCGCACCTTCCTCCGGGTCATCCTGCCGCTGTGCGTCCCGGCCATGGCCACCACCGCCATCTTCACCTTCATCTCCACGTGGAACGAATTCTTCGGCCCCCTGCTTTACATCCAGAACCAGGACCTGTACACCGTCCCCCTTGCATTGCGGGCCTTCATGGATTCTGAAGGCCAAAGCATGTGGGGCCCCATGTTCGCCATGTCGGTCGTATCCATCGCCCCGATCATCGGCTTCTTCATCGCCGGCCAAAAGTACCTCATCAACGGCATCGCCACCACCGGCCTGAAATAGGCTGCCCGTTTTCCGCGCGCATCACTGACACCCCTAATGACACGCCCGGGCTGGAGGCTGCCCGGACACAAGACAAAGGAGTTTTGCATGAGCCTGCGACGTTTCTTAGGCGCGGCAACCGCCGTCGTCATTCTTGGCGGTTTCGCTCCCGCCCCGGCAAGCGCCGCCCCCGCGCTTACATCGGGCGGCCCACAGGTTCCCGCCGCACCATCCGCCCAGGACCCCACAGCCCTGTGGAAGGAGACACCGGACGGGTTCGCGTCGCTGCCCGGCCATGGTCTGGACGGCACCACAGGCGGACAGGCCGGCCGGATCGTCACGGCCACCACCATCGGCCAACTGCAGGAGTATGCGTCCTCCCCTGAGCCTTTGGTGGTCTTCATCGCCGGCTCCCTGCGCGCCGCCGATTACGTCAAGATTCCCGTCGCGGCGAACAAGAGCTTCATCGGGGTGGGCGCCGGGGCGGAGGTGGTCAACGCCGGCTTCAAGCTGATCAACGTCTCCAACGTCATCTTCCGGAACTTCACCGTCCGGGATTCCTACATCCCCGGCGACTGGGACGGTAAGCGCCCGGACAACGACAGGGACGGCATCCAGTTGGACACCAGCCACCACGTCTGGGTGGACCACATGAAGTTCGAACGCATGGGTGACGGCCTGATCGACACACGCAAGGACTCCGATTTCCTCACCTACTCCTGGAACATCTTCGCGGACAACAACAAGGCCCTGGGGGTGGGCTGGACCGCCAACGCCATCACCCGCATGACCATCCACCACAACTGGATCCGGAACACCACGCAGCGGAACTTCAGCCTGGACAACACCGCCGCCGCCCACGTCTACAACAACTACCTCCAGGACATCGGCCAGTACGGCATGATGGGCCGGAACTCGGCCAAGGTGGTCTTGGAAGGCAACTACTTCGCCGCGGTCCAGGATCCGGTAGTGGCCAAGGACCCCGGAACCGAGGTGGTAAGCCGGGACAACGTCTTCAACTCCACCCGCGGCCGCAAGGACAACGTGGGCGCCGCGTTCGACCCCGCGGCCTTCTACCCGTACCAGGAGGACGACGCCGCCCGCATTCCGGACATCGTCAGCGCCGGGGCCGGCCCGCGCCAGGACAGCGCCCCCAACAAGACGGCGGAAATCACGGTCGCCCTCGACGGCACCGGCGACTTCGGCAGCCTCCAGGCCGCTATCGGCTCCATCCCGGCAGGCGATACCCAGCCCCGCACCATCACCGTCAAGCCGGGCACTTACCGTGAAGTGGTGAATGTCTGGGCCGACCGCCCCAACCTCACCATCCAGGGCGCAACAGCCAACCCGTCCGACGTCGTCATCACCTATGACACCCCGGCGAACGGCGTGAAGTTCTTTGGCGGCACCTGGGGTACCGCCGGAAGTCCCACGATGACCATTTCGGCTGCCGGAACCAAGGTGCGGAACCTGACGATTGAAAACGACTACGACGAGGCTGCCAACGGTCCGAGCCAGGCGCTTGCCGTCCGAACCGTTGGGGACAAGGTGACGTTCGAGGGCACCCGGTTCCTCGGCAACCAGGATACCTACCTGGCCGACACTGCCGGCCGGGACGCCACCGCCCGCACCTATCTCAAGGACTGCTACATCGAAGGCGACGTGGACTTCATCTACGGCAGGGGCACGGCTGTCCTGGACGGCTGCACCATCCACTCCCTGGACCGCGGCAGCAGCACCAACAACGGCTACATCGTGGCGCCGAGCACCAAGAACTCCAACCCCTACGGCTTCCTCATCACCAACAGCACCCTCACCTCCGACGCCGCGCCCGGCACCGTAAGCCTGGGCAGGCCCTGGTTCGCCAGCAGCGACCCCGACGCCCACCCCATGGCCGTCATCCGGGACTCCGTGCTCGGGGAGCACATCGCAGTGCAAGGCTGGGCAGACATGAGCGGCCATTCGTGGACTGAAGGCAGGTTCGCGGAATACAACAACAGCGGTCCGGGAGCCTATGTGAACGAGTTCCACCCCCAGCTCACGGCAGAAGAGGCCGCAAAATACACCTTGGAAGCGTTCCTCGGCGACTGGACACCGACGGGACGTGGCTGAGATGCGGGACAGAAAAGCTGCAGCATCCGGCATTCGCCGCCGGACCCTGCTGTCAGCAGCCGGTTTGACCGCGGGTGCCGTGGCTGCGGGTCTGCTCTCACCAGCCCGCGCTTCAAGCATCGCGGTTGGGCGCAGCGGTTTCGCCGATGCCGGACTCCCGACAGGCAATGCACTGGGCGGCACCTGGACTGACGCGCCCCTGGGATTTGCCAGACTCAGCGGCCACGGCCTGGACGGCACCACCGGCGGTGCGGGCGGACAGGTGGTGCGGGCTTCCACTCCGGCACTGCTGCGGGAGTACGCCAAGAGCCCCGGACCGCTGGTCATCGTCATTGACGGCGTACTCGCGTTCACCCAGTACGAAAAGCTGGCCGTCACCTCACACAAATCGTTCCTTGGTTCGGGAACGGGCGCGGCCGTGGTGAATGCGGGCTTCAAGCTCATCAACGCGGCCAACGTGGTCTTCCGGAACTTCACGATCCGGGACTCCTACATACCGGGCGATTTCGTGGGCAAGCGGCCGGACAACGACCGCGACGGCATCCAGATGGACACCTCGCACCACATCTGGGTGGACCACATGCACTTCACCCGGCTGGGCGACGGCCTGGTGGACATCCGGAAGGATTGCGACAACGTGACGCTGTCCTGGAACGTGTTCGCGGACCACAACAAAGCCCTTGGCGAAGGCTGGACCCAAAACGTGGTCACCCGGCTCACCCTCCATCACAACTGGATCCGCAATACCCACCAACGGAACGCCAGCCTGGACAACACCGCGGCTTCGCACGTCTACAACAACTACCTGGAGAACATCTCCAGCTACGGAATGCTGGGACGGAACGCCGCGTTGCTCCTGGTGGAGAACAACTACTTCAGGGATGTCCGCAACCCCCTGCACCACCAGGGTCCCGGCGGGGAGCTCGTGTCCCGCGGCAACGTCTTCGAGCAGTGCAGCGGAAACACCGGGCAGGAACGCGGCAGTTCCTTTACACCTGGTTACCCGTATGGGTTGGCGCCGGCCAGCGCCGTCCCGGCGCTGGTGCAGGCCTTCGCGGGGCCGCTGGGCGGAACGGCGACCCGGCCGGCGGAGGTGATCACAGTTGCCCTTGACGGAAGCGGCGACTACGCCAGCATCCGGGCGGCAGTCGGCGCCATACCATCCAACAACCCGCGCCCTGTGACGATCCGGCTCCTGCCTGGAACGTATCACGAGCCGGCGGTGGTGTGGGCCGACAGGCGCAACGTCACGCTGGCCGGGGCCACGGGGCGGGCCTCCGATGTGGTGCTCACCAACAGCGAGGGCGTCACGCTGTGGGTGGCGGGAGACGGCAGCGCGGTGAGGGACCTTACCGTCACCTCGGACACGCCTCAGGACGGGCATGTTTTGAGGACCTCCGGCCGCAACACGTCGGTAAGCAACGTGGTGGTCCTGAACGGCACATCCGGGTAAAGGCTGGTCAGGCCCTTGGAGTCCTACTAGTCTTCAAGAACGGCCCGCAACCGGGAGCAACGATGACCACGAGGAGCGAAGTTGTCCAACCACACGTACAGCATTTCTGAAATTGTCGGCACGTCGGATCAGGGTGTGGACGACGCCGTCCGGAACGGGATCGCCAAGGCATCCCAGACGCTGCGGAACCTCGACTGGTTCGAGGTCAAGGAGATCCGCGGACACCTTGAGGAGGGCAAGATCGCCGATTGGCAGGTCACCATGAAGATCGGTTTCCGCCTCGAGGAACACTAATATCTTCCCAACTGGCCCGCAGCTGGCGTCGCGAACTCGCGTTCGACGATGTTGACTGCGGGCCAGTTGCGGTTAAGCGGGCTTTAGTTGGCCGAGGCAATGCCTGCCGGACGCCGACGCCAAACTGTAGGGACGCCGTCGAACGCCGGGAACACATGTCCTTCGAAGAAGGACAGCACGGTGTGGGGGTCGTGGTCCGGGCTCCAGAGTCCGGACACGGGGCAATGTGAGCCGGTGGCGGTGGACGAGGCGCCGCTGGCGTTACCCGCCTGGCGTTCCTTCAGCAGGGCGATGCGTTTCATCTTTGAGACCATCCTTGGTGGGTGAAGAGTGTGCTCCTCCAGCCTAGGAACAGCCCCCCACCGCACCAATGGGCGCCTGGCCAGAATTGCCGCCCTGGTCTGGACAGATGTACAGCCGTTCCGCTGCCCTTACACTTCCTCGGTCTCGTGGGGTGCGGCGGCAGGCCCAATGTTCTCCCGCTGCTGCCCCGCCCCGGGCGCGGCAAGGCTGCCGAGCAGGGCAAGGGCGTCCGACGACGGCGAGCCGGGCCGGGCGGAATACACCCGCAGCGTCTGGTCGGCGTCGTCCGGGAGGGCGAAGTTTTCAAAGTTCAGTTCCAGGTCCCCTACTGAGGGATGGTGCAGCCGGACGGTGCCTGCCGACCGCGTCGCCACCCGGTGCCCTGCCCACCAGTGCCGAAAGTGCTCACTGTTCACTGCGAGCTCCCCCACCAGTTGGTTCGCCTGGGGATCGTTGGGGTGCCGCCCCACGTCCAGACGGAGGGCTCCGGCGGCTTCGGCCGCCACCGTTTTCC
Source organism: Arthrobacter sp. K4-10C (assembly GCF_059090085.1). NCBI lineage: Bacteria > Bacillati > Actinomycetota > Actinomycetes > Micrococcales > Micrococcaceae > Arthrobacter > Arthrobacter sp. K4-10C. Next base: position 268,971 of record NZ_JBNHFI010000006.1, on the reverse strand, counting down.
AGTCGCGGAACAGTTTCCGGGCAGCGGGATCAAGGATCAGCCAGCGGGTGAGGTTGCGCTCCGCTGCCGGAAGCGCCGGAAAATCCGCAAAAAGCAGGAACGCCATCGGGTTTCCGGCCAGGACATCGCTGCGCCGTCCGAGGAGCATGGCCGGAACGTCCCCCACCGCCTCAAGTAGGTGGCGCAGCGCCGGCCTCACGCCTTGCACCGCGGATCCGGCAGGCCGCGGCGACCCGGCACAGTTTTCCAGCAGATCCAGCATGTGCGCGTGCTCGCTGCTGTCCAGCCGGAGCGCGCGGGACACGGCTTCAAGTACGGTCCGTGAAGGGTGGATGTTCCGGCCCTGTTCCAGCCGGACGTAGTAGTCGGTGCTGACTCCTGCCAGCCGCGCCACTTCCTCGCGCCGAAGCCCGGGGACCCTCCGCGCCCCGGGAGTGGACCCGGCACCGGCCACTTCCGGGCTCAGCCGCGACCGCATGGCTTTGAGAAATTTTCCGAACTCGGCGCTTTGACCCATGGTGACCATTGTGCCCGGCGCACCCCGGCCCGTTCTACAACGAAGGTAGGACTGGCAGTCCTAGGAAAAGGAAGATCATCCTCACCTGCTGACGTGGCGGCGAAAATTGCATAGGCTCAGGTTAAGAGCAGCGGAAACCGCTTTCTCGACGTCGAGCAAACGGCACCCTTTCCCAGCACCCCAAGGAGCACCTATGTCAGAGCTGACACTCAACAACGGCGTCACCATCCCCCAGTTTGGCTTCGGCGTATTCCAGGTTCCGCCGGAAGACACGCAGCGGACGGTCGAGGACGCACTTGAGGCGGGCTACCGCCATATCGACACAGCCGCCGCCTACCGCAACGAGGCCGGCGTAGGTGCCGCCATCGCCGCCACCGGTATTCCGCGCGAGGACATCTTCATCACCACCAAGCTCCGCAACGGCGAGCAGGGCCGCGCCCAGGAGGCATTCCAGAACAGCCGCAAGGCGCTGGGCTTGGACTTCATTGACCTATACCTCATTCACTGGCCGGTCCCGTCACAAGGCATGTACGTCCAGGCCTGGAAGGAAATGGAGCGGCTCTACGAGAACAACGAGATCCGAGCCATTGGCGTCTCCAACTTCCTCTCCCAGCACCTGGACACCCTGCTCGAGTCAGCTGAAATCCTTCCTGCCGTCAACCAGATCGAGCTCCACCCGAGCTACCAGCAGGCGGACCTGGCCACGAAGTGCCGGAACCTGGGAATCGCGGTAGAGGCCTACAGCCCGCTGGGACGCGGAGCGGACCTCACCGGAGACGCGGTGACCACCATCGCCAACACCCACAACGCCACCACCGCCCAAGTGGTGCTGGCTTGGCATCTGGCCGCCGGCAACATTGTCATCCCCAAATCGGTGGACCCCGGGCGTATCCGGGAAAACTTCGCGGCCTCGTCCCTCACGCTGTCCGACGACGAGGTATCCACCATCAGCGCCCTCGAGTCCGGCGCCCGCCAGGGTTCCGATCCCGCCGTCGCAAATTTCACCCAGCTCTAGCGGGGTTTCTGCAAGCCAGCCCACGAAGGGCAAGCCCAACCAACCACCGGCGCTACCGCCGAAAGGACATTCCATGGAATACACCCACCTGGGCCGGTCCGGCCTCAAGGTCTCCCGCCTCTGCCTGGGCACGATGAACTTCGGACCCCAAACCGAAGAAGCCGACGCCCACAGCATCATGGATTCCGCCCATGAGAACGGCATCAACTTCTTCGACACGGCCAACGTGTACGGCGGCGCCGGGCACCGCGGCTGGACCGAGGAGATCATTGGGCGCTGGTTCGCCAAGGGCGGCGAGCGCCGTGAACACACGGTGCTTGCCACCAAGCTTTACGGCACCATGACGGACCGGCCCAACGAGTCCAAGCTGTCCGCCCTCAACATCCGCCGCGCCCTGGACGCAAGCCTCAAGAGGCTTCAAACGGACTACATCGACGTCTACCAGTTCCACCACATCGACCGGAATACCCCGTGGGACGAGATCTGGCAGGCCATCGAAGTGGCAGTCCAGCAGGGCAAAATCCTATATTCCGGAAGCAGCAACTTTGCAGGCTGGCATATCGCCCAGGCGCAGGAGGCCGCCCGGCGGCGGAACTACACCGGCCTGGTCAGCGAGCAGTCCATCTACAACCTGTTCATGCGACAGGTGGAACTGGAGGTGATCCCGGCAGCACAGCAGTACGGACTGGGGCTCATCCCGTGGTCGCCCCTCCAGGGCGGACTCCTGGGCGGAGTACTGAAGAAGGAGCGCGACGGCGTCCGGCGCACGGAGGGACGCGCGGCCGAGACACTGAAGAAGCATGAAGACCAGATCCGCCAGTACGAGGACTTTGCCGATGAGCTTGGGCACGAGCCCGGCGACGTTGCCCTGGCATGGCTCCTGCACCAGCCTGCGGTCACGGCGCCGATTGTGGGTCCCCGGACGCAGGAGCAGCTGGACGCCGCCATCAGGGCCCTGGACGTCACCCTCGGCGCAGACGCTCTCAAGCGGCTGGACCACATCTTCCCGGGACACCGGACGGCCCCGGAAGACTACGCATGGTGATCCCACCCCCGGGAGCCGGGACGGTTGGGCCGCGAAGCATCCTTTTCATTGGAGGCACCGGGGTGATCAGCGCGGCGGCAGCGGAACGCGCCGTCGCGCTGGGGCACCGGCTCACCATCCTCAACCGGGGCCGGTCAACCAGGCCGGTCCCGGAGGGGGTGGAGATCCTGCGTGCGGACGTACGGGACCAGGAGTCCGTCCGGGAGGCGCTGGGCGGGCGGGAGTTCGACGCCGTTGCGGACTTTATTGCCTACACTCCGGACCAGGCGCGGACCAGCATGGACCTGTTCCGGGGCAGGACCGGGCAGTACGTGTTCATCAGCTCCGCTTCGGCGTACCAGAAGCCGCCCACCCGGCTTCCGATCCTTGAATCCACGCCATTGAAGAACCCGTTCTGGCAGTATTCCCGGGACAAGATCGCGTGCGAGGACCTGCTGTTCAGCGCCTATCGTGAGGACGATTTTCCCGTGACGGTAGTCCGCCCGTCCCACACCTACGACCGAACCAAGATCGCAATGGTGGGCAGTTGGACGGACATCCACCGGATGCGCGCCGGGCTGCCCGTCATGGTGCACGGCGACGGCACCTCGCTGTGGACCCTGACACACAGCCGGGACTTCGCCAAGGCCTTTGTTGGCCTGCTCGGCCGGCCGCAGGCTGTGGGCGAGAGCTACACCATTACGTCCGACGAGTACCTGCCGTGGAACCAGATCTACCGGCTCTTTGCCAGGGCTGCGGGCGTGGCGGAGCCGGAACTGGTCCACGTGGCGTCCGAGACCATCGCCGCCCACAGTCCAGAACTCGGAGCCAACCTGCTGGGCGACCGCTCCCACTCCGTGGTTTTCGACAACACCAAGATCAAAGCGCTCGTCCCCGACTACACCGCAACCATCCCCTTCGCCGACGGTGCCCGGGAAATCGTGCAGTGGTATGACGCCAACCCGGAACTGCAAGTGGTGGACCAGAACCACATGGAGCTCACCGACAAGCTGACGGCCTGGGCGCGCAGCGGCGCATAATCCCGGGATCGCCACACACCCACCGCGCCCCTCGCAAACATCCGGTGAGGGCGCTTCCGGCCCTTTTCTACAACGTTCTAAATACCGCGCTTCAGGCGCGATTACAAGCCTTGCTTTGCACCCTCCCCCTGCCCTAACTTACTGGGGAAGCGTTTTCCCGTCTCGAAATTGAAAGGATTCATCGATGAATCCCACCAGGACCAGCCTGCGCCTCCTGTCCGTGAGCGCCCTGGGCGCCGCACTTGCCCTGGGCTGCCTCGCCGCGCCCGCCACCGCCGTCGGCCCCGCCCCCAAGCCCGGCAATCCCGCCGTCCAGCTGGACCACCTGGACCGCGGCCTCGTGGCCGCCGGCACGTCTGAGGGTGTCTTCCTCAGCTGGCGGCTGCTGGGCCACGAGGCCACCGGATCCTCAGCCACGGGCCTCACCGGCGCAAACTTCAACGTGTACCGGGACGGCCAGAAGCTGGCTACCGTCACGGACAGCACCAACTACCTCGACACCTCCGGAACCGCAACGTCGAAGTATCAGGTGAGGGCCGTCGTCGGCGGCGTTGAACTGGACCAAAGCGCCGCCGCCACCCCGTGGAGCGGGAACTTCAAGGACATCCCGCTGAAGAAGCCGGCCGACGGTGTCACCCCGGCCGGGCAGGCGTACACCTACTCCGCGAATGACGCGTCCGTGGCCGACGTGGACGGCGACGGGGAGTACGAGTTCATCGTGAAGTGGGACCCCAGCAATTCCAAGGACGTCTCCCAGGTGGGCTACACGGGCAACACCTACGTGGACACCTACAAGGCCAACGGCGCCCTCCTGCACCGGATCGACCTGGGCGTCAACATCCGCTCCGGCGCACACTACACGCAGCTGCTCGTCAACGACTTCGACGGCGACGGGCGCGCCGAGATGATGATGAAGACGGCGCCGGGAACCAGGAGCACCAACTACAACGCGGACGGAAGCGTCGCCTCACAACAGTTCATCACCATCCTGCAGGCGGATATCGACGGCGGTTACGCCAACACGGACGACTACCGGATGAGCGCCGCCGATTACTACCAGCACGTGGTGGAGATGTTCCAGGGCTGGACCGAACATCCGGAGGTGAAGGCCGGCAACTGGCCCGCCACCCTGGAGGAAGCCTTCGGCATCACGCCGAAGTACCAGTACCCGCTGTCCCAGTCCGACGCCAAGGCGCTCGCGGACTACTTCATGGACGTCTACGCCCCCTCCCGCAGCGCGCGGAACAACCTGCGGGCCTTCGAGGGCTTCATCGTGTCCGGCCCGGAATACCTCACCGTCTTTGAAGGCGCCACCGGCAAAGAGCTGAAGACGGTCGCCTACGAGCCGGGCCGGCATGACGACGGCCTGATGTGGGGCGACTACGCCATGGCCCGCATCGAACCGGGCAACCGCGTGGACCGATTCCTGGCCGGCGTCGCCTACCTGGACGGCAAGAAGCCGGCCGCGGTGTTCGCCCGCGGCTACTACACCCGAACCACCCTGGCCACCTACACCTGGGACGGTACCAACCTCTCCCCGGTATGGAACATCGACTCGGGCTGGACACCCATGACAAACCCGTTCAACGACTCGCCGCACGGCCGCGACGGCACCGACCCCGCATTCGGCAAACTCACCACGCAGGGCTTCCACTCCCTGAGCGCCTCGGACGTGGACGGCGACGGCAAGCAGGAGGTTGTCTACGGGTCCGCAACCATCGACGACGATGGCTCCGTCCTGTACAGCTCCTTCGACACCCTGCCTGACGGCAGTGCGGTACCCGGCGAAGAGGCGCGGCTAGGTCACGGCGACGCCATGCACGTGACGGACATCGACCCCAACCGGCCCGGCAAGGAGATGTTCACCGTGCACGAGGGCGGCACCTACGCGCCCTATGGCTACGCCATGCGGGACGCCGCCAACGGTGAGGTGCTGTTCGGCGCCTACTCGGGCAAGGACACCGGCCGGGGCATGATCGGCGACGTCGATCCTTCTGTGCCCGGCATCGAGAACTGGGCCATCGGCATGCAGTCAGCGAACGGCAACAAGCTCTCCACCGCAACCCCCGGCACCAACATGAGCATCAAGTGGGCCGCTGACATGACCACCCAGATCATCAACGGCTCGGGCGACCAGACCCCCACCATTGATGACTGGAAGCGCGGCCGGCTGCTGAGCGCGGAGGGCACGCGCACCAACAACGGCACCAAGGGAACACCAAGCCTGGTGGCGGACGTGGTGGGCGACTGGCGCGAGGAGATGCTGGTCCGGACCGCGGACAGCTCCGCCCTGCGGATGTACATGAGCACGGAGGTGACCGGCCACAAGCTGTACACACTGATGCACGATCCGCAGTACCGCGCAGAGGTTGCCCGGCAGAACACCGCCTACAACCAGCCCTCCTACACCGACTTCTACTTTGCTTCGGACATGGACTTTGGCAACGTGCCGCTGCGCGCAGCCTGGCTTCCGGGCAGCGTGAAGGCGCTGCAGCATGTGCTGGAGGACCTGACGGAGTCAAAGGATGTGGCCGGTCCGGTGGCCAGCCAGCTCACGGCGAACGTCCAGCAGGCAGCGAAGGCCGTGGAGGACGGGGACGTGACCAGGGCGGCCCGGACCCTGGAGCGCTTCGTTGACTTCCTGGCGCAGCAGAAAAGCCCGGACAAGGTTTCGGACACCGCCAGGGCCGTGCTCAACTACAACGCTGAGAACATTCTCCGGGCTTTTTAGGGCTGGGACGGCTCAGAACGGGAGAGACTGTTCACATGACACTTGCACCGCTGATCAAACTCAATGACGGCTACTCCATCCCGCAGGTCGGTCTTGGCACCTGGCCATTGGACGACGACCAGGCGGCTGCCGCCGTCGTACAGGCCGTGGAAGCCGGATACCGGCACATCGATACGGCCGCGAAGTATGGCAACGAGCAAGGAGTGGGGAACGGCATCCGGGCCAGCGGCGCGGAGCGCAGCGAGCTCTTCATCACCACCAAGCTTGACGGCCAGTTCCAAGGCAACGACAGGGCGGTAGAAGGGCTGGAGGGTTCGCTGAAGCGGATGGGGCTGGATTACGTGGACCTCCTGCTGATCCACTGGCCGCTGCCTGCCCGGGATGAGTACATCTCCACGTGGAGGACGTTCGAGCGGCTCCAGGCGGAGGGAAAGGTACGCTCCATTGGAGTATCCAACTTCAAGCCTGCGCATTTGGAACGGTTGATGGCGGAAACCGACGTGGTTCCTGCCGTCAACCAGATCCAGCTGACGCCGGCGGTGACCCGGACGGCGGAGCGGGAGTTCCACGAGAAGCACGGAATTGTCACCGTGTCCTACAGTCCGCTGGGCGGGTCTGGAGCGGGCCTGCTGGACGCACCCATCCTGTCCCAGTTGGCTGAAAAGCATGGCAAAACGCCCGGCCAACTGGTCCTCCGGTGGCATGTTCAGCACGGACTTGTAACAATTCCAAAAACAGCCAATCCGGACCGGCTGAGGGAGAACCTGGACATCTTCGATTTCGCCCTGGATCCGCAGGATCTGGCGGAACTGGCCATCTTGGACGAGGGTCCGGGAGCCGGCAATGATTCGGACGTCACGGGGCACTGAAACCGCCCTGAAATGCACTTTTTCTCTTCCCTGGGGTTGGCAAAGAGATAGTAAGCATGATTACTATTGAGTCAGAAGGATGAAGTGCTTCCGGGATCCGGAGGCCTCCTTTACTTAGGAAGAGGAACGAAAAATGGGATTTATTGCATTTCTGATTCTCGGACTTATTGCCGGTGCGATCGCTAAGGCGATTCTCCCGGGCAAGCAGGGTGGCGGCTGGCTCATCACCCTCGTCCTCGGCGTTGTTGGGGCCCTCCTCGGCGGCTGGATCGGCGGAATGATTTTCAACCGCGGACTGGAGGAATTCTTCTCGCTGCAGACGTGGCTGCTGGCCATCGGCGGCGCTCTCATCGTGCTGCTGGTGTACGGCATGATCACCAAGCGCGGCGTGCGCAGCTAACGCAGCCCGCAAGCCAGGAAACCGGCCTGGGGACACAATCCCCCGGGCCGGTTTTCATATTCCCGGCCCGCGGCCTCCCGAACGGCCGGAACTGAAAACCTTCTCACGGAGCAGGAGTTCATCGTGAAAAACAAGCTTCTTTTGGGTATTGGAATTGCCACCGGGTACGTGCTGGGATCCCGGTCCGGACGCGCAGCTTACGACAAGCTCAAAGCCCGCGCCGCGGGAATCTGGGACAGCAAGCCTGTCCAGGACAAGGTGGCGGTGGCCACGGATGCCATCAAGGAAAAGGCCCCCGAGGTCGCAGACCAGCTGACCGAGGCGGCACGCCGGGCCGGGACCGTGCTTGGCTCTGCAATGCATCGTGAGGGCACGTCGGGCTCCTCCGGTGACAGCAAACCGGCGGCAGACGAGGACGCCACGTCCGCAGGCACCTCTGGCACCGGTACAAGTGGTACTCCGGGCAGTTTTGGAACTACGGGCACAGGGGCTGCAGGGACGTCCGGAACCCTAAGCGATGCAGGCGACCTCGGTGAGGACCACATCCCCGCGCACAGCACGCATCCGGAAACAACCAACCTGGGTACTACGTCCAGTGAAGGCGGTTCCAAGGCCTGATAAGGGCGCTGCGCGTTCGTTCATGACGCGGAAAGCCTCCTTGACACGGAGTCTAGGACTCCCCTGTGTTACAACTGAATCGCCGTGCTGGCCGTCGCGATCCTTGGGGGACGCGGCGGCCGGCAGCTTTTAAGGGCGACTTTTAGCGGCGGTCGCATGCGCCGCGTTACGGGTGCCCTCCCTGATGGCTACCTGCAGACGTCGGGCCACAGGTTCGGATCGTAGCCATTGAGGCCCGGCACTCTTCGCGGCGGTTGATCCTGGCCTGAAGGGCTTTCACGATCCCCTGATCCGCCACTGCTTGGATCCGAGCCTTTCGGCCTTGTCAGTTCTTTCTTACCCGGGCTGGCAGCCCTGCGGCGCTGTGCGTCAACCATCGTTCCCCCTGACGTAGCTGCGGAAGTCCATCTGCCTGAATGGCTACGCCAACCCTAGGGACAGTCTTTGGAATGCCCGCTCAAGAAAAAGGCAAGATTTGCCCGCAAGAGCATTCGCAGGTTTTCCACATAGGGTTTTTGGCTGGCTGTTTTGTCGGTGGTCTTTGGCAGGGTTGTCTTATGGAAGCCATTGGGGAGCAGCTTGGGGAGGTCGGCGGTTCTGCGGGTATGCCGCGGCTTCCTCGTGGTCGTGGCTCTATGCATGATGAGTACGACGGCGGTACGCGGCGCGGGCGGCCGCGCCGCCTTTACGCAGGTCCCACTATTGTCCCGATCAGCATGCCGTCACCTGTGCCAGGAACGTCGCTAGGCCTTGCAGACATAGGTTCGTTGCTCGCCGCCGCAGCCGCAGCGGCTCCACAGTTGCTGGCGTCGTCCGATTATGTCGAGGCGGCTGGTTTCGCCGCCGAGGTCGAGGAACTGGCCCGGTCCGTGGAGTCCCTGCAGGTCCTGGCCGCCGGGGCCGTGGACCGGACCCGCACGCAGGCGATCGCCGCCGCGAGAACGGCCAGTACGGCAAGGATGGCCAGGCCGGGCCGGGGCTGGGTCAGCGGCTGGGACGCCGACGGGGTAGAGACCCTGAATGAAACCGATGCCAACTGGCCCTGCACCAGCCAACCCACACCCACCGCGGAGCCTGCTCGGCCGGTGGTGACGTCCCCGGCCGATGACGGGTGCCGGAACACCGCCGAGTTCCTCAGGCTCCGGCTCCGGATCCCGGTCCGCGAAGCCCGCCGCCGCCTCGCCCTCGCCCACCAGGTCCTGCCCGGCACCACCCTCACCGGCGACCCCCTCCCGCCCCCACGCCGGCACCTCGCCGCCGCACTGGCCCCCATCGGCACTACAACCGGCAAACCCGCAGACGCCACCACCAGCGGTGGCATCGCTGCCCCGGCGGTGTCCTCCCACTCCGCCACCATCATCACCGCCACCCTGGACCGGCTCCAGCACCACACCGCCGCCGAAACCCTCGAACACATCGAACACCACCTCACCACCACCGCCCGGACCGCAGACCCCGACTTCCTCACCCGCCTGGCCCACCGCTGGGCCGGCACCATCGACCCCGACGGCACCGAACCCAGCGAAGAAGCCCTCCGCCACACCCAAGGCGCGTTCATCCGCAAACCCCGCCACGGCCTGCACCACCTCGAAATCTTCGCCACCACCGACCAATACGAATACCTGGCCACCGTTATGAACACCGCCACCAACCCCCGCACCACGAAGCCCCGCACCACCAGCCCCAACACCAGCGGCAGCACCAACACCAAAGCCACCAACCCGGACACCACCGGCCCGGCCCCTGACCCTAGAGTGGACGTGGACCGGGACGTGGGTGTGAGCCTGGACCAGCGCACCCGGCCCCAACAACAACTCGACGGGCTCGTCTCCGCCGTCAAAGCAGGCCTGAGCACCAACCACCTGCCCACCACCGGCGGCAACCGCCCCCAAATCATCGCCACCATCAACTACCAGGACCTCTTCCCCACCCGGACACCAGCCACAGGCACCGGCACCCCTGCACCCCCCAACGGGGTGACCAGCCACCGGGGAACCGGGACCTTCGCATTCACCGGCCCCGTCGCCACAGCCACCCTGCGCAAAACCGCCTGCGACGCCGACATCATCCCCGCCCTCCTGGGCACCCACGGCGAAATCCTCGACCTCGGCCGCAAAACCCGGCTCTTTACCCCCGCCCAACGCCTCGCCCTCACCGCACGCGACCAAGGCTGCGCCTTCCCCAACTGCACCGCCCCCGCACCCTGGTGCGAAGCCCACCACATCACCTACTGGTCACACGGCGGCCACACCAGCACCAACAACGGCGTCCTGCTCTGCAGCCACCACCACCACCTCATCCACAAAGAACAATGGACCATCACCACCGGCAACGGCACCCCAACCTTCATCCCCCCACCCCACATCGACCCCACCCAAAAACCCAAACAAAACCACTACTTCAAACCCCCGCCACCACCCCACCCCTTGGAGTAGCGCGGATACTCCCAGGTAGTCTCCGGGCACTGGTTCCGGGCAGTTCCGACCACCACGGTGCCGTCGAGCTCTTCCGATCGAACAGTCCTGGCAGCAAAGCCGGCAGCCGCGATGATGGACGCTGTTCCTGTCGCCTGCCGCTCACTTGTCTCGATGAGCAGGTGTCCACCGGGACGCAGCCACTCGAAGGCGGACGCCGCCACACGACGGTGGACGTCGAGCCCGTCGGCGCCACCGTCGAGGGAATGGCGTGGTTCGTGCAGCCGCGCCTCCGGCGGCATTGTCCTGATGGCGTCGCTGGGAACGTATGGGGCATTCACTGCCAGCACCTGAACGCGGCTCCGCAGCGAAAGGGGAAGCGCGTCGAACAGATCGCCCGCGTGAACATGGCCGCCCAATGGCTCCACGTTCCGCCGGGCACACTCCACGGCAGCAGGATCAATATCCGAGGCATGGAGTTCCAGCCCTGGAAAGGCATGCAGCAGTGCAGCACCTACGGCCCCGGACCCACAGCAGAGGTCGAGCACCACGGGGGACGGCGGGGAACCAGTGGCGGCAAGCAGTGCCCTCCCCTCGCTGACGAGGAGTTCGGTCCGCCGGCGAGGCACAAAGACACCGGGCCGCACCTCAATACGCCGGCCGGCAAATTCAGCCCAGCCCAGGACATACTCGAGGGGAATACCTTGGCAGCGGCGCTCCACCTTGCGCGCCAGTTCCTTGGGGCCGGAAGCCTCTGCCATAAGGAGCCGCGCCTCATCTTCGGCGAAAACGCTGCCCGCCTGCCGGAGCACTGAAACAACGCGGGGAAATGTCAGGGAAACGGGAGATGATTCAGCAGGTGGCATCGGAACGCACCCACCTCCTCCTGCCGTGAACGAAATTCCAATGCTAGCCGAGGCCGGGTCGCGGCCGAAGCGAAATTGTTGGCAGGATGTGGGTATGACCTCTAGCGACACCATCCTCTGGACCGGTACTTACACCCCGGACGGAGGTGGCCGGGCCGAGGGCATCGGTGCCCTCCGTGCGCACCAGGACGGCAGCCTGGAGTGGCTCGGGACCGCAGTGAAGGCACAGTCGCCGTCGTTCGTTGCAGTGCACCCGATGCTTCCCGTCGTTTACGCCGTGGCTGAGCAGCGCAAGATGGTCCAGGCCTACCGCCGGGAAGGAGTTTCCGGCCTGGCGCCGTACGGCGCGCCGCAGCCCGCTGGTGAGGCTACGTGCCATGTTGCGGTCGACCCGCAGGGCCGCTTCGTTACCGCCGCCTGCTGGGGCGACGGCCAAGTCCTCCTTTACGAACTGGATTCCGACGGCGGCATGACCGGCCGGTTTGCGGCCCCGCCGTCGGTGGACCAACACTCCAGCCTGTCCCCCGGTGAGCCGCGGCAAAGCCGGGCCCACGCAAGCCTGGTGCTCCAGGACGGCCGCATCATGACCACCGATCTTGGCCACGACACTCTCCGCATCTGGAACTTCACTCCCGGCAAGGGCCTGGTCGCCGACCATGAGGTGGCACTCCCGTTCGGTAGCGGCCCCCGCCACCTGGTACAGCATTCCAGTGGCAACGTCTTTGTCGTTTCGGAGTACTCCGTTGAGGTCTTCATAGTCCGGCCTGAAGCGGGAACATTTGAACTGGTGTTCCGGGGACCGGCCACGTCCGGCGGCAGCCAGTCCGGGGACTCGGCAGCCGAGATCTGCCTCAGCGGAGACGGCCGCTACGCCTATGTCGGCGTCCGCGGTACCAACATCATCAGCACTTTGGAGGTCGGCGGTGGCGGAACGGAGCTCCTGCCCATTCAGGACATGGCGAGCGGCGGAAACTGGCCGCGGCATCACCTGGTAAGGGATAACTGGCTCCACGTGGCCCACGAACGCTCCGACAACGTCGCTACTTTCGCCCTGGACCCTGCCACCGGCCTGCCGGGCCCAGTGCTCCATGACGTCCGGACGCCGTCGCCCACCGCTCTTATCCCCGCTGACTGACGCCTGCGGCAGAAGCACGGCCCTCTCCCGGGCAGGCAATGCCTAAACGCTGGAGTTATTGGGTGCAAGCGCTTACAGTTGTGACGTGGTTCACAGGTCGGCATGCTGCCCTGTGAACCGGCACCCGTGCCGCACACCTTTGCCAATGGCAAGCAAGCCTGTACAGCAGCGCCGCTACACCAGGAAGGTCTCAGTCCTTGATATTCCGCACCCCAGGCAGCGCCTTTTCGCGCGCCAGAACAACCAGCACCGACAAACCAGCACCAAAAACAGCGAAAACCCATGCCCTATCCGAGGTCCATACTGCCTGCTTCCGCTCGGCAGCAGGACTGATTGCAGCAGCCATCGCCGTGTCCGCCGCGGTCTTTCCGGCCAACGCCGCACCCGGCAACAAAGAGGGCCCAAAGAACCCGGGCTCGTCAGCCGCTCTCCATTCGCTCCGGGCCCCGGTCACTGACGAGAATTTCTACTTCGTCATGGCGGACCGGTTCAGCAACGGCAGCACCGCCAACGACCAGGGCGGGCTCGGCTCCGATCCCATGGTTTCCGGTTTTGATCCGACAAAGAAGGGGTTCTATAACGGCGGTGACCTGGCCGGGCTCCTGGACAAGATCGACTACATCCAGGGACTGGGCACTACCTCCATCTGGCTCACCCCCAGTTTCAAGAACAAGGCAGTCCAGCCCGAAGACAAGTCCGCCGGTTACCACGGCTACTGGATTACCGACTTCACCCAGATCGATCCCCACCTGGGCACGAACGATGAACTGAAGGCCCTCATCGATGCGGCCCATGCCCGCGGCATGAAGGTGTACTTCGACATCATCACCAACCACACCGCAGATGTCATCGGCTATGAACAAGGCGCGCGCAAGGGTTACGTGTCCAAGGACGCTGTACCGTACACAACGGCAGAGGGACAGGAGTTTGATGACCGCGACTACGCCGGGACGGGCAACTTCCCGGAGCTGGACGCCGCAACCTCCTTCCCCTACGTGCCGGTCCTTGACGAGAACGAAAAGAACCTGAAAGTCCCCCACTGGCTGAATGACCCCGCCCTGTACCACAACCGCGGTGATACCACGTTCGTGGGCGAGGACTCCTACTACGGCGACTTCTTCGGCCTGGACGACCTCTTCACCGAGCACCCCGCCGTAGTGGAGGGCATGAAGGACATCTACAAGACCTGGATCGGCGACTTCGGCGTGGACGGTTTCCGGATCGACACCATGAAGCACGTCAACAACGAATTCTGGCAGGAATTCGGCCCGGAGGTCCTCAGTTACGCGAAAGAACAGGGCAAGGACGAATTCTTCATGTTCGGCGAAGTCTTCGACACCACCAAGAGCTTCACCTCGCAGTTCACCACGCGGAACCAAATGCAGGCGGTGCTGGACTTTCCGTTCCAGGACGCCGCCCGCAACTTTGCCTCCAAGAGCCAGGACACCCGCAGCCTGGAAACCTTCTTCGCCGGGGATGACTGGTACACGGACGCGGACTCCAACGTCTACCAACTGCCCACCTTCCTGGGCAACCACGACATGGGCCGCATCGGCAGCTTCATCGCCGCCGACAACCCGGGATCAACGGACGCCGAGCAGGTGGCCCGCGACCGTCTTGCCCACGAGCTGATGTATTTCTCCCGTGGCAACCCCGTTGTCTACTACGGGGACGAGCAGGGGTTCACCGGACCCGGCGGAGACCAGGACGCCCGGCAGACCCTGTTCGCCAGCCAGGTGCCGGAATACCTCGACGACGACCTGCTGGGAACCGACGCCACCCACGCCACGGACAACTTCAACACCGGCCACCCGCTGTACGCCAGGATCAGCGAGCTCGCGCAGCTGACCAAGGAGCACCCCGCCCTCCGCGACGGCGCGCACCAGCACCGCTACGCCTCCGAGGGCGCGGGAATCTACGCCTTCTCCCGCACGGACGCCAAGGATCAGCGGGAGTACGTGGTGGCGTTGAACAACAGTGAGCAGGCACAGACGGCGGAGGTCCCCACATACATCGCCAAGCGCAACTACACCCGCATCTACGGCGATGCAGCAGCAGAGGCGAAGACTTCGGCAGACGGCAAGCTGGCCGTCACGGTCCCCCCGCTGTCCGCCGTCGTGTACCAGTCCTCAGGCCGCGTCCCGCACTCGAAGGCCGCGCCCGCCGTCGTCCTCCAGGAGCCTGCCGCGGCACCTGGGGACAACGGGCGCCTTAAGGTGACGGCCGACGTCGGCGGTTCTTCGTTCTACGAGGTCACCTTCGAAGCGAGGCCGGCAGGTGGTGGGTGGCAGCCCATAGGCACTGACGACACCGCTCCCTACCAGGTATTCCACGACGTTGCCGGCCTCAAGGCCGGGACCTCGATCGAGTACCGTGCCACCGTCCTGGACAACGGCGGACACACTGCCACCAGCCGGACGGCAACGGCTGGCGTCCCGGTGCCGGTCCTGACCCTGCAGAAGCCCGAAGAGGGCAGCGGCGTCCAGGGTGCGGTGGAGCTCAGCGCCACCGCCGACCCTGAAAAGGCCAGCCACGTGGTGTCCTTCGAGCGCAGCGTGGCAGGCGGCGGGTGGACTGCTGTGGGGTCCGACGATTCTTCGCCGGTGTATTCGGCAACAGATGACGTGTCGAAGCTGGCTGACGGCACGGAGGTGAAGTACCGCGCGTCGATGGCCGGTCCCGGTTTCACCGTTTCCAGCGATGTGCGGACAGTGACCGTGGGCGAGGCTCCGCAGCCTGATTCAGTGACGGTTGCCGGTTCGCTGAACCAGGTCATGGGCTGCGCCGAACCCTGGCAGCCCAGCTGCCGGCAGGCCATGATGACCCTGGACCCCGCCGACAGGATCTGGCGCCTGACGGTGGATCTGCCCGCCGGACGGTACGAGTACAAGGCGGCACTCAACGGCAGCTGGGATGAGAACTTCGGCGACGGGGGCCAGCTCGACGGTCCCAACATCGTGCTGGACCACCCGGGCGGTCCGGTCACATTCCGCTACGACAACAGCACCCACGTGCTCAGCGCGGTGTACCCGTCCCAGCAGCCGGCGTCAGTTGCTGCTGCCGGCAGCATGAACAGCGAGCTGGGTTGCGCTGCCGATTGGGAGCCGGCATGCGACCAAGCGCAGCTCACGCTCGATCCCGCTGGCCTGGTGTGGAGCCTGGATGTACCCGACCTGCCCGCGGGCAGTTACGAGTTCAAAGCGGCCCTGAACCGCTCCTGGGACGTCAGCTACGGGGCGGGCGGCGAGTCGCCGGGTGCCAATATTACCTTTGAGCACGACGGCGGCCCGGTCACCTTCCGCTATGACCACTTCAGTCACGTGATCTCGGCAGGCTAGCAGGATCCACCCAAAGGCGGGGTCCCTTGGCCGATTTCCGAAGCGTCGGGATAGGCTGGAGGGGCCCCGCTGCCGTGTTTCCGGCTAGCTCCGGACGGGGTGGCCGAGGATGCCGATCAACCTCCGGATCGCGTCTTCCGCCGTGGGCGGCTGCCCGAAGACCTCGCGCTGGCGCCTAGTATCGGCAACATACTGCCCGCTCTGGAACCAGGAGATCATGGCTGCCAGGTCCTTCACCGTGGGGTTGAACCGCCCCACGACGGAACCAGCCGCCAGCAGGACCGGCATGGGAACAGAGCGGACCTTGATGGGCCCGCCGGTCATGGAGCCGGCAATGTCGGCGACGTCCTGCATGCCGATCGGCCTGTCCCAGCCGATATCTATCCGCTGCCCCTCGATCCCCGGAGCGTCCACGGCCTCCGCCAGATAGCCGGCCAGATCGGGGGTCAGCACGAACGTCAGCGGAATCCGGGGTGAGCCCATCCACATGAATTTACGTTTGGCTATGGGGTCCCCACCGAAACGGGTGACCTGGTCCAGGAACGCTCCGGGCCGCAGGGCCACGAACGGCACGCCAAGCTGCTCGAGCCTGTCCTCCATGAGCTTCTTGTGCCAGAAGTGGGGGACGTCCGGGGCCCGGTCGCAGGTGAGGATGCTGGTGAGGACGAACCGCCGGACGCCGGCGCGGCTGGCTGCCTCGGCGAGGTTGGAGTTGCCCGTTGTGTCGGTCACCGGGCTGTCCCCCTTGCGGTGCCTGGTGTACCCGGCCGCCGAAGTAACCACCGCGTCCACACCGGCCATGGCACGGTCCAGTGAGTCCGGGTCCATCATGTCGCCGCGGGCAATGCTGGCACCGGCGGCTTCCAGGCTGGACGCATCCGAGCCGGGCCGGACCAGGGCACGCACCTGTTTCCCACGGTTCAGCAGCTCGATGGCCACCTGGCTGCCCAGGAAGCCGGTACCGCCAACCAGCAGCGTGGGCCCACGCCCGCCGGGTTCCCTGGCCGAGCTTGCGAGGTCAGGGCGCGGGTGGGATCCGTCATTCATGGCACCCTCCTCAGGGTCGTTCAGGCGTGCAGAGCCTCCTCCACCGCCGCGAGCAGGTTGTTGAACCGCGCGTTGGCGGGAAGCTCATCAAGGAACACCGGCCTGCCGTCCGGCCCGGCCAGCGGAACCTGCCAGTTCGGGTACAGGGCTTCGGTGGTTCCCGGCTGGTTCTGGACGCGCCGCTCCCCCACCGCGTCCACCAGGGCCACACCCAGCAGGACCGACGGCGTCTGCGTGAGCAGCAGGTGCAGCGCCTCGATGGTGCGCTCCTCTGAACCGGAAGATCCCGCGCCATACCCGCCGGAACCGCCGGCCATGTCACCCTCGGGCAGGTAACCCCGCTCCCGCAGCATGGCGAACATCTTCTCGAGGGACGCATTGTGCTCGGCGCGCTCTTCTGCTTCGGAGCGCTCCAGTAGTCCCAGCCTGCTCCTCAAGGCCACATGGTCGCCGGCCAGGTAACCGGCGGTGGGCGGCAGGTCGTGGGTGTTGACGCTGGCGAGTGCCTGCGTGCGGTACTTTTCGGGCGCCAGGGGGGAATCGCCGTCGTACTCAAACCAGAGGATGGACGTGCCCATGATGCCGCGCGCGGCCAGGTAATCCCGCACCCACGGCTCAAAGGTGCCCAGGTCCTCGCCGATCACCACGGCGCCGGCCCGGTGGGCTTCGAGCGCGAGGATGCCGATCAGCGCCTCGTGGTCGTAGCGGACGTAGGCGCCGTCGCCGGGGGCGTTGCCCATAGGGATCCACCAGAGCCGGAACAAGCCCAGGATGTGGTCCACGCGGATGCCGCCGGCGTGCCGCAGCACCGTGGCCAGCATGTTCCGGAATGGCTGGTAGCCGGCCTCGGCAAGGCGGGCGGGGTGCCACGGCGGCTGGCCCCAGTCCTGGCCCTGCTGGTTGTACATGTCCGGCGGCGCGCCCACACTGGTGGCCGGCGCCAGCACGTTGCGGAGTGTCCAGGCGTCGGCGCTGCTGTGGTCCACGCCGACGGCCAGGTCGTGGACCACGCCCAGGCGCATTCCCGACCGCAGAGCGGCCTGCTGGGCGTTCTCCAGCTGCTCGTCGCAGATCCACTGCAGCCAGCGGTGGAAACCAATCCGGTCGGCGAGCTTTTCCCGGAGGGCTTCGGCTTCGGGTGTTCCCAGGGCAGTGGCGGGGTCGGTCCAGAGCGGATCATCCGGAGCAATGTCCTCGCGGATGGCGGACCACAGTGCGAAATCATCGAGTCCGCTGCCGGAAGTCCGGCAGAAGTCCTCGAACGCAGCCTGCCGGGCGGGCGACCGGCGCGTGTGGTACAGCAGTTCCAGCGCCTGCAGCTTGGCGGCGTAGACGGCGTTCCGGTCCAGCCGCTCACCGTCCCTGTTCAGGCCCGCTACTTCCTCGTGCAGCTTTTCCAGCTGCGCGCGCTTCCGGGGCCTCAGGTAGGCCAGCTCGGGAATGGCCTCCACGCGGATGTACAGAGGGTTGAAGAACCGCCGGGTGGACGGCGAGTAGGGCGATGGCTGGACCGGCGGGACCGGCTCCGCCGCGTGCAGCGGATTGACCAGCACGTAGTCGGCGCCACGGGCACCGCTCAGCGCGGCAAGGTCAGCCAGGTCCGAAAAATCGCCAATCCCCCAAGACCGCTTGGAACGCACCGAGTACAGCTGCGTTGCCAGGCCCCAGCCGCGGCGCTTCTCCAGGTCCTTCGCCGTGTCCAGGCGGGCAGGGGCCACCACCAAGCTGGCTGACGCGCTGGTCCCTTCGGACTTTGCGTGGAGGGTGTGCCAACCCAGCGGCAGGTCCTGCGGGAGGGCAAAAGTGGCCCGTCCCACGGCGACGCCGTCCACGTCCCGCGGCTGCACCCAGACGTCCTGCTGCTCCGCTTCCCGGGTCCCTGCCCCGCCTTCCAGTGCGATGGTAACGCTGGCGGTGGCCCCGTCACGCACGTGCACCGGAACTTCCGCCGGCTCGCCCTGCTGGATCACGACGGCGGGAGGCAGCATCCGCCGCCATGGCGCCAGTTCCGTTTCCGCCAAGGCAGCCTGGATGTGCTCGTTGGTGTGGGCCTGGACGCCAAGGGCAGCCAGCACCTTGATCAGTGTTTCCTCGGCCACCGAATGGGGCAGACCGTCCCAGCCCTGGAACGAGGTGCCCACCCCGTGCGCGTCCGCCAGCTGCTGGAGCAGATGGGAATCCACGGGCTCCCTTGCGGTGGATCCGCTGGCAGCACTTCCCCGCGCAGTCCCCTCGGCAGCTGCAGCGAAGCGCGGTGGATCCGCCGGCGTCCCCGGCTGTGGTGCGTGCTGCTGGTCTGAAGCCGTCATGCGTGTCCGCCTCGTCTGGTGTGATGGGCCCGAACTTACCGTGCTGCCTGTTGCACCGGGCGTTTGCACCCCCGAGCACAACCGTGGGTTCAGATTATTGCAGGGTGGCGCCTAGGCGAAATGCGCCCGCGGTCGCACGGGAAGACGTTCCGGCTCACGGCTCGACGTGCGTGCACCGCCCCGTCGTTCCCGATGCTGCCAGCCATGGCTGCGCACGCGCCATAAAACGTCATTGCCGACCCCTCCGTTACTCCGTGCGTCGAAAAGCGAAGGACTAAGGCACGAATCTTCAGGCGTACGGCGGATCTGTGTAGCCTCGTGACGACCGAGGGCAAGCAAGGCATTGGGAGGAGACCGGGGATGAGCCTCAGCGAACTGCGGGTGTTCGGGCGGTCGGGGACCCCCGTCAGTCCGTTGACTTTGGGCACCATGAACTTCGGCGAAGGGAACGGCGGCCAACCAGGCGCACCCACCGGCGCAGAGGAGAGCATCCGGATCATCCACGCCGCACTGGACGCCGGCATCACGGCCATCGATACCGCCGACGTCTACTCGCAGGGCCAGTCCGAACAGGTGGTGGGCCGGGCCCTCAGGGGACGCCGCGACGACGTTTTCCTCGCCACCAAGTTCCACGGCCAGATGAGCGCCAACCCAGCCCACTCCGGCAACTCCCGCCGCTGGATCACGCAGGCAGTGGAAGGCAGCCTCCGCCGGCTGGAGACCGACCGCATCGACCTCTACCAGGCGCACCGGCCGGACTACAACACCGACGTCCTGGAAACCATCACCACGCTCAATGACCTCATCCGGCAGGGCAAGATCCTCTACTACGGCACGTCCGTCTTCACTCCTGCCCAGCTGGTGGAGGCGCAGTGGCTGGCCACCACCAACCACCTCATCCCGCCGCTGGGCAACCAGGTGCCGTACTCCATGCTGGTGCGCAGCAACGAGCGGGACGTGCTGCCGATCGCGCAGCAGTACGGGCTCGGGGTCCTTGCTTACGGCCCATTGGCCGGCGGCTGGCTGTCCGGCAGCTTCGTGCTGGAATCCGGCCAGCCGCCCACCCGGGTGCACTCCCTGCCCGGGCGGTACGACATCTCCGGGCCTTCCAGCGAGCGCAAGCTCCTGGCCGGGGACGCCCTGGCCCGGCTGGCGGACAAGCTGGAGCTTTCGCTCGTGGACCTTGCCGTCGGCTTTGCCTTGGCCCACCCGGCCATCAGCAGCGTGATCATCGGTCCGCGCAACGAAGCGCACCTCCACGCCTACCTGCGCGCAGCGGACGTCCGCCTGGGCGAGTCCGTGCTGGACGCCATCGACGACATCGTCCCGCCAGGGACCAACTTCGTGGAGCGGGACGCCGGCGCCATTGTCCCGTCCATCGAGTTCGCAGAATTACGACGGCGGTAGCCCGGCTTCCTGCAGAGCCCTACCTCGAACTACGGGCGCGGTACAGGGCGAACCGGTACCCAGCCCAGAACGCCAGAAGGAGCAGCCCGGCCAGGACCAGCATGTAGCCAAGCTTCGCCGTGCCGTCCATGAAGACCAGGTTGGTGCCGGAAAACGGCTCATTCGCGAGCGGCGCATAGGCAAACCAGCCCACGTCCTGCCGTGGGGTCCGCACCAGCACGATCCCGATCACTGCGCTGGCCACTGCGATCAGCGGCAGAAGGAATTTCCGCCAGTTTCGCCGGCCGAACCGTCCGCTGCTACTGTCCCCCGAAGTCATCCTCTCACCCTAGCGCCAGGCGGCCCGGAACTGCCCTTGACTAACTAAGACAAGGCTCCTACGGTCAGTAGCGATACCCGCGTCTCATGGAATGCAGGGGCATAAAATGCCAATGTCCGAAGAGGAGCGGAGGCTGCTTCACGAGCTGGAACTGCGGCTGATCGCTGACGATCCCCACCTGGCTATGGAGCTGCTCTCCGGTTACCCCGCCCGCCGTTTTCCGGCGGGGCTTTTCGCCGGCTCAGCCGTGTGCCTGCTGGGTCTTGTACTCGTCATGGCGGGAATCGGCGGACAGGCGCCGGCCCCCGTCGTGCTCGGTATCCTGCTGCTGGGCCTGGGCGCCTGCCTGTTCCTGAACCGCCCCCTCCCGGGGGGCCGGCGGCGGGAACGGGCTACGGGCTAGGGTGGCTCCCCGCTGACGGCCTTTGGCGCGCGGGGTGCCTGGCGTCAGGATGAACAGGCCGGCCAGCACGACGGCGGCGCCAAGCCAGCCAAGTGCCGGGAGCCGCTCCCCCACCACCAGCACGGCAAGGACCGCCGCCACGACAGTCTCAAGCAGGGAGATGCTGGTGGCGGTGCTGGCGCGGATCCGGGCCAGCCCCCAGCCGAACAGGACGTAGCCCGCGAACATCGGGACCAAGGCCATGTACGCCCCCACGGCGAAGTTTGTCCACGCGTGCAGTAGCGGGCCGCCGGTCACGGCCAGTACCGGCATCAACAGCAACCCGCCGAGTCCGAAGACCGTTCCCATCGCGGCCCGAGATGAAACGCCGCCGCCGATCAGCCGGTGCGCCGCCCACGAATAAAGGGCATACGTTCCGCCGGCCACCAGGCCCAGGAGAATACCGGCGGTGGATGGCCCGGAACCGGCGCTCCCGGAACCGGTGGTACCATGCCCGGCGAAGGACAACAGGGCCGCGCCGCCCACCCCGAGCAGGGCCCCGGCGATCCACCGCGGGGTGAGTGGCTTGTGGTCTTTGAACCGCTCGATCAGCGCCGCGGCCAGAGGGGCGGACCCAATGGAGACGACGGTTCCTACTGCAACGCCGGCAAGGTGCATGGAGCTGTAGAAGGCAAGGGGGTAGACGGCCACTGCTGCCGCAGCCACGAGCACCAGGCGCCATCTGTCCACCAGCCCGGCGCGCTGCGCGGCGATCGATCCGGCAGCGTACAGCGCCTGCAGCAGTCCGCCAACCCCCATCGCCACGGCACCGATGGCCAGCGGGCTGACGGAAGGTGCGAAGGTGGCTGCCGTTCCGGTGGTCCCCCAGAGGATGGATGCCGCTGCCACGCACAGGGCTCCCCACAGTGGCGCGTTGGCCAGCCCGCTTCCTCCCGTCACAGGTTTTCCAGCATCCGGGCGGCGATGAGCCTGGCGTCCCTGAGCCTGGCGTCCCGGCCTTCAAGCCCCGCCCTGGCCATGGCACCTTCCAGCAGGAAGGACAGGTGGCGGGCCACCTCCGCGGCGCGTTCTTCCTCCCCGGGCAGCAGCCTGAGCGCATGGGCGGCCAGCAGCTCTTCGACCTCCTCCTTGTGCCGCCTCACCGCCTCCCGCCCCGCGTGCCCTGCCGGCAGCTCGGCAGCGGCATTAAGGAGCCCGCAGCCCCGGAACCCGTGCTCATACGCGAAGTTGGCGTGGTCCAGGTAGGCGTCGAAAATGGCCAGCACGCGGTCGTGGGCACTCTTCGCATTATCCAGCCGGCTGCGGTACAGGCCCAGCCATTCCCCGTGCCGGGCTTCGAGGTACGCCGCCACGAGATCGGCTTTCGAGGCGAAGTTGTTGTAAAGGCTTTTCTTCGCCACTCCCGCTTCCGCGGTGATGGTGTCGATGCCGGTGGCGGCAACGCCGTTGGCATAGAACAGCCGGGCGGCGGCAGCGAGCAGCAGCTCGCGCGCGGGCCTCCTGGGCGTGACGGAAACGTCCGGAGCGGACATGGGAGACTCCTTGAAAACGGGTTGTAGGTAGACCAGTCTACCTACCTCGCCCAGCTTAACCCGAGGGACGCCCCTTCACCTTCCCCTCCAGGCTATGGCCAGGGCCGGGGATCCGTGCTGGGATTGTCGTACCCAGCGTCAGGAGGCGGTAGCCGTGGCATCGATGAATGGACGAGTTGCGCTGGTTACGGGAGCGACGGGCGGCCTGGCCAAAGCGGTCGCCGCCGGCCTTGCCCGGGAAGGCGCCGCCGTCGTCGTCATTGGCCGGAACCCGGCACGGGCGGACCAGGCGGTGGAAGACATCCGGGCCCGCGTCCCGGCCGCAAACCTTGAACCCCTCGCCTGCGACGTGTCGCTGATGTCGTCGGTCCATGCCGCGGCGGACCATGTCCGCGCCCGCTACGGGCAGCTCGATGTGCTGGTCAACGCGGCCGGCGTTTTCCGCAAGGAACGCCACGAGACTGCGGAGGGGCTGGAGCTGACGTTCGCCACCAACGTGATGTCCTATTTCCTGTTCAGCAACCTCCTGCTGGAAGCCCTGAAACGGGCCGCGGTGTCGGCGGGATCGGCGCGGATCGTGAACGTCGCCTCCAGGTACGGCATTACCCGGCTCGCCTTCGATGACCTCCAGACCGCCAAGGGCAGATACAGCTACCTGCGATCCACTCCGCCCACCATGCTGGCCCGCGTCCTCCTCACACAGGAGCTCTCCGAGCGCCTGCATGGCACCGGCGTCGTTGCCAACGCGGTCCACCCAGGACTGGTCAGGAACACCGGGCTGCTGCAGGACGTGGGCGGGCCGTTCCGGTGGATCACCAACAGGTTCGGGAAGACCGCGGAGCAGGCCGCAGACACACCGCTGTGGCTGGCGATGGGGGACGAAACGGCCGCAGTGTCCGGCAAACTCTGGTTGCAGCGGAAGGAACTGCCCACCCCGGGAATGGGCTCTGACCCGGACGCCAGGCGCCGGCTCTGGGCGGAGTGCTCACGGCTGGCCGGGCTTGCATGAACCAGCAAGGCGGACCGTCCGATGTAGCCTGTCAGGCATGGTTTCCTCACCTGACCGGAGGACGGGAATAACTTCGGGCCGCTGTGGGTTGTCGCTCTGTCCGGAACAATCCGGGCAACTACAGCCGTACAGGAGAACGCATCAATGGCAGTTGACTACGACGCTCCGCGGGTGACTCCGGAGGAAGAACCGAACGTCGCCCTCGAGGAGCTGAAGACTGAGAAGCCGGGACGGCGGGAGGCAACTCCCGACGTTGACGAGTCGGACCTCGCGGACGGCTTTGAGCTTCCCGGCGCGGACCTGTCCAACGAGGAACTGCTGATCCAGGTGGTCCCGGTGCAGCAGGACGAATTCACCTGCATGTCCTGCTTCCTGGTCCACCACCGCAGCCAGTTGGCCCGGGAGAAGGACGGCAAGAAGTATTGCCGTGAGTGCGAGGGGTAAGAGGGGCGAAGGCAGGGCAGGTTGGGGTTCCAACCAGGAAATCACCCAGCCGCAACGAACAGCAGCAGCTTCCGGTAGCCAACGCGCCTACCGGAAGCGGAGTGAGCATTTTTCGGTCCCCGGCCTATCCACCGTCCGTGAAGTGGGGCTCCCGGGGAAGGAACGGGACGCCTTCTATTCGTCGAAATAGGTGAAGGTCTTGCCGCTGCCGGCCACCGAGGAGATGACACCGGAGGCAACGTCCCGCAGCTTGGTGTTCCTGGTGTTGGATGCCTCCCGCAGCACCTTGAACGCCTCAGCCTGGCTGCAGCGGTTTTGGGCCATGATCGCTCCGGTGGCGAGGTCGATCACCGTGCGCGTCTGCATTGCGGCGCTCAGACCGTCTTTGGTGTCCTGCAGTTTTGCCATCCGCAGCGCCAGCCTCAGTCCGTTCGATGCCTGCCGAACGAAGGCGTCGGCCAAGGCGATGCTTTCACTGCCGAACCCGTCAGGCTGCCCGGAGTAGAGGCTGAGGACCCCTTGGTCGTCACCCTCGAGAAGCAGCGGGATGCTCAAGACAGAGAGGACGCCCTGCCTGCGTCCGGCAAGGACGTATTCCGGCCAGCGGTCTTCCTGCCGCAGGTCGGGAACAACCACTGTTTCCGAAAGCCGCATGGCTGTGGCACCCGGGCCGTCCGCGTACATGCCCTCTAACTGGTTCATCAGCCGGGCCAGCGAACTGCTGCCTACGCCGGCGGCCGGTTTCTTGGGGCGGGCCAGCGTGATCCCGCAGGCAAGTTCGCGGCCCGGGCCGCCGAGCTTGCCGGCCGCGTACTCCGCCAGGTTGTCCAGCAACTGGGCTACGGCCTGGTTTTCCAGCATCAGGTCCTGCAGGCGTACTGCAACATCGGCGAAAATGGTGCCGTCACAGACGTCGCAGTTCATCACAAGCTCTCCTTCCGGACACAGTTAAGCCACAGCATCATGGCCGCCCACTGCCGGACGGTACGCTCCAGCCTACCCGCGCGGACGCCGTAACGTTTCAGTCATGAAACTTGCCACCTACCGCACTGTCGGGTATGCGCCGACGTCACCCGCCAGTACTCCAGGGGCCGCCGTCTGACCAGGTGCACACCGGGCAGGCAACTCCGTGTCCTGGTACGGACCGCTCCTGCCCTCGTCTTGTGACGCCGGCAGATCCGGCCTCGCGAATACTCCCGGCCCTCTGGGGTACGTTGGCATGAGCAGGGTGACCTGGAAATGAATACCAGGAACCACGTGAACTACCTGTAGGAGAATCTATGCGGGAAATCAGTGCCAGTGACGGTTTTCTTGAATCGGATACCCTTGCCGGCGAGGACGAACAGATAGCTCCGGCCATTCAAGAACCGCTGGTGGACCCGGACATCAACTACGACGAACAGTTCTACCCTGCCCGCCCCAAGGCGCTCCGGCCGATTGCGCGGCGGC
The DNA here is from genome assembly GCF_059090085.1 of Arthrobacter sp. K4-10C. NCBI lineage: Bacteria > Bacillati > Actinomycetota > Actinomycetes > Micrococcales > Micrococcaceae > Arthrobacter > Arthrobacter sp. K4-10C. Next base: position 243,085 of record NZ_JBNHFI010000006.1, on the reverse strand, counting down.
GGCAGTACCTTGCCACCAGGCCGTCCTTCGAATTCGATGGGCGTAACACGGCGTATGTGGAGTGGCTGCGGAACCAGGCAATGCTGGGTGACGCGAACACACTGGCCCGGCAGCTCTCCGGACAGGCCAGCATGTGGCAGAACTCCTATGCGCACCCCAACCCCCGCGCCGCCGTCGAGCGTGCACCCGTGTGGTTCACCGCCTATCCCCTGTCCTTCATCACGCGCACTGGCGAATCCTTCCTCAGCGCCCTCGGTGACCCCACCATGTGGGACGCCTTCCGCGAGATCGGAATCCGGGCCATCCATACCGGGCCCGTCAAACTTGCCGGCGGCATCAGCGGCTGGACCCAGACCCCGAGCGTGGACGGGCACTTCGACCGGATCAGCATGGCCATTGATCCCGTCTTTGGCACCGAGGACGAATTCCGGCGGATGTGCGAGGTGGCCGCCGACCATGGCGGCACCATCATCGACGACATCGTGCCGGGCCATACCGGCAAGGGAGCGGACTTCCGCCTCGCCGAGATGAACTTCCGGGACTATCCCGGGATCTACCACATGGTGGACATTCCCGAGGAGGACTGGCACCTGCTGCCGGACGTTCCCGACGGGCAGGACTCCGTCAACCTCAGCCCTGAATCCGAACAGGCCCTGCAGAAGGCCGGCTACATCATTGGCCGGCTGCAAAGGGTGATCTTCTACGAGCCCGGGGTCAAGGAGACCAACTGGAGCGCCACCCGACCTGTGGTGGACACCACCGGCAAAACCCGGCGTTGGGTCTACCTGCATTACTTCAAGGCCGGCCAGCCGTCCATCAACTGGCTGGATCCCACCTTCGCCGGAATGCGACTGGTGGTGGGCGACGCCCTGCACTCACTGCTCGACCTTGGCACCGGCGCGCTGCGGCTGGACGCCAACGGCTTCCTGGGTGTGGAGAAGAGCGCCGAGGAAGAGCCCGGCTGGTCTGAGGGTCACCCGTTGTCCGAGGCCGCCAACCAGCTCATCGGCTCCATGATCCGCAAAGTGGGCGGGTTCTCGTTCCAGGAACTCAACCTGACCATCGACGACATCAAGGCAACGTCCGAAGCCGGCCCGGACCTGTCCTACGACTTCATTACCCGGCCCGCGTACCACTACGCGCTGGTCATGGCTGACACCGAACTGCTGCGGCTGACGCTCCGCCTGTCCATGGAGATCGGCGTCGACCAGGCGTCATTGGTCCATGCCCTGCAGAACCATGACGAACTCACCTACGAACTGATGCACTTCGCGTCGGGCCACAGGGACGAGATGTTCGAGCTTCATGGCGAGGAGCTCACCGGGGCCGAGCTGGCAGAGAAGGTCCAGCAGACCATGCGGGAACGCCTGACCGGAGAAAACGGGCCGTACAACGCCCTGTTCACCACCAACGGCATTGCCTGCACGACCGTGAGCTTCATTATGGCTGCCCTTGGTATCCGGGATCCGGAAGCAATAACCCCGGAACAGGAGGCACGGGTCCTGGACGCCCACATCCTCCTGGCAATGTACAACGCCCTGCAGCCCGGCGTCTTTGCGTTGTCCGGATGGGATCTGGCCGGCATCATGGCCCTTGACCGCCAGAGCGTTGCCGAACTCACCGCGCAGGGAGACACCCGCTGGATCAACCGTGGAGCCCACGACATCATGGGCACCAGCCCGGACGCGAAAACCTCCTCGTCCGGCATGCCCAGGGCACGCAGCCTGTACGGTCCGCTGCCGGAGCAGCTGCAGGACGCCAACTCCTTCGCCCGGCGCCTCCAGCGCGTCCTCAGCGTCCGGGAAGAGCACGGCATTGCCACCGGCACCTTGCTCGACATTCCCGACGTATCCCACCGTGGCCTGCTGGTCCTCGTCACCCGGCTGGGCAGCGGTGCGCTTGAGGTCACAGTACTGAACTTCTCCGACCAGGATGTGGCGGGCAGCATCCAGTCAAGCCACCTGGTGCCGGGCTCCACGGTGCAGGACCTGTTCACCGGCGAAGCAATCGGCCAGGTGGACGACCTGTGCAGCTTCTTCCTGGAACTGCCCGCGTTCAAGGGAACGGCGCTGCTGCTGACGGAAGCGGCCGTTCCCGAAGAGGATGAAGGCGTCCCGTTCCAGTAAGCACCCTAGGAGACTGCCGGGAAACCAGCCGTTCCAGGAGCGCCGGGAATCTGTTTGGGTTCCGGACCGTTAACTGACTGTACGGTAAGTTACCGCACGGTACTGAGGGATTTCATGAACACGAAGTTTGAATCAGTTGAGGACGACGCCGGAAAGGTCACCCGCTACGTCCGCCGCGCCAACGGGGGCGGGCTGGTGGCTCCCGGTGCCACCGTTGCCGAGAGCACCCGCATCGGCTCCATGACATACGTGGAGCAGGGTGCGCGGATCGGGCACGGCTGCCGGATCGGGCATGGCAGCTGGATTGACCGCGACGCCACGATCGGCGACCGGACGGTGATCGGCGACGGCGTGCGCATCGGCCGCGGCACCGTTATCGGAAACCGAGTGTACATCGGCAGCCATTCACGGATCGGCTCCAGCGTCCTGATCGAGCATGGGGCACACGTGGAGGCAGACGCCACCGTCCCGGACGGCGAGCAGGTGCTGATCGATTCACGCGCCCCCGCTCCCGCCCAGGCGAGGAACCGGCCGCACCGAAGGAACAAGGGAAGGATGGCTGCCTGAACCGGCGGCTAGGTCAGTGAGCGGCGGGCCCTCTCCGTCAGCACCGCGGCACCCCAGACCGCCAGCAGCAGCGCAATCAGCAGAAGCCCGGCGTGGCCCAGGTCGACCGATCCGAGCCATCCAGTCACCGGGTCCTGGAGGGCGAACGCGGCATTGATGAAGCCGCCAAGGGTGATCACGGCGATGAACAGCGCCGAGACAGTCGAAATCCCGGTCACCACCGCATTGAAGCCCAGCCTCCGCCGAGGGTCATCCAGCGCCGAGCGGTACATCCGCATCATCGCCACTCCGTTGAGCGAATCGCACAGCGTCATGGCGGCAGCGAACGCAAGCGGCAGGGCCAGCAGGGCGAACGGCGGCACCCCGGCCAGGGACGCCGACGTCGTCATCATCAGCAGCCCGATGGTGGTGGCGGTGTCGAAGCCGAGCCCGAACAGGAACCCAATCACGTAAATGTTCCGGGGCCGCCGCACCATGGACAGCGGCTTGGCGAGGAGCCTCGCCACGAGCCCTTGGGGTTCCAAGTCCGGGGCATCGATTGCGGCACCTGTCCGCGCCCGGCGGTAGGCGCGCGCGGACCGGGCAAAGGCGGAGCCGTTGAAGAGGCCCATGGCCAGCAGGAACATGCCGGAAACACCGCTGCCGATCAGCCCTAGCACCAGGTTGCCGGCGGACCCGTCCTGCATGAATTCGCCCACTGCGGCCGCCCCCGCGACGACCAGTACGCCGGCCAGGGCCACCACCGAGCTGTGTCCCAGGCTGAAGGCGAATCCCACGCTGACCGGGTCCTGCCGCTGGGCCACGAACTTCCGCGTCGAGTTGTCGATGGCGGCAAGGTGGTCCCAGTCGTAGCTGTGCTTGACGCCGGCCAGGTAGGCGGTCAGGACCAGGCTCCACGTGAGTGCTTGCGTACCCGCCGCGCCGGCGCTTCCGGAGAGCAGGAATACGACGGCGGCCGCATGCAGGGCAGCCACCGCACCGAAGGTGAACACCAGGCGCGTCCGCAGAGGCAGTCTTTCCCGCTCCCGGTACAGCGTGGCGATGTTTGTCAGGGACGTCATCAGTGCTTCCTCAGGTTGAGCGGTCCTTGCCTGTGCCAGCGTTCCCGCAGGAGGTTGGTGCAGGCAGCAAGAAGGCGGTTCAGTTCCCCGGTGCTGTTGGACAGCGCACGGAGCACCATGCCGGCGGTTCCGGCGGCAGTGCGGATGAGGGACAAGCCGGTTCGGGCGTCGTGTTCCGCCGTGACGGCGTGCAGTTCGTCGGCGAGCGCCTGGTCCACGCGGGCGTCCACCACCACCAGCGAACCCAGATGGCTGTAGCCCTCCATGAATCCCAGCCCGGTGACATCGCCCGAGGGCGGCCGGATCAGCAGGTTGTCCAGCGCCAGGAGTTCCGTGCCCTCGTCCGTCTCAACATGGATCTCGTTCCGCAGCCGGACCTCTTCATACCGGAAAGCCGCCCCGTCTGGCGACCAGCCAGGGGTCACCACCTCGGCCATCACCAACGACGACGACGGCCGCAGTGTAAAGGACGTAACCTGCCGGTAGCTGGCGTCCCGATAGGCGATGAGCTGGTCCGGCATCAGTTCCAGCCGCGCCCCCTCCCCCAGCCGCAGATTCATCCGCTGCTCAGCAAAAGACCCCGGTGTCCGATAGACCTTGGTTGCGGACTGGGTGGTCAACAACAGGTCAGCGCCGTCCCCGACTTCCACGTCCAGCACAAAGAGATCCGCCCCAAGATAGGCACCACCAGGATTGACGACGACGTAACAAACCTGGCCAGAGTCATCCAGGTAGTGCGGCCGAAGAATCCTCAACGCGCCCTGATGAAACTGCCGGGACGCAATGGAACGCGCGCCACGCTTGCTGATGTCGAGCTCCAACCGCCCTCTTACTGGGCGATGAGCGGTCGCGGATGAAGGGGGCCGCGGCGTGGCGGCACTCGTGAGGGGCCCACTGCCGCGAGGGCCCCGACTCGAGCTTGCGAGAGTTGGGAGCGGCTGGGGACGGGCACGGCCCCCTTCATCCGCGGGCGCCGCCCACGCTGAGACGACGACGGAGCTGCTTGTAGTCATGACGTGAGGTCAAGCATCAGGACGTCGCGCCGAATCCAGTCGATGACGTTTTCCAGCCCTTCGTCGGTTTTGAGATTGGTGAAGCAGAACGGCTTAGTGCCGCGGAACTCTTTGGAGTCCCGTTCCATGACTGCCAGGTCGGCGCCGACGTGGGGTGCGAGGTCGGTTTTGTTGATGATGAAGAGGTCGGATTTGATCATGCCCTGGCCGGCCTTGCGGGGGATTTTCTCGCCCTGGGCCACGTCGATGATGTAGATGGAGAAGTCGACGAGTTCGGGGCTGAAGGTGGCGGAGAGGTTGTCGCCGCCGGATTCGACGAAGATCACCTGCAGGTCGGGGTGCCGTGCCTTGAGCTCCTCGATGGCGGCGGTGTTCATGGAGGTGTCTTCGCGGATGGCGGTGTGCGGGCAGCCTCCGGTTTCGACGCCGATGATCCGGTCTACGGGCAGGATGCCGTTGGCGGCGAGGATTTTTGCGTCCTCGATGGTGTAGATGTCGTTGGTGATTGCGGCCATGGAGATGTCGCCGCTCATGTACCGGGTGAGGCGTTCCACGAGCTGGGTCTTACCGGCGCCGACCGGTCCGCCTATACCGATTTTGATGGGTTCAGACATGTGTCCTCCTGAATTTATAAGCACTGCTAGCTCATGAACATCCGGGCACGTTGGCGTTCGTGCCGCATTTGGGAAATTTCCAGTCCGGGGCTGACGGCCCCAAAGTCGTCAAGCGTAAGGCGCTGGATACGTTCGACGGCGGCAGCGACGTCGTCGGCCGCGTTTCGAAGGAGCCGCTGGCCTGCGTTCTGGCCGAGCGGGATGGCGCGGACGGCGTTCTGCGTCAGGGAGGTAGCGGTGGCAAAAAGGTAGGCGGCCAGCCCCTCAGGGAGCGGCACCCCGAGGGAACGCGCGACGACGGCGAACGCCAGCGGCTGATGACCGGCAGCCTGGCCGCTGGTCACCAGGTCCCGGTACAGTTCCAGCTCAGCCGAGGGAAAGACCTCTGCCCCAATCTCAAGCAGCCGGAGCCCCATCTTGACGCTCGCCTCCCGAACCTGCCGTGGCAGCAGCGAAGCAGACAACAACGAGTCCAGCTCACCAACATCCACCCCCTCATAAAGAAACCGAATGGCCAACCCATCCGAATACGTCAGTTGTTGGCCGACGAACACGCTGAGCCAGACTCCATAAGACTTCTCATCATGAACGAGCCCCCGGTCGATGTATGTCTCAAACCCGAGTGAGTGCGCAAAAGCCCCAGTAGGAAGCGCAGAGTCAGTAAGCTGCTGCAGCGCAAGCTGATACCCACTCACTGAACCGCCGCCCAAGGCGAGGAAAGCAAGCGACGCGAGGGATATGGGGCCGCGGCGTGGCGGGCACCGCGGAGCGGGCACGGCCCCACATCCCTCGCGGCGTCCCAAGCCGAGGAAAAGGGGAGAAATTCAGTGCGAGTGCTCAGCATGGCGGAAAGGCACAGGCATGACGCGTTCCTGGCGGGTATAGGGCACGGCAACGTGGCGAAGGTAGTCCTCGACGGTGTGGTCATAGGCGCACACCATGACGTCGGCTTCATATTCGGAGGACGAGTCGAAGAACTGTGCCTGGAGATGCCGGTTGCCGAGGGAATGTGCCACGACGCCCATCTCGTGGATGGACCGCGGCGCGATGACCAGGACGTCGGTAGGCAGCACGGAGACAACGATCATATTGGTGTCGGTGACGTGGAGGATGTCGCCGTCGCGGAGGTCGCCGGAACCGGAGGGAAGGCGGATGCCGATCTCCTTGCCGTGGTCCGTCGTCGCGCGTTGGATGCGCTTGACCAGTTGGGAGCCGGGCAGCACCACCTTCTCCTGGTGGAAGCCGGCGTAGGCGTGCGGGTCCGGCAGTTCGTGCACGTTGCCGAGGACTTTCTCAATGATCATTGCGGGCTCCGGTTGATAAGCGTCAGAACAGGAAGTAGCGCTGGGCCATGGGCAGCACGTCGGCGGGCTCGCAGGTGACGTCCTCGCCGTCGACGCTCACCTGGTAGGTTTCCGGGTCCACCCGGATGTCCGGGGTGGCGTCGTTGTACTTCAGGTCAGCCTTGCTGAGCGACCGGATGCCGGACACCGGCCGGATGACTTTTTCCAGCCCCAGTTGGGCGGGGACACCGGCGTCGATGGCCGCCTGGGACAGGAACGTGATGGAGCACTGCTGCACTGCCTTCCCGTAGGCGCCGAACATTGGCCGCATGGTGCGCGGCTGGGGCGTTGGGATGGACGCGTTGGCGTCCCCCATCAGCGCGTAGGCGATCTGCCCGCCCTTGATCACCAGCTCGGGTTTGACCCCGAAAAAGGCCGGATCCCAGAGGACCAGGTCGGCAAACTTGCCCTCCTCCACCGACCCGACGGAGTCTGCGATGCCTTGGGCAATGGCCGGGTTGATGGTGTACTTGGCTACGTAGCGCTTGAGCCGGAAATTGTCGCTGCCCGAACCCAGGCCCAGCTCGGAGCCGTGGACGCCCGCTGCCCCGTCCCCCCGGGGGTCTTCCAGCACTCCCCGCTGCTTCTTCATCTTGTCCGCCACCTGCCATGTGCGGGTGATCACCTCGCCCACCCGGCCCATGGCCTGCGAGTCGGAGGAGGTGATGGAGAAGATACCCAGGTCCTGCAGGACGTCCTCGGCGGCGATTGTCTCGGCCCGGATACGGGAGTCCGCGAAGGCCACGTCCTCGGGGATGTCCGGATTGAGGTGGTGGCACACCATCAGCATGTCCAGGTGCTCTTCGATGGTGTTGCGTGTGTACGGCAGCGTGGGGTTGGTGGATGCCGGCAGGACGTTGGGCATTCCGGCGATCTTGATGATGTCGGGGGCATGCCCGCCGCCCGCGCCCTCGGTGTGGAAGGTGTGGATGACGCGGCCGCCGATGGCGCGGATGGTGTCCTCCACGAACCCGCACTCGTTCAGGGTGTCGGTGTGGATGGCCACCTGGACGTCGTACTCGTCCGCCACCCGTAGGGAGGTATCGATGGAGGAGTGCGTTGAGCCCCAGTCCTCGTGGACTTTCAGCCCGATGGCACCGGCGCGGATCTGCTCAGCCAGGGGTTCGACGGCGGAGGCGTGGCCTTTGCCGAACAGGCCGATGTTCATGGGGAAGCCTTCGGCCGCCTGCAGCATCCGCTGGATGTGCCACCTTCCGGGGGTGACGGTGGTGGCCTTGGTTCCTTCGGCCGGGCCGGTGCCTCCGCCGATCATGGTGGTCACGCCGCTGGTGAGTGCGGTGGCCACCTGGTCCGGGGAGATGAAGTGGATGTGGGTGTCCACTCCCCCGGCGGTGAGGATCTTGCGTTCCCCGGCGATGATTTCCGTGCTGGCGCCGATCACGATGTCCACACCGTCGGTGATCTGCGGGTTGCCGGCCTTGCCGATCTTGAAGATGTGGCCGTCTTTAAGGGCGACGTCCGCCTTGTAGATGCCTGTATAGTCCAGGATCACGGCGTTGGTGATGACGGTGTCCGGCACCCCGCCTCCAGGACCGCCGTCCCTGGTGGCCTGGCCGTTCTGGCCCATGCCGTCCCGGATTACCTTGCCGCCGCCGAACACCACCTCCTCGCCGTAGACGGTGAGGTCTTTTTCGATCTCGAGGAACAGTTCCGTGTCTGCCAGGCGGATGGCGTCGCCCGTCGTCGGGCCGTACAGGTCCGCGTATTGCCGGCGGGGAATCTCGAAGCTCACCGGGCACCTTCCGTGGATGCGGCGGACGGGGAGGCCAGCGGTCCGTTGACAGCGTTGCTGAGCCCGTACACCTCGCGGGTGCCGGCCAATGCGATCAGCCGGACACTGCGGGAGTCCCCGGGTTCGAACCGGGCCGCGGTTCCGGCGGGAATGTCCAACCGGCGCCCGTAGGCTGCCTGCCGGTCAAAGGCCAGGGCCGGGTTGGCCTCGGCGAAGTGGAAATGGGATCCCACCTGGACCGGCCGGTCACCGGTGTTGACCACCTCAACATCGATGGCTTCCCGGCCGGCATTAGCCGTCACCGGTCCGCCCCGCAGGATGTACTCCCCAGGAATCATGTGGCGCCCCTACCGGATGGGATCGTGGACGGTGACGAGCTTGGTGCCGTCCGGAAATGTTGCCTCGATCTGCACCTCGTGGATCATTTCCGGGACGCCTTCCATCACGTCGTCGCGGGTGAGGAGGGTAGTTCCGTAGCTCATGAGCTCGGCAACGGTACGGCCGTCCCGGGCGCCTTCGATCAGTTCGTAACTGATGATCGCCACCGCTTCGGGATAGTTCAGCTTCAGCCCGCGGGCCTGCCGCCGCCTGGCAAGGTCGGCCGCGACCACGATCAGGAGCTTTTCCTGCTCACGGGGCATCAGATGCATGGGGGGTCCCTTCGACGGCCAGCGGACGGCGTGGGACCCACAGTAGGTGGCTAAGGTTTCCACCACGTTTCAGGAATGCAATGGGCCGTTAGCGGCGCAGCCTGGCCACGATCTCGTCGGTGGACTGTACGCGCTGGCGGTAGGTGGTGGAGAGGATGCGCAGCATGTCCGCCGCGTCCTTATCGTCCTCCGAGGCCATGGCGTCCTGGGCGTAGGTGACGCGGATGTTGTGGGCGAAGGCGTCCGCGCCGGTCTGGGCGATGCAGTTGTGGGTGGAGACGCCGGCGAGCACCACTTCGTCCGCACCCCAGTTCCGCAGCCGGGACAGCAGGTTGGTGCCCACAAAGGCACTGTCCCGCGTTTTGTTAAGCTGGGGCAGGCCATCCTTGGCCAGGCCGGGTACAGCCTCGGCCTGCTTGCTGCCGCGGAAAATGAAGCCCTGGTCGTCGTCGAGCATGTTCAGCGTCCAGGTGGACTTGTCGCGCTCGTGCTCCGTACCCACCAGCAATGCCTTGTGGCCGCTGGACGCGAAAGCCTCCAACAATCTGTTGCAGGAGGCAACCAGCCGCTCCTGCTGGGCCGCCAGTTCCGGTGCCTCGAAATATGCGTTCTGCATGTCGATGACCAGGAGGGCAATCATGGAGGCACCTTTCCGTTTGTTGAACCGGTGCCGGAACCGTACCCGCGGACGGTGCGGGTGAAACCGGCTTAGGGGGCCGACTCCCTGATTCTCAGCTCGAAGCCGGCCTCCACATGCAGGCCCTGCCCCGCGGTTTCGCGGCCGGCGATGCGGTCCAGCAGCAGGCTGACGGAGCGCTCTGCAATCTCGTCCATGCCGGGCGAAACCGTGGTCAGGGACGGCGAGGCGAACCGGGCCTCGTCGATGTCGTCGAATCCTGCCACGGCCACGTCCTGCGGAACCCGGTGCCCGCGGATCAGCAGTTCGTGCAGGGCCCCCAGGGCCAGCACGTCGTTCAGGCCGAACACCGCATCGAACTGCACGCCGCTTTCCAGTAGCCCGGCCACCGCAGCGGCCCCTCCGTCCCGCCGCCACACACCGGGCGCCAGCAGGGCAGGATCGAACGGAACCCCCGCCTCATCCAGGGCCCGCCGGTACCCGTTGAGCCGCAGGCCGGCACTGCCCGCGGATTCTTCCGGGCTGGCGCCAAGCACCGCAATCCGGCGGCGCCCGCTGTCCAGCAGGTGCGCGGTGATCGCGGCGGCAGCCTCCTCGTTCTTCATGGTCACCAGGTCAAAACGGGGGTCCACGATGTGCTCACCGAGCATCACGAGGGGCTTCTTGCCTGCCCGGACGGCGATCGCGTCGGCGTCGATGGCCAGCGGAGTGAACAGCAGGCCGTCGGTGAGCTGGCGGAACGGCCCCTGCAGGGCGTTCAGTTCCGCGTCGCCCTGCGCGTCGGACTGCTCCACCAGGACACGGTAGCCACGCTCCGAGGCAGCCTTCATCAGTTTCGCCGCCAGTTCGGCGTAGTACGGCGCGGCGAGGTCCGAAAGGACCAGCCCCAGCATGGAGGTCTTGCCGGACCGCAGGCTCCGGGCTGTCAGGTTGGCTTCGTATCCCAACTCCGCGATGGCGTCCTGGACCCGCTGCTTGGTGGCAGGACGGATGAACTCGTAGTCGTTCAGGACGTTGGAGACCGTTTTTAGCGACACCCCCGCCGCCCTTGCAACGTCGTTCATGGTGACCGCCATCGTGGCTCCTTCATGTGGTTCTGCCGGATTCTGCGATACATCGTTGCAGAAAACGGCACCGGTACGGCAACCCGCTCTACGGGAGGACGTCAGTCCTTCGTCTTCGCCGCTTTCGCCGCGGCCTTGGCGGCCTGCTTGCTGGCGCGCACCTTGGCCAGCGATTCGGGATCCACGATGTCCGCGACGGACAGGAAGGCACCTTCCTCCCCGTAGTGGCCGGCGGCTTCACGCCAGCCGGGCGCCTGCAGGCCGCGCTGTTTGCCCAGCAGGGCCAGGAAGATCCTGGCCTTCTGCTCGCCGAACCCCGGCAGAGCCTGCAGCCTGCGAAGCACCTCGGCGCCGTCAGGGTTGCCCCTGGTCCAGATCGCGGTGGCGTCACCGTCCCACTCGCTCTGCACGGCCTCGGCGAGCGCCTGCACCCGGGCGGCCATGGAGCCCGGGAAACGGTGGACCGCCGGCCGCTCCTTGAACATCTCCACGAACCCCTGGGGATCGTGGGCGGCGATGGCCTCCGGCTTCAGGGACCCGATCCGGGTCCTGATCTTTTCGGGCCCGGCGAAGGCTGACTCCATGGTCACCTGCTGGTCGAGCAGCATGCCCGTCAACAGTGCGAAGTCATCCTCGCTCAACAGCTTGTCCGCGGCGGGATCCCCCGTGATGTGCAATTCCATGCCGTCCATCCTCGCAGAGGTTGCCGGACGCGTCAGCGCGGCACCGGAAATGTTGCGTCCGACGCCCTGCTGCTGCTCCTGCCCCGCATCTACTCCCCGACGGCGAGCCGGATCATCGACCAGGACACGGCCGGAAGCTCGGCGGTGAGGCGGCCGCCGTCCGCCTTTGCGCTGACGTTCTCCGCGGGCAGCACGGAGGTGGAATCGTCCGCGGTGGCCTGCCAGTACGGGTCCTTGTTGGCGTAGGTGAGGGCCTCCACCACGCGGATGTTGCCGAGCGCGGACACAACGGCGTCCAGGCGGAGCGCGTCCGTCGCGGAGCGGTTGACAGCGAACACCACGGCCTCGCCCTTTTCGGCGTCGTAGGTTGCGACGGCGGACACGGCGGCGAAGTCGGTCGTCTTGCCGCCGCTGACCAGTGGGGATTCGACGGCGAGCTGCAGCACAGTCCCGGACGCGTGCCGGGAAGTCAGCGCGAAGGGGTGGAAGGTGGTCTGCTTCCAAGCGCGTCCGCCCGGTTCCGTCATGATGGGGGCAATGACGTTCACCAGCTGCGCCAGGCTGGCGGAGTGGACCCGGTCGGTGTTGCGGAGCAGCGTGATCAGGAGGTCGCCGACGACGACGGCGTCCGCCACCGTGTAGGTGTCCTCGAGCAGGACGGGGGCCACCGGCCAGTCCTTGCCGGTGGGAGGCCTGGATTCGTCGCGGGTCATGTGCCAGACGTTCCACTCGTCGAAGGAGATGTTCACCTGCCGCGTGGACTTCTTCACTGACTTCACATGATCGATGTGGCTCACGATGTCGTGGATGAAGGCCTGCATCCGGTGGCCGGCGGAGAGGTGTTCCTGAAGATCGCCGAAGTCCTCGAAGTACTGGTGGGCCGAGATCAGGTCCACCAGCTCGTAGGTCTCGGTGAGGACAACCCGCTCCCATTCACCGAAGGTGGGCATAGTGGGTCCGGAGCTGCCACAGGCCACGAGCTCCAGGTCCGGGTCGACCATGCGCATGCCGCGGGCAGTGTCTGCCGCGAGCCGGCCGTACTCGTGGGCGCTCTTGTGGCCGATCTGCCACGGTCCGTCCATCTCGTTGCCCAGGCACCACATCTTGATGCCGTAGCCCTGTTCCGCACCGTTGGCCCGGCGCTGGTCCGACAAGGCCGTTCCGCCGTCGATGTTGCAGTACTCCAGCAGGTCCAGCGCCTCCTGGGTACCGCGGGTGCCTAGGTTGACTGCCATCATGGTTTCCACACCGGCTTTAGCCGACCATTTGGCGAACTCGTCCACCCCCACCAGGTTGGGGTCGCTCGAGTGCCAGGCCAGGTCCAGCCGCACCGGGCGCTGCTCGACGGGGCCCACGCCATCCTCCCAGCGGTAGCCGGACACGAAGTTGCCGCCGGGGTAGCGCACGGTGGACACGCCGAGTTCCCGCGTGAGTTCCAGGACGTCCCCGCGGAAGCCGTCCCGGTCCGCCGTCGGGTGCTCCGGCTCAAAAATGCCGCTGTACACGCAACGTCCAAGGTGCTCCACGAAGGCGCCGAAAGTGCGCCGCCGGACTGGTCCAACCGCGAACGCGGGATCCATGGTGATCTTCGCCGCAGCTGTTTCTGCTGTGCTCACGAAAACGTCCTCGCTTCTCTTCTACAACGTTATAGAAAACCATTGTTGGCACTCACGTCCCGTGAGTCAAGCGGATGGAACAAGGGCATGCGCGGAGACGCCATAATGGTCCCCACGGGCGCACAAGCTGCCCACCTGCGGCGATGGAGAACGCAGGTAGTGGCGGTGCAAAACCAAGTACTACCTAATCTCAAATTCGGGTACCCCTTACGCGTTCTCCGGCGACAGCCGCGGAACTAGGTTCTTTAGGAGAGACAAGAAGTGATGGCTCGCGGTACTTGGCTCACGAGGGGGCGTGAAACTGGCAATGCATGCACGACATATGAGCTCAGGCTTCCCGGTCCGACGGACACGGGTATTGAGCGGGGCCGGCGACGAGGAGGCCTTTGAGACCAAGGCCTCTCCCCCAGCCGTCGCCGGCCCTCTCGTTCCGTCGCGGACCCCGGGCACCCGACCCGCCTCCGCCATCGCCGGAGTGGCCACGCCGGATAGCGGAGGCCAGGACCTCCTGCTGGACCTGGTGACCGGCACGGACTCGTTAGGGGAATCCCTTGCCCGCCTGGTGGCCGCCTCCGCGCAGGCCGTTGTCCGCACGGCAGGCCTCCGCATCGAATGCGGCGTGGTGGTGCCCCAGTCCAAGAAGCCACCAGCCATTACCGGCACCTCGGAAGAGGTTGTCCGGCTGCTGGAATGGGAGCACTCGGCGGCTGAGGGACCTGTCCGCGAGGTGCTGGCCGGCGGCCAGCCCGTGGCAGTGCTCCAGCGCAACGGCGACTTCCGGTGGCCGCGGTACTGCGATCAGCTGCAGGCGGCCGGGTTCGGCAGCGTCCTTGGGGTGCGGCTGCCGCTGAACGGTGCGACAGCACTCCATGACACCAAAGACGGTGACCCCAGGGACGGCAGCACCAAACCCGGCGGCGAGAGGACCTCGCACACAGGCAAAGGCGGCACCACCAGAGGGCCGGACCGGACCATCTCCGAGGCACTTGAGACCCGGGTAAAGCCCGCCGCCCTGGCATTCTTCGCCCAGGACGCCAAGGCATTCCCGCTGCAGGTCATCGCGGAGGCGCGGGCTTTCGCAGGGCTGGCGGCCAAGAGCCTGCAGATGGCGGTCGACCTGCATACGGCCCGGTCGATGGCCTCGGACCTGCGTTCAGCCCTGGACAGCCGCACGTCCATCAACGTTGCCTGCGGCGTCATCATGGCGCAGAACAGGTGCTCGTACCACGAAGCCTTTTCCATCCTGGCGAAGGCCTCGAGCCACCGGAACATCAAGGTGCGCAGGATCGCCGAGGACATCCTGGCGGGGCTACCGGAAGGCACCCCGCGCGCGCATTTCGGGCACTGACAGGCCCACTGCCTAGATCCCGCCCGCCAGCTTGTAGTACGCGGCGTTCCAGTTCAGGTCCTTCTTGAACTGCCGGATGGTGGTGCCTTCGTCGATGGTGAGCAGTTCGGTCCTGGCGATCTCCGCGAAGTCTTCGAACACGTCCATGCCCACCTGGGTGGAGAGGACGGTGTGGTGGGCGGCGCCGGCCGTGAGCCAGGCGGCGGCGGACGTGGCGAAGTCCGGCTTTGGCTGCCACAGGGCGCGGGCCACGGGCAGGTTGGGCAGCGGCTGGTCCAGCGGAACCACGTCCACGGCGTTGGCCACCAGGCGGAACCTGTCCCGCATGTCCGACAGGGCGACGACCACGCCTGGGGAGGCATCGGCGTCGAACACCAGGCGGACCGGGTCTTCCTTGCCGCCGATGCCCAGCGGGTGGATCTCCAGGCGCGGCCTCGTGGCGGTCAGGGACGGGCAGACCTCCAGCATGTGGGCGCCCAGGATCTTTTCGGAACCGGGCTCCAGGTGGTAGGTGTAGTCCTCCATGAGGGACGCGCCACCGGGGAGGCCTTCACCCATCACCTTCGCGGCGCGGACCAGGATGGCGGTCTTCCAGTCCCCTTCGGCGCCGAAGCCGTAGCCCGCCGCCATGAGCCGCTGGACGGCCAGGCCAGGGAGCTGGCGGAGCTGGCCGAGGTCCTCGAAGGAGGTGGTGAACGCGGCGGAACCGTTGGCTTCCAGGAAGCTGCGCAGGCCCAGCTCGATCCTGGCCCCGTACCGCAGCGACTCGTGCCGGGCCGCGCCTTGGCGGAGCTCCGGCACCACGTCGTAAAGGTCCTCGTATTCGGCGACGAGGGCGTCGACGTCGGACTCTTCCGCGCCGTGCACGGCGTCCGCGAGCTCGTTAACGGACCAGGTGTTGACTGCGACGCCGAAGCGCAGTTCGGCCTCGGTCTTGTCGCCCTCGGTGACGGCGACGTTGCGCATGTTGTCGCCGAAGCGGGTCAGCTTCAGCGTGCGGACGGCGGCCCAGCCGGCGGCGGCGCGCTGCCAGGAGCCCACTTGCCGTGCCACTTCGGGGTTGGTTACGTGCCCGACGACGGTCTTCCGGGCGATGCCGAGGCGGGACTGGATGTACCCGAACTCGCGGTCGCCGTGGGCTGCCTGGTTGAGGTTCATGAAGTCGAAGTCGATGTCGGCCCAGGGCAGGTCGCGGTTGGCCTGGGTGTGCAGGTGCAGGAGGGGCTTGCGGAGCAGGTCCAGGCCCTGGATCCACATCTTGGCCGGGCTGAACGTGTGCATCCATGCCGTGACGCCGATGACGGAATCGTCCGAGTTGGCCTCCAGGGCGGTGCGGCGGATGGCGTCGGAGTCCGTCAGGACCGGTTTCCAGACAATTCTGACCGGGACGGTGGAACTGGCGTTCAGCTGGTTCGCGATCTCCTGCGACTGGGCGGCCACCTGCTTGAGGACGTCCTCGCCGTAGAGGTGCTGGCTGCCGGTGAGGAACCAGACCTCGTAGCCGTCGAGGGAGGTGGATGCTGCGGTGCTCATGGGTTCTCCTGGGAAGTAAGTTTTGCTGGCCGGCGTTTTATTGGCCGTAGACGTTCTGGTACCGGGCGTAGAGCGAGTCGATGTGGCTCTGGTCGATGGGTACGGGCTCGCCCAGCTGGCGCGAGATGTGGACGGTGCGGGCCACTTCCTCGCACATCACGGCCGCCTTCACGGCGGACCGGGCGTCCTTGCCGATGGTGAACGGCCCGTGGTTCTGCATCAGTACCGCCGGGGAGTTGGAGTTCTTGAGCGTCTCCACGATCCCGTGGCCGATAGAGTCGTCACCGATCAGCGCGAACGGCCCAACCGGGATGGACCCGCCGAACTCGTCGCTCATCATGGTGAGCACGCAGGGGATGGCTTCGCCGCGGGCGGCCCACGCGGTGGCGTAGGTGGAGTGCGTGTGCACCACGCCGCCCACCGCGGTCATATGCCGGTAGACGTACGCGTGCGCTGCCGTGTCGGACGACGGCGACAGTGCCGGGTTGCCCCACTCGCCGTCGTCGTTGCCCGCCACGGGAGCCCCATAGAGATCGGTGACCACCATCTGCTCCGGAGCCAGGGCGTCATAGGAGACGCCGGAGGGCTTGATGACCATCAGGTCCTTGCCCGGTACCCTCGCGGAGACGTTGCCGGCTGTCCACACCACCAGCTCGTAGCGGGTCAGCTCTGCGTGCAGGGCGCAGACTTCTTCCCGGATCCGGGCAATGGTCTCGACGATTTCGGAACTCACGCGGACACCTCCCTGGCAGCATCGCCGGAAGCCAGGGGCGAAGCGGCCGCCTTGCGCTGGATGGCCTTGAGCCGGTGCATCACATCGTTGCTGCCCCGCCCGAAGTAGTCGTGCAGGGTCTTGTACTCCTGGAAGAGTTCCTCGTAGGCTGCCACGTTTTCCGGGATGGGGGTGTACACCTCGCCGGGCGCGGAGCCCATGGCGGCGGCGGCTTCGCGGATGCCGGCGTACTTTCCGGCGGCGACGGCGGCGTGGATGGCCGAGCCCAGCGCGGGGCCCTGGGCGGAGCCGATGGTGGAGAGCTGCAGGCCGGTGGCGTCGGCGTAGATCTGCATGAGGAGCCTGTTCTTGAGCAGCCCGCCGGCCACGATGAATTCCTTAACGGGGACACCTGCCTCACGGAAGGCGTCCACGATGGTGCGGGTGCCGAACGCCGTGGCTTCGAGCAAGGCACGGTAGGTGTCCTCTGGTTTGGTGGCGAGGGTCTGGCCCACCACGATGCCGGAGAGTTCATGGTCGACCAGCACGGAGCGGTTGCCGGAGTGCCAGTCCAGCGCGATCAGCCCGTGTTCGCCGATGGTCTGGGTAGAGGCCAGTTCAGTGAGGTATTCGTGGATGCCCAGGCCCGCGGCCTTGGCGGCCTGGTGGTATTCGGGCGGCACGCCGTACTTGGTGAACCAGCCGAAGATGTCCCCCACGCCGGACTGGCCGGCCTCGTAGCCCCAGAGACCCTCCACGATGCCGCCGTCCACCACGCCGCACATGCCCGGGACTTCGTGGAGTTCGGTTCCGTTCATGACGTGGCAGGTTGAGGTGCCCATGATGGCCACCAGCTGGCCCGGGTCAACCGCACGTGCCGCGGGGGCAGTGACGTGCGCGTCCACGTTGCCTACCGCCACGGCGATGCCCTCGGGCAGTCCGGTCCAGGCGGCGGCTTCCGCAGTGAGGTAACCGGCGGCGTCACCAAGCCGGCCAATGGTGTGCTCAAGCTTGCTGCTGACAAAGTCTTTGAACTGCGGGTTCAGTGCGGCCAGGAAGTCCTCCGACGGGTAGCGCCCGTCCTGGTAGATCCCCTTGTAGCCGGCGGTGCAGGCATTGCGGACATAGTTGCCGCAGAGCTGCCAGACAATCCAGTCGGCTGCCTCCACCCAGTGGTCCATGGCTGCGTAGGCCTCGGGGTCCTCCTCCAGCAGCTGCAGGCCCTTGGCGAATTCCCATTCCGAGGAGATCAGGCCGCCGTAGCGCGGCAGCCAGTCCTCGCCGCGCTCAGCGGCGAGGCGGTTGATGCGGTCAGCCTGGGCCTGCGCGGCGTGGTGGCGCCAGAGTTTCACGTAGGCGTGCGGCCGGTTCCCGAACCCGGGCACTTCGTTCAGCGGCGTGCCGTCCGCCTTGGCAGGCACCATGGTGCAGGCGGTGAAGTCCGTGGCGATTCCAACCACAGCGGCCGGGTCGATTCCGGCGTCGGCGATGGCGGCGGGAACGGCGTTCCGCAGCACGTCCCGGTAGTCGTTGGGCACCTGGAGGGCCCATTCGCCCGGAAGCCGGGCGCTTTGGGCGCCGGCACCGGTCACATCCGCGGGCAGCGCGTCCGTGACAACGGCATGCGGGTAGCCGTACACGCCGCTGCCCAGCTCCTTGCCGTCGCGCACCCGCACCACAACGGCGCGGCCGGAGAGCGTTCCGTAGTCCACGCCGATAACAAAGACGTCCGAGCCGTCCACTGCGTTCATAAGCTTTCCTCCACATAGCTGCCGCAGCACCGCGGCCTGCTACCAATTGTGAGCGCTAACAAGAATGAAGTCAACAGATTGGAGCCGCACGCTGGAGGCTCTAGGCAGCTGACGTGCAGGACCGGCGCTTAGATGGGTAAGAACAGGAAAGAATGTACTTCCGCCGAACACAAGGGAATCCGCATGCACAACGCCGAGCCTTCAATGCGTGCGCGCAGCCGCTCCCTGGTTTGGTTTGCCGGGCCTTTTGCCACCGGTCTGGGGTGGGCCGCACATGTGGCGGGCGGCGGCCAGTCCCCCGCGGTCCTGATTGTCGTTGCGTTGGCAGCGCTGCTGGGCATGGCGGCGGCCATGATGGGGCGCCGGCGGTTGCCCACGTGGGCGGTCCTGGTGGCGGCGGGACTGGCCCAGCAGCTCCTGCACCTTGGCTTCAGCACATTTTCGTCCGCCAGCGGGTTCGCTTTGCCCGGGCATGGCCACGGCGGAATGCCGGTACTGGATTCCCCGCCGGCACCGGGCCAGGTCTCTGCGTCCCATGACCTGCACCTGATGCTGTACCTTCACACGGCCGCCGCGCTGCTGACTGCCCTCCTGGCCGCCAGCTTGGCTAAGGCGGTGCAATGGCGCAGGCCGGCATGGCCGGCGCGCCGGAGCGTGGAAATGTCAGGAAGTGAGCGTGCCGCGGACGATGCTGACGCTTGAGTGGGCGGGGTTGCCGTCCACGGGCTCGTCCGACACGTCAACAATGGGGTACTCCGAGAGCTCCAGCCCTGCCGGCACCTGGAACGTCCCGGTATCCGCATTCATGACGCCGAGGCTGACCAGCCGCGAAAGGTCGGGGGCAATCAGCCACACTTCCTGGTAGCCCTGCGCCTCGTCCTTGTCGAGCTGTACCTCCAGGGTGCGTGCCCCGTCCCCCGTCTCCACCACCCGGGCGGAGCCAGTGGCGGAAAACGATGGCAGCGGTGTCAGCTGGGCCTCTGCCAGTGCCAGCGGTTGCGGCGGCCGGTTGAGCGCCCAGATTCCGCCGGCGGCAACCAGCACGGCCGCCGCGGCCGCGGCCATCCAGGTTCCGGTGCGCTGCCACCAGGCCGTCTTCCTCCGCGGGGTGGCGCGCGCCTGCTTGATGTCCGACGGCGGGACGCCACCCTGCTGGCCCGCGGCGGCCAGCGGATCCTCCCGCAGGGCCTGGGACAGCCCGAGTTCCCGGTGGATGCCGGCCCACACCTCAGGACCCGGCACGGACAGGCTGCTGCTGTCCGGCGTCGTCTTCACCGCGTCCACCGTCCGGCGGAGCGCCGCGAACTCGGCGGCGCAGGATGGGCAGCCCCTCAGGTGATCCCGGCCGTCCGCGTCGTCCCAGTCGTCATACAGGGCAAGGAGGCTCAACTGTTCCGGATCAAGGTGCGGCATGGTCTACCTCCAATCTTTTCCTCAAGTGCGTGAGGCTGCGGCGGATATGGCTCTTGACGGTACCAAGCGGCAGGTCAAGTTTCCGCGAGATCTGCTCATGCGTCAGGTCTTCATAGAAGGCAAGCTTCATGATGGATCCCTGGGGTTCGCCCAGCCGGTCCAGTTCCCCGTCCAGGAGCAGCCGGTCCGCCAGTACCTCTGCCGCCTCAGTGCCCGGGCCGGCCTCAGCGCCCATCCCGGCCCCCGCTGCAGCCACCGCCTTGCGCGCTTCCCGCGCTGATGCAGACCGGGCGTCGGCAATGGCGTTCCGGGTGATGCCCACAATCCAGGCAGGAAGCCGCGCTGTTTGCGGGTTGAACGTGTTGCGGGACCGCCACACCCGGATGAAGACTTCCTGGGTGACGTCATCCGCGGCCGCACGGTCAGCCAGCGATCGCAGGGCCAGGGTGTGCACCAGCGGAGCGAACTCGCGGTACGCCGTGGCCAGCGCCTGCTCGTCGCCGGCAAGGAAGGATGCGGTCAACCCGTCTTCCCACCTTTCGGCGGCCTGCCCAGGAGGTGTCACGGAGGACTCCTTCCCGGCTGCGGTGGCGAGAATCATGCCTGGATCGCCGCTCATTCAAGGACCGCGGTGACAATCACATTGTCGCTGTAGTCCATCCGCTCGTCCAGCCATCGGCCGCCGCACGTGACCACTTTGAGTTCGTGCGGCCCGGACCTGCGGAACAGCGAGTCGCCATCGAACTTGTCCTTCGCCATCGTTTCCACCCTGACCACGCGGTAAGTCAGGGCCGGCGCACCTTCGCGCCCCACCCGGATGGCGGTTCCCGCGGGCACAGACTTCAGCTGCGAAAAGGGCGCCCGGTCCGAGGCGGTGTCGATGTGGCCGGCGATCACGGCGGTGCCCTCTGCAGCTCCGGGAGCAGGGCCGAACCGGTACCACGCCGCCGTGTCGAAGGCATCGGGGAGCTCCATGGCACCCTCGGCTGACACTCCCCCGGGAACCACCGGCATATCGATCGCAGTTCCGGCGACAGTCAGGGACGCGGGTGCCGGTTCCGCGGACGCAGCCGCCTCCAGGGTGGCAGGACGGACCGGGATGTCCGCTGCCTGCGGCTGTGCGGTGGGTGCTGGCGGGGTGGCGGCGACGGGCGGGAGTGTGGCGGTGGCGGGACCGGCAGCGGTGGTGGCCTGGCTGGCAGCGGCTGCTGCCGCATCCGGGGCGGGCTCTGCGGGCATGCAGGCCGGAAGAAGCAAAGCTGCCGCGAGGAAGGCGGTCCCCGCAAAACCTGGAGAACGACGGCGGGACTCCCCGGCCGTCGTCGTGGTGGTGTTCATCTGTCCGCCTCCCTGCGGCAGCCGAAGGATCGCCACTGTGGTTGGATCAGGAGCAAGCCGTCCGGCTGGAATTCCGGGCGGCCTGCTCCCTGTTGCAGTACTGGTTTTGGTGTTGCTCCTGGCTACCGCTGCCCGCGCGCTGCCCCGACGGCCCGGGCTGCACCCATGCCGGCGAACAGGATGGCCAGTGCTGCAGCGCCGAAGCCCAGTGCGAGCGCGCCCGGTTCTGCCGGTGCTGCTGAAGCAGCGTTGGCGGAGCCGTTAAGTGCCCCCGGGACGGAACCCGGCGAGGAGTGCAGGCCCTGGATGGTCTGGACTGCCAGCTGCAGGTTGTTGTCCGCCAGGCTGCCCCACGCATACACAATGGTGTGCGTTCCCTCGGACACGGTTACGTCGGCAGGTCCGATGACCGGTGTTGTGGTCCCGGCTGCGGCGACGGCTGCGGGGATGGTTCCGGGACCAAGGGTCAGGGTCTGCTCGTTCGGGTTGGCCAGGTTGGAGATGGCGGCGGTACCTCCGGCCAGGACGTCGACGGGGGGTGCTGCCGCTGCGTGCCGGACCGTGAGCTTGCCCTTGCCCGCCGCGATCTGTGAAACATCATTGGTATAGAGGTTCGCGGTGGGGTTGCCGCCGGCGTCGAGGTTGGCCACGGCGGTGTAGTTTCCGTTGGCAGCCAGGGTGACGCTGACGGGGCCGATCACGGCTGCACTTGCGTCCGCGGCATCCGAGGCGGTGATGGCGAGCTCGTAGGCGCCCGCCGGAAGCGCCAGGGGCCCGGCCAGGGTGCCGGGGGTGAAGTCGTCCAGGGTCCGTTCGCCGTTGACCCAGACGTCAACCGTCAGCCCGGGGACACCGTGCAGCACGGAGAGCTGGGCGTCCCCCTCGGCCGCCTGGGCGGGGCCGGCGAGAGCGATTGCTGCCGCAATTGCCGCTGCACCGGCACCTGCTGTGAAGATCCTGTTGCGCATGTCCTTCTCCTTCATCGGCCCGCCTCGCGGGCGTTTTTTGCTTACACCCCTACTACTGGTGCAGGCCCGGAGATGGATGCAGATTCATGGAAAAATTCTTTTGCGGATTTGCGGCTGGCGTTCGCCGCCAGCTATCTGCCGCCTGCCGGCGGTGCTGTGCTTGCCCGCGGTACGAGTTCCGGGGTGACCACCGTGGAGCTGACTGCCGCCCCGGCTTCGATTTCCTTGAGCATGATGTCCATGCACCGCCGGCCCAGCTCCTCGAAGTCCTGCCGGACGGTGGTGAGGGGCGGGGTGAAGTACCCGGACTCAGGCTGATCGTCGAAGCCCACCACGGAGACGTCGTCGGGCACGCGGACGCCTGCCTCCGCGAAGGCGCGCAGCAGGCCCAGGGCCATCTGGTCGTTGCCCACGAAAAGCGCGGTGGCGCTGCGCTTTTCTGCCAGTCTCCGGCCGATCTCGTAACCGCGGCCGGCGCTCCAGTCGCCTTCCACAAGGAGGTTGTCCGCAAGCCCGGCCGTGTGGAGCGCCTCCCGCCACCCTTCTGCGCGCTCGGCGGCGTCGGTCCAGTCCGGCGGACCGGACACATGGCCGATCTGCCGGTGCCCCTGCCCGATGAGATGTTCGACGGCGAGCCGGGCGCCCTGCCGCTGGTCCACCATGGCGCCGCTGACGTTGCTGTTGCCGAGGGAGCCCACGGCCACCACCGGCACAGACAGCGTCATCTCGTCAAGCGCCTTCAGGGTGTCCGCGTGCGGGACCAGCACCGCTATCCCGTCCACGGCCTGGTCCATGAAGTGGCTGACGGCATCGGAGATCGTGTCGCGGCTGATCTCGCGCAGGGCGGCGATGCTGACAAAGTAGCCGGCGTCGCGGGCGGCCTGCTCCACACCCAGGAGGGTGTTGGCCGGCCCGTATTGGGACAGCTCACTGGCCAGGACCCCGATGGTCTGCGAGCGCCGGGTCACCAGGCTCCGCGCTGCGGTGTTCCGCCGGTACCCCAGCTCCGCGATGGCCGCCTCCACTTTCTCGCGGGTGGCCTTGCTGACGTTGGGATGGTTGTTGACCACCCGGGAGACGGTCTGGTGGGAGACGCCGGCCACGTCCGCCACGTCCTCAAGACGCGGCATCCTGCCCTTGCTGCTTTTTGCCATGTGCCTATTGTCCCCGCTGGGCGGGGCAGGACACTGCACGAACAACAGCAGGCCGGAGGCGATGTGCCTCCGGCCTGCTGTGCGGGTGGGCCCTGTGGGGCTCGAACCCACGACCCACGGATTAAAAGTCCGATGCTCTACCAACTGAGCTAAAGGCCCCTGCCGGCCGGTCCAACAGCCTGTGTTGTACCCGTCCGGCCCAATCCATTTCTGGACGTTAATACTCTAACGCATGGTTCCGGCACCTTCGCACGCAAGCCGGGCACCCGCCGTCGGGCTTTTCCGGACGGGAACAGCGGTGCTCGTATCCGGCACAGCACAGGAGTAGCGTGGGGGCATGAGCGAGCAAGCAGGATCCAGTCCCTACGGAGGCGCGCACCGGCACCACAAGCCCAAGCCCTTCGCCCCCATCGACTTTGAGCCCTTCGCCGGCGGCGCCGATCCAGCCCGGGTCTCCGAGGCCGCCCACCTTGCCGCGCAGGCCCTGGTCCGCCACGGCCGGGACAGCGACGACCCCGTGGTCACCCAGCGCCTGGTCAAGCTTGCCGACGAACAGGGCCTGGAAGCCATCGCCGAGATGTGGGCCGAAAGCCCCGCCCGCTCACTTCCGGGTGCGCTGTGGCGGCTCTACGCGTTGAGGGCGGCAACCGTCCACGACCCCGAACGCATTTCCGTGTATTTCCGGGCGGGCCGCGACACCGCCCAGGTCTCCAACGTGGTGGCGGGCGCGGCTGAGCCTCCCGGCGCGGACGAGATGACCGCCATGGCTGATGCCATCCTGTCAGGAGCGTTCGACGGCGAGTTCGACGTCGCGCTGGAACGTTCCGCCGCTTTCTGCCGCGTGGTGGCACTCGGCCAGGCGACCATCGCCGACGGCGCCGAGCACGCCAACGAGGCGCACGCCAGCAAGCTGACACGCAGCTCGCACCAGCTGGTCAAGACAGCGGAAGACCTTGAGCACGCAGCCAACGCATGGCGGCTCGGCGAACTGGACTGATCCTGCCCGCCCGGCCGGCCTGGCAGGCCCTTCGGCCGGACTGCCCACCAGCGCCCGGCTGTCAAGATTGACTTGGGAGCGGCATCGTAGAACACTGAAACTGGTGTCGAACCGCGAAACCCCCGGGCTTCAAAACTCAGCCGCCTAGAGCGGCCTACCGCCGAGAGGCGTATCCGGTTCGGCACCATTTTTCTGCCCAGTTCCTGTTTTCCCATTTCAGGGGTGCAGTTACGGCCCGGTAGAGTTAGCGTCAGTTGCGCGCCGGGGTCAAGTCACACGGCGGCAATCCCCGCCCTGTACTTTTCCCGGAGACGGAACCACGTGAAGCTGCGCCTTTTTCCCCAGGAGCCCGCCGGGCTGAACCTTCTCTCGCAGATGGCGCAGCAGATTGTGCTGGCCAGCGGGACGCTGGCGGAAATCCTTGGCGTGCCCGCCGGCGAGCACGCCAAGCTGGTGGAGGACATGCACAACCACGAGGCCAGGTGCGCAGAACTGCAGTTCGCCCTCCTCACCCACATGCGCACCAGCTTCGTGAACCCGCTCCCCCGCGAGGACATGTACGCCCTCTCCCGCTACCTCAACGAAGCCATGGAAAAAATGGACGCCGCCGCGGAACTCGTGGCCCTGTACAAGCTGGACCGGCTGCCCAGGCGCGCCGCCGACCAACTCGAGATCATCAGCCGGCAGGCGGAACTAACCGTGGACGCCATGCGCCGGCTGGACAACCTGGACGACCTCGAGGACTACTGGATCGAGATCCTCCGGCTGGCCAAACGCGCCGAACGGACGCACCGGGTGTGGGTGGCGGACATGATCAGCGACATGAAATGGGCGCAGTACTCCCGCAACCGGGATGTGGCCAACCAGCTGGTGGAGGTCACCAAGGACATGCGGCGGATCGCCACGCAGGTGGGCAGCATCATCGTCAAGGAATCCTGAGGTGGTTCCAGCCATTTTCGGCGCGGTGGTCCTGCTGACAGCCGGCTTTGCCTTCCTCAACGGCTTCCGTGATGTTCCCAACGCCGTGGCGCTGGCCGCCCGGACCCGGGCCCTCACCCCCAGCGTCGCCGTGCTTCTGGCCGCCTTCTTCAACTTCATTGGCGCCCTGCTAAGCGCCACCCTTGCGGTTGCCGTCAGCCAGCACTGGATCACGCTGCCGCCGGGGACCGACGGGTTGAGCATCCTGGCCGCCGGCCTTGTCAGTGCTTTTGCATGGGGGTTGCTGATGTGGTGGCGTGGCATTCCCGCTTCCTCCACCCATGCCCTCGTGGGCGGCCTGGCCGGCGCCGGGCTGGCCAGCCTCGCCGTGGGCGGCACGGGCGTTGGCGGTGTCGACCAGTCGCTGCTGCTGCAGGTGGTCCTCCCCCTGGTACTGTCCCCGCTGGTGGCCTTCGCCGGTTCCTTCCTGCTGGTCTATCCGGCCACGTGGGCGGCGCGCTACACCCAGCCCAGCGTGGTGAACCAGCGTTTCCGCCGCAGCCAGGCCGTCGCGGCGGGGGCGGTGGCCTTCGGCCACGGCCTGCAGGATGGCCAGCGGGTCAGCGCGGTGCTGCTGCTCGCCCTGCTGGCGGCCGGCTATACCGACGGAGGCAGCATCCCCATGTGGGTAGCGCTGCTGTCCGCGGTGATGATCACGGCAGGGACGCTCTTTGGCGGCTGGCGGATTTCGCACACCATCGGCCACAAGATCACGCGGGTTGATCCCCTCCGCGGCTCGGTGGCACAGATTTACAGCGCGGTAATGCTTTTCGTGGGCGCCATAGCCCTCCATTTGCCGCTGTCCACCACCCACACCGTCACGTCGGCGGTCCTCGGGGCGGGCGAGAACCAAAACTTCTCCGTAACGAACAGGAAGCTTGTCATCCGCATCCTGGCGCTCTGGGCCCTCACCCCAGCCGCAACCGCCGCTGCCGCCTTCGTGCTGGCACTGGCGTTGTCGCCACTGGGCGGTTGATCGGCCTCCGGCCACCCGCCCTAACGCCCTGTACAGCCGAACGCGGGTGACGTAGATTCAAAAGTACGTCCTTCGGCGCTGGGGCCTGGGACAGCCCGCCGCCGCGTGCAGGTCCGCGGGCGTTGGCCGCTGAAGCCAATCGGCGGCATGGATGCACATCGCGGAAAAGAGCAGGCATTATGTCTACCTCCAATTCCCGGCGCCCTCTGCCCCAACCGCGGCAGCTCGGATGCGAATCATGCGGAACCGAACACCAGCTCACCATCCATGCCATCACCGCGGTGGGTGCGGCGGGCGGCGACCTGGTGACCGTTTCCTACACCTGCAACGACTGCAACCTGTTCCAGGAGCACCTTGCCTATGCGGCTGACGTTGCAGCGGCCCTTCACCAGGTGCGCTGGATGGCGAAGGTGATCATGTTCGGGGACGACTACATCCATTGTGGTTTCCCCATGGAGGAAGCCGAGTTCGAAATAGAGCGGCTCTGCTACCGGAGCAGCAACAGTGGAAGCGGCCTAAGTGCCGTGTGCCTGACCACGCGGGTACTGCGCTGCCGCTGCGGCTTCCAGCTGGAAGTTCCGGCTTAGCTGCCGGCTGCAGCTTCATCCGAAGCGGCCGGCTTTATCCGAAGCGGCCGGAGACGTAGTCCTCGGTGGCCTTCTGGACCGGGTTGCTGAAGATGGTGTGGGTGTCCCCGAACTCGATCAGCTTGCCCGGCTTGCCGGTGCCGGCAATGTTGAAGAATGCAGTCTTGTCCGAAACACGGGCGGCCTGCTGCATGTTGTGGGTCACGATCACCACGGTGTACTGGTCCTTGAGCTCATTGATGAGGTCCTCGATGGCCAGGGTGGAGATCGGGTCCAGGGCGGAGCACGGCTCGTCCATGAGGATCACCTGCGGCTCCACGGCGATGGCGCGGGCAATGCAGAGGCGCTGCTGCTGGCCGCCGGACAGCCCCGAACCGGGTTTGTCCAGGCGGTCCTTGACCTCGTTCCACAGGTTGGCGCCCTTCAGCGAGCGTTCCACCAGGACATCGGCCTCACCCTTGGAGATCTTCTTGTTGTTCAGCTTGACGCCGGCCAGCACGTTGTCGCGGATTGACATTGTGGGGAACGGGTTGGGGCGCTGGAACACCATGCCGATCTGCGAACGCACGGTCACCGGGTCCACGCCTGCACCGTACAGGTTGTCGCCGTCGAGCAGGACCTCGCCCTCAACGCGGGCGCCGGGCAGTACCTCGTGCATCCGGTTCAGGGTCCGCAGGAACGTGGACTTTCCGCACCCGGAGGGGCCAATGAACGCGGTGACGGACTTGGCCTCGATGTTGATGGTGACGTCCTCCACGGCGAGGAAATCGCCGTAGTACACGTTCAGGTCCTTGACGTCGATGCGCTTAGACATGGTGTTCCTTCACTTGCTGGGTATGAATTGAGTCTAGGTTTCCGCCCGGCTGGACGGTAGGGACAGTGTCCGGGAGCGGGGTCAGCGGCCGGCCTTGGGTGCGAAGACGCGGGCGATGAGCCGGGCGGCCAGGTTGAGGATCATCACCAGGATGATCAGCACCGGGGCTGCACCCCATGCGCGCTGGGAGGACGGGTCCGGGTTGGCCGGCGAGGTGGGGTTCAGGATCTGGGTGTAGATGAACGTAGGCAGCGAGGCCATCCAGCCGCCAAAAACGTTGTTGTTGATGCTGGTGGCGAAGCCGGCGGTGACCAGGATGGGCGCGGTTTCACCGATGACCCGGGCGATCGCCAGGGTGACGCCGGACGCAATGCCGGAAATCGCCGTCGGGATGACCACCTTGACGATGGTCCGCCACTTGCGGACACCCAGGGCGTAGGCAGCCTCGCGCAGCTCGTTGGGGACGATCTTCAGCATCTCCTCGCTGGAGCGGACCACCACGGGGATCATCAGCACAGACAGGGCAACAGCGGCCACCGCACCGGTCTTGGTGCCCGGGCCCACGACGGCGAAGAAGAAGGCCGCGGCGAACAGGCCGGCCACGATGGACGGGATGCCCGTCATCACGTCAACGAAGAACGTGATGGCCCTGGCCAGCCGCCCGTCGTTGCCGTACTCCACCAGGTAGATGGCGGTGAGCAGGCCCACGGGAACGGAGATGAGGGTCGCCAGCAGGGTAATCTGCACGGTGCCCAGGAGCGCGTGGTAGATGCCGCCCAGCACCGGCCCACCTCCCTCCACTGCCCGGTTGTCGTAGACGCCGGTGACGCCGTTCATGGAGGTGCTGAGGAACCCCGGGGCCAGGAGCCCGGGCACGCCGTTCACCAGCACCGTCCAGATCACCGAGACGAGCGGGAGCAGCGCGACCAGGAAGGAACCCACCACCAGGCAGGTGGCCAGCTTGTCCTTGGCCTTTCGGGATCCCTCCACCATGGCGCTCCAGGACACCAGCCCGACGGCGAACAGCAGCGCCGAGACGATGCCCCAGCCGAAGGCGTTGAAGCCGAGCAGGGCCAGGATGGCGGCGCCGATGATGAGCGCGCCGGCCAGGACCACGTAGGGGGCGTACTTGGGCAGCTGGCCCTTGGTGAGTGCCGAGTGCTTGCTGCGCACCGGGGTGAGCGTGGAGGTCATTTAATTGGCTCCCGAGAATTCTTTGTGCCGGGTGATGATCCAGCGCGCGATCATGTTCACGGCCAGGGTGATGACGAACAGGACCAGGCCGGCGGCGATCAGGGTGCTGACCTTGAGCCCGCTTGCCTCGGGGAAGTTCAAGGCGATCTCCGCGGCGATGGTCTGGTTGCCCGACTGGATCAGGCTGGCGGTCAGCGCGCCGGAGGAGAGCACCAGGGCCACAGCCATGGTCTCGCCCAGTGCGCGGCCAAGGCCCAGCATGACGGCGCTGATGATCCCCGGCCGCGCGAAGGGGAGGACGGACATCTTGATCATTTCCCAGCGGGTGGCACCGAGTGCCAGGGCGGCCTCTTCATGCAGTTTGGGGGTCTGCAGGAAGATTTCGCGGGACAGCGAGGTGATGATGGGCAGCACCATGACCGACAGGACAATACCGGCCGTGAGGATGGTCTTGCCGGTGGCGGAGGCCGGTCCCTGGAAGATGGGCAGCCAGCCCATGTTCTCCGCCAGCCAGTTGTAGGCCGGGGAGATTTCCTTGGCCAGGAACGCCGCGCCCCAGGCACCGTAGATGACGGACGGGATGGCCGCGAGCAGGTCCACCACGTAGCCCAGGCCGGAAGCCAGCCCGCGGGGGGCGAAGTGGGAGATGAACAGGGCAACGCCGATGGCGATGGGCGTGGCGATGACCAGCGCGATCACGGCAGCGATGAGTGTGCCCACCACGATCGGCCAGATGTAGGCGAAGAAACCTTCGCCGCCCTGGATTTCGGCCGCGGGGGCGGTCAGCGCCGGAATCGCCTGGACCACCAGGAACAGCGCGACGCCGAACAGCACGGCGAGGATAAGGCAGCCGGCGGCCAGCGCGGCGCCGGAGAAGACTTTGTCACCGGCACGGCCGGCGCCCTGGGTGCTGGTCAGGGAGGTGGCGGTCATTCGACGGCCCTTCGATCGTTTACTGACACTGGAAATGGTGCGTCCAAACCGAAGTTCCCCGCGCTGCCTTTCGGCAGGCGGGGAACCCGGTTAGTGGTGCGCTGATTAGGACTTGACCTTGATGGACTCGATGGCCGTAGCAGCCTTCTCGGCCAGGGCGGAGGAGAGCGGTGCTGACTTCGCCGAATCCGCGGCCGTCTGCTGGCCTTCCTCGGAGACTACGTAGCTCTCGAAGGCCTTGACCAAATCGGCGGTCTCCTGGCTGTCATAGGCGCTGCAGACTACGTGGTAGGAAACCAGCACGATCGGGTAGGCGCCGGAAGCGGTGGTCTTGCGGTCCAGCTTGATCGCGATGTCGTTGGCGGAGCGGCCTTCAACCGGCGAGCCGGCCTCGACGGCTTTGGCTGCTGCCTCGGCAGAGATCTTCACGAACTCCTCGCCCACCTTGATGGAGGCGGTGCCCAGCGAGCCGCCCACTGCGGAGTCGTCGGCGTAGGTCACGGCACCGGGGGTGTCGGTGACGGTCTTGACCACACCGGAGGTGCCCTTGGCGTTCTCACCCTGCAGGCTGGCAGGCCACACGCCGGAGGACTTGTCCGTCCAGACTTCCGGGGCAGCGGATGCCAGGTAGTCGGTGAAGTTGGTGGTGGTGCCCGAGTCGTCCGAGCGGTTCACCGGGGTGACCTTCAGGTCAGGCAGGGTGACGCCTTCGTTCAGGGCGGCGATGGCGGGGTCGTTCCAGTTCGCGATTTCGCCGCGGAAGATCTTGGCCACGGTGGCTGCATCGAGCTTCAGCTCGGTGATGCCGGGCAGGTTGAAGGCCACGGCGATCGGGGAGATATACACCGGGATGTTGATGGCGCCGTCGGGGCCGCAGACGGCCTTGGAGCTTTCAAGCTCCTCGTCCTTCAGGTAGGCGTCCGAGCCGGCGAACTGGGCCGAGCCGTCGATGATTGCCTTGCGGCCCGCACCGGAGCCGTCCGGGGAGTACTGTACGGTGGCGCCGGAGTTGGCAGCGGCGAAGCCGGCCTTCCAGGCGTCCATTGCTGCACCGGTGGAGGATGCGCCGATGCCGGTAAGCGTGCCGGTCACCTTGGGACCGGACGAAGTCTGCTCGCCTGCAGGCGTGGTGCCGGTGGCGTTGTCTGAACCGCAGGCGGTCAGCGCGAGTGCGCCGGCTGCGATAGCAGCGATAGCCGCGTGGCGGCCAAAGCGGAGTGCCTTCACTAGGTGTACCCCTTCCAGGGTTATTCAGTGCGGGGCAGGGACGGAGAACCCTGCTGCGCGATGCGTACGTTCTGTACCTCCAAGAAAGTTATGGGCTGCAGGTAACAGGATGGGCTGCCAAAGGTGAACGGAATATTAACGACGGCAGGATTTTGGTTTACGAATGCCGGGTCACCATTGCGCAGATCACATCCCCGGTCGTAGTGCGCCGGCAGCAAATAGACTGGACGGCATGGCCCCCGCAGCAGGACTCTCCGCAGGCAGGCGGTTCCTCCACGGCCGGGTCCGCACCGGCCTGATCAGGAGCCGCAACTCCCTTGTTCCGGCCATCCAGATGACCGTCTGCGCCGTGGGCGCTTACGCGTTTGCCGAATACGTTCTGGGCCACTCCGGTCCCCTTTTCGCCGCCACCTCGTCGCTGATTGCTTTGGGCTTCTCGCGTGAGCCGCGGCTGCGGCGGGTGCTGGAGGTTGGGTTGGGCTGCACCATCGGCATCGCGGTGGGCGACCTGCTCCTGCACTGGCTGGGCGGCGGTATCTGGCAGGCCGCCATCGTCCTTTTGTTCTCCATCCTGCTTGCCCGTTTCCTGGACAGCGGCAACATCTTCACCACGCAGCTGGCGCTGCAGTCGCTGCTGGTGGTGCTGCTGCCGGCCCCGTCCGGCGGTCCGTTTACCAGGAGCATCGACGCCGTCATTGGAGGGCTGTTCGCCCTGCTGGTGACCATCGTGGCACCCAAGGACCCGCGCCGCGAGCCGCGCAAGGACGTCCAAAAGCTGCTGCATGAGCTTGCGGAAGTGCTGCGTGAATGCGCCGAGGCGCTGGCGGACAGCGATTCCACCAGGGCGTGGCACGCGCTGGTGCGGGGCCGGAACTGCCAGCCGCTGGTGGACGGCATGCGTCATTCCCTGCGGGCGTCGGGTGAGGTTGCCAGGCTGGCGCCCGCCTACCGCCGGCATCGGGAGGAACTGGACCAGCTGAAGCAGTCGCTGGATTTTATTGACCTGGCGCTTCGAAACAGCAGGGTTTTCGCGCGGCGGCTTACCAGCGCCATCAACCACGCCGCGCTTTCGGACGAGGCCACCGAAAACATCGCCGAGGTGCTCCAGGAGACCGCTGCCGCGATTGACGAGCTGTCGCTGGGGCTGGCGGAAACGCACGACGGCGTACGTCGCGCCCATGTGCGTACGGCCCGCCGGGACCTCAGCGAGATCGCGCTGCGTCTGCACCCGAAGCTGCTGGAAGTACAGCGCCTGGAGGGCGAGACGGTGGTAATGCTGTACCGGCCGCTGATGGTGGACTTGCTCGAGGCGACCGGGATGGATGCCCGCGAGGCACGGGACATCCTGCCGGCACTTTAGCGCAGCTTAGCGGGACCCGGCGGTTGGGCCTGTCCCGCCGGGCGGGCAGGCGGGGAATGTCGGTGCCCGCCTTTAGGGTTGACCCATGGCAACAAAGACTTCACGGGCGTCCAAGGCACCCGGCTATAAGTGCGCGGAGTGCGGCTGGACCACCGTCAAGTGGGTGGGGCGCTGCGGTGAGTGCCAGGCGTGGGGCACCGTTGAGGAAACGGGCACAGCGGTGGCGCGTACGACGGCGGCCACAACAGTTGTAGAGCCGGCCCGCCGGATTGCGGAGGTGGACGCCACCACTGCCGCCTTCATGCCCACTGGCGTGGACGAACTGGACCGGGTGCTGGGCGGCGGACTGGTTCCGGGGGCTGTGATCCTGCTCGCCGGGGAGCCCGGCGTCGGCAAATCCACCCTCCTGCTGGATGTGGCCGCCAAGTTCGCCCGGACCGCGCAGGACGTGCTGTATGTGACCGGCGAGGAATCAGCAGCCCAGGTGAAGCTGCGCGCGGAGCGGATAGACGCCGTCGCGGAGTCCCTGTACCTGTCCGCAGAAACGGACCTTGGCCAGGCGCTGGGGCAGGTGGAAAAGGTCGAGCCGCGGCTCCTGATCGTGGACTCGGTCCAGACCCTCAGCAGCGCTGACGTGGACGGAAGTGCCGGCGGCGTTTCTCAGGTCCGCGAAGTTGCCGCTTCCATCATTGCAGCGGCCAAGCGCCGAAACATGACCACGCTGCTGGTGGGCCACGTGACCAAGGACGGGTCCATTGCCGGTCCGCGGCTGCTGGAGCACCTCGTGGACGTGGTGTGCCAGTTCGAAGGCGAACGGCATTCGCGGCTGCGGCTGCTCCGTGCCGTCAAGAACCGGTACGGGCCCACCGATGACGTCGGCTGCTTTGACCTGAACGAGAACGGGATCGAAGGCCTCACGGATCCCAGCGGTCTCTTCGTCAGCCGTACCAAGGACCCGGTCTCCGGCACCTGCATCACCGTCACGATGGAAGGCCGCCGTCCCCTGCTTGCGGAGGTGCAGTCGCTGCTTGCCGAAAGCCCCAACTCGCAGCCGCGCCGGGCCACCAGCGGGCTGGACAGCTCACGGGTCTCCATGCTGCTGGCCGTCTTGCAGCAACGCGCCGGAACCCTCCTGCACAAGGACGATTCCTATGTGGCCACTGTAGGCGGTGTGAAACTCAGTGAGCCCGCCACGGACCTTGCTGTTGCCCTGGCTGTTGCCTCGGCGAAGGCACGCAAGCCGCTGCCCATCCGCCTGATTGCGTTCGGCGAGGTGGGGCTCGCGGGCGAAGTCCGGCCCGTACCCGGCATCAACCAGCGTATCCAGGAGGCCCACCGGCTGGGTTTCACCCATGCCGTGGTCCCGGCCAGCCACACGGGACCCGGGCCAGTGCCCGCCGGCTTTTCGGTCCGGGAAGTAGAGCACCTGACCGAGGCGCTGAGTCTGTTGATCGGGTAACGCCTGTTGATTGGACAGCGTCCGCTGACCGCGACCCCGCCGCCTAAGGGTGGCGCGGCATCTGGTCCGGTTCGTCCCGTTGGAAGTTGAAGAGCCAGCCGGACACGTCGCTGCGCAGCGCCAGCAGCGGGCCTCCGGTGGCATTCACGTTTCCCGTGGGAACGTAGTATCCACGCCCGGAGCCGGGACCGCCGGCCGCGCGGTCCAGGGCATCCAGCAGGTGCCTTGGCAGGTGGCCCTGCGGGCCGAGGCTGCGAAGCTCATCAAGTTCTTCCGGCGTCAGCCGCCCCAAAACCTCAGCAATATTGGCCATGACGGGTCCCTTCGAGCAAAGTGCTTGAAGGAATAACCTAAAGCAGTGCCGTGAACTGCGGGTTAACGCATGACGGCGAATTCGCTTCTTTTGAAATGCTGCTGAAAATGGAGGACACATGCCGGTTCGAAGTGCAGGAATTCTTCTGTACAGGCTGGGCACGGGCAGCGCATCCGGCCCTGGCTATGGTCCGCACGCGGGCAACCTGTCCGCTGAACCGGACGGGCTGGAGGTGTGGATTGCCCACATGGGCGGGCCGTTCTGGGCCAGCAAGGATGCCCACGCCTGGTCCATTCCAAAAGGCGAGTACACGGAGGACGAGGATCCGCTGGCGGCCGCCCTCCGCGAATTCGCAGAGGAAATGGGAACTCCCGCACCGGCCGCCGACTACCTTCACCTCGGTGAATTCCGCCAGCCGTCCCGAAAGGTCATTACCGTCTACGCGGCGGAGCAGGACTTCCTGCCCGAACGGATCGTCAGCAACACCTTCCCCCTGGAGTGGCCGAAGGGGTCCGGCATAATCCAGCACTACCCGGAAATTGACGACGCCCGCTGGTTTTCGGAACAGGAGGCAAGGATCAAGCTGGTGAAAGGCCAGCTGCCGGTCCTTGATGCCCTGGCCGAACACGTCCGACGGTCGTCGTGACAGCCGGGGGCTCGGGCCGCCTGCGCAGGAAAGCCGCGCCCGGGCACAACGACTTCGATGTGGTCCCTGCGGTCGAGTTTCGCCCAGTCAGGGATGGGCACGGCCTTCATCGCTCACCCGCGGGCTGGTTTACTGATGTACATGGCACCTTCCCAAGGGGCTCGTGATTAGAAGTTGCCGCCGTCGGCCTTGACCGCCAGAACAGGACGGTCCGCCTGCATGAGGATGCGCTGCGCATGGCTGCCCAGGATGAACTTCCCCACTTGTGTGCGGTGCCGGAGGCCAATGACAATCAGCGAAGCGTTGGCGTCCCTGGCCACGTCCAGGAATTCGTCGGCGAGGTCATGCTGGTATGGCGGCTGGATGACGCTCGCCTGGACGCCGGCCTCGGTGGCCCGGCGGGCAGCCTGCTCCAGCAAGTCATCCGGCGCCACCGACTTGTCCACCAGCGCACCCTCCCTTGCAGAGTTGACGATCAGGAGATCCTCATTCCGCAGGCGGGCTTCGGCGATGCCGGCCTTCAGTGCGGCTTCTCCTGCCGGTGTTGGGACGAATCCGACGACGATGCTCATACTTTCTCCTTGATGTCCGGCCGGGCGGCCGATGCGGCAACGGGCGACTTGCGCTTGGCGATAAAGGTGCGGATGACCGGCAGAACGGCTACCAGGACAAAAACAACGAGCAACGTGGCTGAGATGGGGCGGCCGAAGAAGCCCAGCGGGTCGCCGCCGAAGACCAGCAGTGAGCGGCGCATGGAGCTTTCGAGCAGTTCACCCAGGACGAAGGCCAGCACCAGGGGGCCAGGCTCGAAGCCGAACTTCTTCATCAGGTAGCCGATGATGCCGAAGACCACCACGAGCGTGACGTCGAACATGCTGTTGTTGATGGTGTACGCACCCAGCAGCGTGATGAGTGCAGTGATGGGCGCCAGGATGGCGGCGCGGACACGCAGGATCCGTACGAAGAGACCCACCAGCGGAAGGCTCATGATCAGCAGCAGGATGTTGCCGATGTACATGGAGTTGACCACACCCCAGAACAGCTCCGGGTTCTGCTCCACCAGCTGCGGACCGGGGGTTACGCCCTGGATGAGCAGTGCACCGAACATCAACGCCATGGTGGCGTTGGCCGGGATGCCAAGCGTCAGCAGGGGGATGAAGGAGGAGGTTGCGGCCGCGTTGTTGGCCGTCTCGGGACCTGCGACGCCTTCCGGAGCCCCCTTGCCGAACCGCTCGGGTTGCTTGGCCCGTTTCTTTTCCATCGCGTAGGAGGCCATGGATGCGATGGTGGCGCCGCCGCCGGGCAGGATGCCCAGGAAGAAGCCAAGGACAGAACCGCGGCCGATGGAGCCGGAGGCCTGCTTGAGGTCCTGGCGGGACGGCCAGACGTTGGCCACCCTCGACGGCGCTTTCGCGGCCCGGTGCCGTTCCTCCAGGTTGTAGAGGATCTCGCCCAGGCCGAAGAGGCCCATGGCGATAGGTACGAAGTCGATGCCGTCAGCCAGCTGCATGCTGCCGAAGGTGAAGCGGCTTTCACCTGTAAAGATGTCCCGGCCCACTGTAGCGAGCAGGAGCCCAAGGGCCGCCGCAATGAGGGCCTTGGCCTTTGCGCCGTTGCTGATGGTGGCCACGAGCAGGATGCCCAGCAGGGCCAGGGCCGTGTACTCGGGCGGGCCGAAGTCCAGCGCGAAGCTGGCAACGATGGGCGCCAAAAAGGTCAGGCCGACGATCGCTGCAGTGCCGCCTACGAAGGAGCCGATGGCTGCAAGGCCAAGCGCCGTACCTGCCTTGCCCTGCCTTGCCATCTGGTAGCCGTCAAAGACCGTAACCACTGACGATGCTTCACCGGGCAGCCGCAGGAGCACCGACGTGATGGTGCCGCCGTATTGGGCGCCATAGAAGATGCCCGCAAGCATGATGATGGCGGTGACGGGCTCGACGTTGTAGGTCAGCGGAAGCAGGATGGCGATGGTCGCTGCCGGCCCCAATCCGGGCAGCACGCCGATCAGCATGCCGATGACGACGCCGATCAGGCAGTAGAGGAGGTTGGTCGGCTCCAGGACAACCCCAAATCCGTTGATGACGGGATTCAGAAAATCCACGGGTGTCTCCTAGAAGAGGTGGGGAATGGAAGTGCCGAGCGCCAGGACAAAGATGCCGTAGAAAGACGCGATGACGACGGTGCTGACCAGGAGCGTGGAGCGCCAGGTCTCGCCGCCGAGGAAGCGCATCCAAACGATGCACAGCACCAGTCCGGGGATCTCGAAACCAATGAGCGGCATGAGGGCCACCATGGCGGCGAGGGTGACCAGCCCGGTAAGGGGGGCCATTGACATGCGCGTGAACTTTTCGGCGTCCCGGTTATGCCGGCCCAGGAGGAGCTGGAACAGGCCCAGGGCCACCATGACGCAGCTGATGATGAACGGCCAGAGGCCGGGCTGAGGGCTGGCAGGTGTGCCCAGTCCCATCGCAACGGAGAGGACTACAGCGCCGATGCCCACACCGAGGACCACCAGGGAGGACGCCATGTTGGCAAGGGCGCCGGCGGCCGGCGGTTTCTCCTCTTCCCATTGGGCAGCGAGCTGCTCAGGAGTAAGGGCTTCGGGGACTTCGTGGTCGGCGTCCCCGCCGGACGGGGCAGCAGGACTGCCGCCCCGTCGGGCGGACACTGCAGGAGTGGTCTCCATTACTACTTGGCCCCGCCGAGGTTGATGTCGTACTTCTCCACCAGTTCCTTGTACTTTGCTGCGTAGTCCTTCCACTCGGTGACAACTTCTTCACCCGAGATCTCCTTGGGGGTCAGCATGTTCTTTTTGTTGAACTCCTGGTACGCCTCGGTCTTGAAGGCTTCCTGGAAGGCAGCAAGGAGCCTGTCCTTGACCTCCTGCGGGGTGCCCTTGGGAGCGGCGACGGCCCGGTACTGCGCCACGGGAACGTCGTAGCCTGCTTCCTTGGCGGAGGGCGTATCCGGCAGGAAGCTGTTGCGCTCCTCCGAGAACACCAGCAGCGGGGACACCTTTCCGGCCTCGATCTGCGGCATGGCCTCGCCAAGCTGGATGGTGGCTAGTTCCACCTGGTTGCCCAGGACAGCAGTCAGCGCAGGCTTGCCGCTGTCAAAGGGGATGTCCGTGCCGGTCACGTTGGCCTGCTTGAAGAGTACGGTCTGCGCCAGCTGGCTGCCGGTGCCGACACCCGTGGTGCCGAAGGTGACGCTGCGCCCGGCGTCGGTGACGTCCTTGAAGGACTTGAAGCCGGATTCGGGGCTGGCCACCAGGACGTAGTCATCCTGCGACAGCCCTGCGATGACGTCCAGGTCGTCGATGTTCACTGCCTCGTCCTGTGACACTGCGAGGGGCGTGATGGTGATCAGCGACGCGTTCAACAGAACGAGTTCCTGCCCGTCCGCGGGCTTGCCGGCAACTTCCTTGGTGGCGAGGGCGCCGTTGGCACCCGGCTTGTTCACCACGGGCATCGGCTTGCCAAGGGTCTTGGAGGCTCCCTCTGCAAGCGCCCGGGCGATCAGGTCGGTGCTGCCGCCGGCTGCCTGGCCGACCGTTAGGTTGACCGGCCCGGAGGGGTACTCGGCCGAGTTGGACTGGCCGCCGGCTACGTTGCCGCAGGCAGTCATGGCCAGCAGCGTGATGGCCGAGGCCGCGCCGAGGACAGTACGGCGTGTGGGGAAGTGCTTCATTGGGACTCCTCATAAAGACTCCGGGATACTCCCGGACGGTGCTGTGAACCGAATCACTTCGGGTTGCTGAACCGAGTTTAGGGACGCGTTATGATGCCTGTCTAAGCCCAAATGGGCATCAAGTGATACCGGGAAGGCATCATGTTTACGTTTGACCAGCTGGCGGGATTTATAGCAGTCGCAGAAGAGCTGCACTTCGGGCGGGCAGCCGAGCGCCTCAACATGACCCAGCCTCCGCTGAGCCGGCAGATCCAGAAACTGGAAAAGATCGTCGGCGCAGAACTCCTGGAGCGGGACAACAGGCGCGTGGAACTCACCTCGGCGGGCCGGATGTTCCTTGAGGAAGCCCGCCGGCTCGTGGCGCTGGCAGAACGCGCCCCCCTGACCGCCCGCCGGATCGCGTCCGGACGCTCCGGCGTCCTGCGGATCGGCTTCACGGCCGCCAGCGGTTTCAGCATCCTGGGCCCGTTACTGGAGGAGGTCTCCGGGATCATGCCGGACGTGGACATCGACCTGCAGGAGCTGGTTACCCGTGAGCAGCTCAACGGCCTGCTCACCGGCGAGCTCGATCTTGGCTTCGCGCGCCCTCCCTTTGACAGCGAGACCTTTGATTCCCACCTGCTCTACCGCGAGTCCATGGTGCTGGCGGTCCCGTCAGGCCATCCCCTGACCCTGCTTGGACGGGACGTCACCGCCGAGGACTTCAAGGACGAACGCCTGATCATGCACTCCCCCACCCAGGCCCGCTATTTTTACGATCTTGTGGTCCGCATGGTGCCAATCCGGCACACCAATGTGGTGCACACAGTCAGCCAGATCCTCACCATGGTCTCGCTCGTGGCGGCCAAGCGCGGGCTGGCCTTCGTACCCCACTCGGCCACGATGCTGGGCATCAAGGGCGTGGAGTTCCTGCCGCTGGAAGCTGGGAGGGGGGAACAGGTGGAATTGCATGCGCTGTGGAACCGCAGGATCACCAACCCTGCCCTGGCCCGCCTTCTGCGGGGCCTCGAGTTTGACATGGAATAATTACGGCCCCTCCCGCGACCATTCCTTGAAGGTATCAATAAATATAAAAATGCACTTAGACAGGCATCAGCGGCGCTCCTAGTCTGGAGAGGAATCATCAGCCTGCCGCCCGCGGCGCACACACCGGAGGACCACATCGTGGCAAAGTACACCCCCCAGGAACTGGCAAATACCTTGAAAGACGGCCTGCTGTCGTTCCCGGTGACGTCCTTTGACGCCCAGCTGCAGTTCGATGAGGAGAACTACCGCAAGCACCTTGCCTGGCAGGCCAGCTTTCCCGTGGCAGGCCTGTTTGCCGCCGGCGGCACCGGCGAAGGCTTCTCCCTCACCCCGGCTGAATCCGAGCACGTGGTCCGCACCGCCGTCGAAGAGGTCGGCAACCAGGTTCCTGTGCTTGCCTCGGCCGGTGGCTCCACGGCACAGGCCATCGAGAACGCCAGGGCTGCCGAAGCAGCAGGCGCGGACGGCCTGCTGCTCCTCCCGCCATACCTGACCGAAGCCGACCAGGCCGGCCTGACCGATCACGTCAGCGCCATCTGCAGCGCCACCTCCCTGGGTGTCATCATCTACAACCGCGCCAACGCCATCTACAAGGACACCACCGTTGCCACCCTCGCAGACCGGCACGAAAACCTGATCGGCTTCAAGGACGGCGTCGGCGACCTTGAGCACGATGCCCGCGTCTACGCCAAGCTCGGCGACAGGCTCTTCTACCTCGGTGGCCTCCCCACCGCAGAGACATTCGCCCTGCCGCTGTTGCAGCTGGGCATGAGCACCTACTCCAGCGCCATGTACAACTTCGTGCCGCAGTTCGCCCTGGACTTCTACCAGGATGTGCGCAACAACGACCGTGCGGCCGTCAACAAGAGGCTCAACGACTTCGTGATCCCCTACCTTGACATCCGCGACCGGGTGAAGGGTTACTCTGTCTCCATCGTCAAGGGCGGCCTTGACGCCATCGGCCGCTCGGCCGGCCCGGTCCGCCCGCCGCTGCAGAACCTCGCCGAGCAGGACCTCGCAGAGCTCAAGGCCCTGATTGCCCGCGTTTCCTGACAGTTCCCTGATCCACCGCTTCCCAGGAGGAACAATCGTGACCCTCACCGGACACTCCCTGATCGCCGGACATACCGTCGTCGGCGACGGCAAGACAGCCCACGGCTACAACCCGGCCACCAATGAACAGCTCCACCCCGCGTATTCGCTGATCACCGGGGAGCAGCTGAAGCTGGCTACCACCGCGGCTGCGGAAGCTTACCCTTCCTTCTCAACGCTGGACCCGGAAACGCACGCCGGATTCCTCGAAGCCATCGCGGACAACATCGAGGCCATCGGCGAGGAACTCATCACCCGGGCCAGCCAGGAAACGGGCCTTCCCGCCGCCCGCCTGCAGGGCGAACGTGCCCGCACCACCGGCCAGTTGCGCCTCTTCGCAATGGTGGTGCGCCAGGGTGACTTCCGCGGCGTCCGCGTTGATCCCGCCATCCCGGACCGCACCCCGCTTCCGCGCGCGGACATCCGCCAGCGCCAAATCCCGCTCGGCCCCGTCGCCGTGTTCGGTGCCAGCAACTTCCCGCTGGCCTTCTCGACGGCGGGCGGCGACACCGCCTCAGCCCTCGCCGCAGGTTGCCCCGTGGTCTTCAAGGCCCACAACGCCCACCCCGGTACCGGTGAACTCGTTGGCCAGGCCGTGGTCAAGGCCGCCAAGGACTTCGGCCTGCACCCCGGCGTCTTCTCCCTGGTCTACGGACCCGGTGCCAGCATCGGACAGGCCCTCGTCGCCGACCCCGCCATCAAGGCCGTCGGCTTCACCGGCTCCCAGGCTGCCGGCATCGCGCTGATGAAGACCGCGGCCGCCCGCCGCGAGCCCATTCCCGTGTATGCCGAAATGTCCTCGCTCAACCCGGTGTTCGTCTTCGAAGGCGCACTGAAAGGCGACGTCGACGCCCTGGCGCAGCAGTACGTCACCTCCGTCACCGCCAGCTCAGGACAGCTCTGCACCTCCCCCGGCCTGCTCTTCGCCCCTGAAGGCGAGGCAGGGGATAAACTCGCTGCCGCCGTCGCACGCGCTGTCTCCGCGTGCGCCGGGCAGACCATGCTCACCGAAGGCATCGCCGGTTCCTGGAACGCCGGAACCGAAGCCCTCGGCAGCGCAACAGGCGTGGACCTCATAGGGAAGGGACTGGAAGGGGAAACCAAGAACGCCCCCGCGCCCACCATCTTCGGCACCCAGGTCCGCGACTTCGTCACCAACCATGTCCTCCATGAGGAGATCTTC
Organism: Arthrobacter sp. K4-10C; assembly: GCF_059090085.1. Taxonomy (NCBI): domain Bacteria; kingdom Bacillati; phylum Actinomycetota; class Actinomycetes; order Micrococcales; family Micrococcaceae; genus Arthrobacter; species Arthrobacter sp. K4-10C. The sequence continues at coordinate 201,266 of NZ_JBNHFI010000006.1, read as the reverse complement.
GGCGCCGCCAGCCTCGTCATCCGTTACAAGACCATCGACGAACTCCTCGAAGCCGTTACCCGGCTCGAAGGCCAACTCACCGCGTCACTGCAGCTCACTGAAGAGGACTACCCCACCGCGGCGCCCCTGATCCCGGCCCTCGAGCAGAAAGTGGGCCGCATCATCGTCAACGGCTGGCCCACCGGCGTCGAAGTGGGCCACGCCATGGTCCACGGCGGACCCTTCCCCGCCACCTCCGACTCCCGCACCACCTCCGTCGGCACCCTCGCAATCAACCGCTTCCTGCGCCCCGTCGCCTACCAGAACATCCCCCAGGCACTCCTCCCGGCCCCGCTGCAGGACGCCAATCCCTGGCACCTGAACCGCAGGATCGACGGCGTCGTGGAAGCCGCCGAAGCACAGAAAGCAGGAATTAGCGCATGACCTTCCAGCCAACCATCGCCAGGGTCGAGGTTGTCCCGGTTGCCGGCTACGACAGCATGCTGATGAACCTCAGCGGAGCGCACGGCCCGTTCTTTACCCGGAACGTTGTGATCATCACCGATTCGGACGGCCGGACCGGCCTGGGCGAAGTTCCTGGCGGCGAGAAGATCCGCACCACCATGGAAGAAGCCGGCGCCCTGATCAACGGGAAGCCCGTGGCCCGCTACCGCTCGCTCCTCCGTGAAATCGCGGCTGAGTTCGCGGACCGGGACGCCGGCGGCCGTGGCCTGCAGACTTTTGACCTGCGCACCACGGTCCACGCGGTCACCGCCGTCGAGTCCGCGTTGTTGGACCTCCACGGCCAGTTCCTCGGGGTCCCGGTAGCTGAACTGCTCGGCGACGGGCAGCAGCGCACCTCCGTTCCGATGCTCGGTTACCTCTTCTTCGTGGGCGACCACAAGCGGACGGATCTTCCCTACCTGGTGGAGGATGCACCGGCAGACAGGTGGGAGGAGTTGCGCCGGCAGGAAGCCATGACTCCGGAGGCCGTGGTTGCCCTGGCTGAAGCCGCGCAGGAACGGTACGGGTTCAGTGACTTCAAGCTCAAGGGAGGGGTGCTGTCCGGCGACGACGAAGTGGACGTTGTCACCGCCCTGGCCAAGCGCTTCCCCGACGCCCGCGTCACCCTCGATCCCAACGGCGGCTGGCTCCTGGACGAAGCAATCAGGCTGGGCAAGAGGATGCAGGGCGTCGTGGCCTACGCCGAGGACCCGTGCGGAGCTGAAGGCCGTTTCTCCGGCCGCGAGGTCATGGCGGAATTCCGCCGGGCTACCGGGTTGAAGACAGCCACGAACATGATTGCCACGGACTGGCGGGAAATGTCGCACGCCATCCGCAGCAACGCCGTCGACATTCCCCTGGCCGACCCACACTTCTGGACCATGCACGGCTCGGTCCGGGTTGCCCAGATGTGCCACGAGTTCGGCCTCACCTGGGGCTCGCACTCGAACAACCACTTCGACATCTCGCTTGCCATGTTCACCCATACCGGCGCTGCGGCGCCCGGCGAAATCACGGCCCTGGACACACACTGGATCTGGCAGGACGGCCAGGGGCTCACCAAGGAACCGCTGCAGATCAAGGACGGGGCCATCGAGGTTCCGGCAGCCCCCGGCCTGGGCATTGAACTGGACCGTGAAGCCCTGGACAAAGCGCACAAGCTGTACCTGGAGCACGGCCTTGATGCGCGGGACGACAGTATCGGCATGCAGTACTACATTGAGGGCTGGTCCTTCGACCCCAAGCGGCCCTGCCTTGTTCGGTAACGCTGGACGGTAGCACTGTCGGGCAGCAATCCTCCGCTAGCACTGTTCGGTAAAGTAGTGGGGTCGCGTCACCGGCCCCACTACTTTGTTGAGCCCCGCAGCCGGCCTGCGTTATCTACCCCAAAGGAAATACATTCAATGAAGTCTGTGGACAATGCTGTCTCGGACGTGGCCTTTGCCACCAGGAAGTTCTTCAAGCGCGTGCTGCCAATCATGCTGGTCATGCTGGTCTGCAACCAGCTGAACCGGTCGAACATCGGCTACGCCCAGGACCACCTCCAGGCCGACGTAGGCATTGGTGCCGCCGCATATGGTTTCGGTGCCGGGCTGTTCTTCATCGCCTACGCCATCTTTGAACTTCCCAGCAACGTGATGATGGAAAAGTACGGCGCCAAGGTCTGGCTGACCAGGATCATGGTCAGCTGGGGCACTGTTTCCTTCCTGATGGCGTTCGTGCAGAACGAAACCATGTTCTACGTCCTGCGCTTCCTGCTGGGCGCCGCGGAGGCAGGCTTCTTCCCGGCCGTCATCTTCTACTTCGCCCGTTGGGTTCCGGCTGGCCAGCGGGGCAAGGCGACGGCAATCTTTATCGCCGGCTCCTCCATCGCGGCGGCAATTTCCGGGCCCATCGCCGGCATGCTGCTGAGCCTTCACGGCGCCCTGGGGCTTCGTGGCTGGCAGTGGCTCTTCGGATTCGAAGGCGCCCTCTCCGTAGTAGTGGGCATCATCGTCTACTTCCTCCTGGACGCAAAAATCCAGGACGCCAAGTGGCTGTCCCCGGCCGAAAAGGAAGCCCTCGGCCACGCCATCAGCGACGAGGACGCCCAGCACGCCCAGCACGACGGCGGCAAGGTAAACCGCTGGAAAATGCTGCTCAACCCGCAGATCCTGCTGCTGTGCGGCATCTACTTTTCCGTGCAGCTGTCCATTTACGCCAACACCTTCTGGTTGCCCAGCATCATCAAACAGATTCCTGGCACAACGGACCTCACCGTCGGGTTCCTCTCTTCGATCCCGTGGATCTGTGCCGTCTTCGCCATGTACTTTGCGGCGAAGCTGCAGGACAAGGCCAGGTCCAAGCGCCCGCTGCTGGTGGTTGCCCTGCTCGTTGCCGCCGTGGGGACGTTCGCCGCGGCCATCGCCTCGCCCGTCATGGCCCTGGTCTTCCTGGCCATCGCCGCCATGGGCTTCAAGAGTGCCTCACCCCTGTTCTGGACCATCCCGCAGGCGGGCCTGCACCCGCTGGTCCTGGCCCCCGCCATCGCCATCATCAATTCGCTTGGGAACCTGGGCGGCTTTGTTGCCCCCTTCGGCTTCGGCATCATCAAGGAGCAAACGGGTAGCGTCATCCCCGGCCTGTTCGCACTCGCGGCCGCCTCCACCATCGCCGCAGGCCTGGTGTACTTCCTGAAGGAGCGCCGCAGCGGGAATGAGCCCGCGGCCGAGGTCGAGGACCTCGAACTGGAGGCAGCGGTTCCCGGCCGCGCCTAAGGCAGTCTTGGCGAAAGGCCTACCCAGCGCGACGGATCCCGCGGGCACGGCAGTGCGGGGCGAGCTGCGGCGCGGGACGTTGAGCGAGCCGTTTTCGCCCACCAGGTAGGTAGAGCCGGGGCAAAGCCGTCGAACGCCCCTGTCCATTGCCTGCCGGTCTGGGCTGCAATGACGCCGTCGGCTCCCAGCCCGGTGAGCCGGCCTACTTCGGCGAGGTCGTCGCCGCCGTACACCACGTCGATGGTGACCTCGTTGCCGGTGCCGCGGCCGGGGGCAGCGAGGTCAAGGTGCGGAATAAGGGCTACTCTCCGGTGATCACCAAAGCAACGCTGTGCCCGCCAAAGCCGAAGGCGTTTACCAGCCCGGCAGGGGAGTACCCGGGCTGGAGGATGTGGACGTCTTCGGTTACGACGTTAAGGTCTACTTCCGGGTCCAGTTCTTCGACGTTGAGGGTGCCCGGGAGCTGGCCAGTGCGGAGGGCCTCAAGGACCACGACGGCGGCCAACGCGCCGGCGCCGCCCAACAGGTGTCCGGTGTGCCCCTTGGTGGAGGTCACGGGCACGTCCGCGCCGAAGACCGCTTTGATGGCCTGGCCTTCAAGCCGGTCCCCCACCGGGGTGGAGGTGGCGTGGGCGTGGACGAAGCCGATGTCCGAGGGCTGCATTCCGGCAGAGTCCAGCGCCTTCTGCATCACGCGCCGCTGCATGGCGGGGTCCGCTGCCACGATGTCGTTGGCGTCGGAGGTGACCGCTCCCCCGGCCACGGACCCCAGTACCGCCGCGCCGCGGGCGCGCGCGTGCTCCTCGCTCTCCAGCACTACCACGCCGGCGCCCTCTGCGAGCACAAAGCCGTCCCGGCCGCCGTCGAACGGGCGCGAGGCGCGCCGCGGATCCTCCGAGCGGGTGGACAGGGCACGGATCTGGGAAAAGCCGGTGAGCACCAGGTCATTAATGGAGGCATCCACACCGCCCGCAATCACGACGTCGGCAGCACCGGAGCGGATCATCTCGGCTGCCTGGACAATCGCCTCTGCCCCCGAGGCACAGGCGCTGACGGGGGTGCGGGCCCCACCGCGGGCACCGAGGTCGATGGAAACCCAGGCCGCCGGGCCGTTGACCATCAGGCGGGTGAGGGTGTGCGGCGAGACCTTGCGCGGTCCTGACGCGGCCAGGGTGCGGTCCTGTTCAAGGGTGGAACCCAGGCCGCCGTAGGCGGAGCCGATGACTACGGCGAAGCGTTCGGGGTCCACCTCGGGGGCGCCGGCGTGCTTCCATGCTTCCCGTGCCGCGATGAGCGCCAGCTGGCCGCAGCGGTCCATCCGCTTCATCTCGCGGGTGCTGAGGTGCTCCGAGAGGTCAGCCGTGACCTGTCCGGCCATCTTCACGGGCAGCTGTTCCGCCCACTCCTCTTTGAGGGCGGCGATACCGGACTGGCCCGCCAGAAGGGCGGACCAGGTTTCGGGCACGGAAGACCCAACAGGGTTGATGGTCCCGGCGCCGGTGACCAGCGCGCGTGGTGGTGATGCAGTCATGTCGCCCTACTTCGCGGGGTTGTGGGTGCCGATGGGCAGAAGGGTTAGGTCCGGGTGGTTCTTTTCGATCCGCCGCAGCGCCCAGACGTCGTTGAACAGGGCAAGGTATTCGCCGTCGGACCGCAGCAGCACCTCGGCACCCGGCACGTTGGCAAGCGCCGGCATGGCGTCCGCCGTCGAAATCCTGGCCAGCGAGTAAGGCAGGCGCTCCAAACGCATGGGGGCGCTGAAGTCGTGCGCCATGCGGTCCTCCACCACCTCGAACTGCATGGGTCCGACGGCGGCGAGCACCGGCGCCTGGTCGCCACGGACGTCGGAGCGGAGCACCTGGATGACGCCCTCGTGTTCGAGCTGCTCGATGCCGCGGCGGAACTGCTTGAACTTGCTGGGGTCCTTGGACCGCGCCACCTGGAAGTGCTCGGGAGCGAACAGCGGGATCGCGGGGTACTCCACCGGGTCCTCAAGGAACAGGCTGTCACCCACGCGCAGGGACGAGGCGTTGACCAACCCCACCACATCGCCGGGGTAGGCCTCGTCAATAACTTCGCGTTCCCGGCCGAACACCTGCTGTGCGTACTTCGTTGCAAAGGACTTGCCGGTGCGGGTCTGGGTGACCACCATGCCGCGCTCGAAGACGCCGGAGCAGACGCGGATGAAAGCCACATGGTCGCGGTGGGCCTTGTTCATGCCGGCCTGCACCTTGAACACGAAGCCGGAGAACGGCGACTCGACGGGCCGCGGGGTGCCGTCCACGTCGGGGCGCGGTGCCGCCGGCGGGGCAAAGTCCACCAGCGCGTCCAGCAGCTCCTTGACGCCGAAGTTGAGCGCCGCGGAGCTGAACAGGATGGGGGTGGCCTTGCCTGCGTGGAAGGCGTCGACGTCGAATTCCAGGTTCGATTCGATAACCAGTCCGGCCTCGTCCACGGCGTCGGACCAGTTGCTGCCCTGGTCTGCCGCCGCCTCCTCCGGGGTGAAGTATTCGGTGATGGCGATTTGCGCACCGGCATTGTTGCGCTGGAAGCGGGCGAAGCGGTCGTTGCGGAGGTCCCAGACGCCGCGGAAGTCGCCTGAAATTCCTACGGCCCAGGTCAGGGGCATGGGCTGCAGGCCGGTGCGCTCGGTGATCTCGTCCATCAGAGCCAGCGCGTCCAGGCCGGGCCGGTCCCACTTGTTGATGACGGTGATGATGGGAAGGTTCCGCTGCTTGCAGACCTCGAACAGCTTCATGGTCTGGGTTTCCAGGCCCTTGGCGGCGTCCACGAGCATCACTGCGCAGTCGACGGCTGCCAGTACCCGGTAGGTGTCTTCCGAGAAGTCGGCGTGGCCCGGGGTATCGAGCAGGTTGATGACGGTGTCCCGGTAGGAGAACTGCAGCGCCGCGGAGCTGATGGAGATGCCGCGGTCCTTTTCCATCTGCATCCAGTCGGAGACGGTTTCCTTGCGGTTGGCCTTGCCGCTTGAGGCACCGGCAGTACCGATCACCTTCGCGTGCAGTGCAAGCGCCTCGGTCAGCGTCGACTTGCCGGCATCGGGGTGCGAGATGACAGCAAAGGTCCGACGGCGGCCTGCCTCTTTGTGAATCGCCGAGATCCGGGCGGGGGTCAGGACATCTTGGGACACTGTGCTACTTTCGCTGCGGGTGGGACTGCCGGGCGCTGACGGCGCCTCTCCGGGCACTGCGCTCCGGGGCATTGCGGCCCTGGGGCCGGGTAACAGCCTGGCGGACAGCCAAGTTCCAAGTTTATCGCAGGGCTGCAAGCCGGTTCCGGCCCTGCTTAACGCCGGTGAAATCCCTTCGTTCAAAACCGGGAAACGGCCGCATCACTGTGCACGCGTGGGACTCACCCGTCCCTGGGGCATCCATGCCGGGCACTTCCACGCGCTGCCGGATAAGCGGGACCAAAAACACCTCGCCGCGGGCCGGAGGCCGGACCGCTTCCCGGCCACTTTTGCGCACACCCAAACGGGGCACTTTAGGGCTTGCCCGTGCGGAAGTTGGAGTTCTTGCCCCTATCATTGAGCTTGCGGGAAAATGAGTACTTTTCATCCTGCCGGTGAAGCGCGAAAGCCGGCATTCTTGCGGGCGGCGGTCCGCACCTTTGAAGGGAAAACCTATGGCGCGGAGCCCCGAAGAATCACTCAGGGCAACTCTGGGCAGAGTGGCACCCGGAACTCCCCTTCGTGACGGCCTGGAGCGCATCCTCCGCGGACGCACCGGCGCCTTGATCGTCCTGGGTTCCGACCGCACCGTAGACTCCATCTGCTCCGGCGGCTTCGATATCGGCATCGATTTTTCCCCCACCAGGCTCCGGGAACTCGCCAAGATGGATGGTGCCATCATCTGCGACAAGGATGCCGGTAACATCCTCCGGGCGGCGGTCCAGCTCGTGCCCGATTCCAGCATTGAGACTCAGGAGTCCGGCACCCGCCACCGTACGGCCGAACGTGTTGCCATCCAGACCGGTGTTCCCGTCATCTCCGTCAGCCAGTCCATGCAGATCATCGCGTTGTACGTGAATGGTTTGCGGCACGTGCTGGAGGGCTCGGAGAAGGTCCTGGCCCGCGCCAACCAGGCCCTTGCCACCCTTGAACGCTACCGTTCGCGCCTTGACCAGGTCACCAGCTCACTGTCAGCGCTGGAGATCGAGGCGATGGTGACGGTCCGGGATGTGGCGGTTACCTTGCAACGGCAGGAAATGGTCCGCCGGATCTCAGAAGAAATTTCCCAATACGTCCTGGAACTCGGCGAAGACGGCCGGCTCCTGTCGCTCCAGCTCGATGAGCTGACGGTGGGCCGCGGCCCGGGCAGCGACGTCATCATCCGCGACTACGCAAGCCCCGATGCCTCTGCCGAGGACATTGAAAAGGCTGTCAGTGCGCTGGTTAATCTCGGTCCCACTGAGCTGATCGATCTCGGGAAGATTTCGGGAATCGTCGGCTTCGCCGGCGGCGAGGCGAACCTGGATGCAGTGGTCCAGCCCCGAGGCTACCGGCTGCTGTCCGGGCTGAAGGCAGTTCCCAAGGCTGTCGCCGACCGGCTGGTGGACCACTTCGGCGGATTGCAGTTCCTGATGGCCGCCACCATCGACGACCTCATGACCGTTGACGGCATCGGTGACCAGCGTGCACGCACGGTCCGTGAGGGCCTGAGCCGAATGGCGGAAGCCAGCCTGCTGGACCGTTTCCTCTAGAACCCCTGCGCCCATTTAAGAAGAGCGTCAGTTCAGCTGGAAGACAGCCTTCGGGCTGGCTTTGGACCCGAGCCTTGCAGTGAAGATGTAGTACGCTCCGCCCGCGCCGGGCTTCGCGTCCACCGGCTGGCAGCCCTCCACGGTGCGGTTCCGCGACCACGGGAAGTTGGCGGTTTCGCTGGCGCCCGGGGCGATCACCTTCACCAGGTCTTCGCTGGCTGCCTGGCAGTCCCTGGACGAGAAGACACGGTCCGGGCCGCTGGTCACCAGGAACTCCATCTGCGAGGTGCCGATGTTGACCTGGCACGGCACCGTCCCCCCGTTCGTCACCTTCAAGGTCAGCAGCGGGTTTTCGTCCGGGCCGTAGGCAGCCTTGTCCGTGGAGGCGGAAACCGTGACGAGGTTCTGGTTGCAGGTGGGCGTGGCGGAAGGGGTGGGCGTGGGAGCAGTGGAAGCGGAGGCTGACACGGAAGCCGAAGGTCCGGCGGTGGGATCCGCGGAGGCTGCAGCGCCTGCCGGGTCCGTGGATGAGGCCTGCTCGGAAGCCCCGTTGAAAACCCCGGCCATTGCGAACCCGCTCACTACCAGGGCCACGACCATCAGCAGCGCGCCGCCAACCACCAGCCGCCGCCGGCGGTAAACGGCAGGACTGTGCTTCCGGACGCTGCTGGAGCCGGATGCCGATGCCTTGCCGCGTGCTGATGAAGTGCCCTGCTTGCCCATCCTTCTAGGCTAGGGAACCGGCGGGGTTCTGCCCCGCCACCACGCCGCCGTGCAGCCAACCGATGGCTGCATCCGGTTTCCAGCCTGGGAAACGCATCCATTACAGTGTTGGGATCGATACGAAGACTCCCGCTCCAGCAGCGCCCGCAGCCCTGCCGGGCAACGCCGCGGAGCTCCAGCAACTGCATGACAGGATCACCCGCTGGTTCGCCGGGACCGCCCGCGACCTGCCCTGGCGTGATTCCTCCTGTTCCCCGTGGGGTGTCCTGGTCAGCGAAATCATGCTGCAGCAGACGCCAGTGGTCCGGGTGCTGCCGGTGTGGCACGAATGGCTAAAACGCTGGCCAACTCCTGCCGGCCTGGCAGGCGAGCCTGCCGGGGAGGCCGTCCGCGCCTGGGGCCGGCTGGGGTATCCCCGCCGCGCGCTGCGGCTGCATGCTGCTGCCAACGCCATCGTCCAGGAGCATGGCGGCAAGGTCCCAAACACCTACCCCGGGCTGCTGGCACTTCCCGGCGTGGGAAGCTACACCGCCGCAGCGGTCGCGGCCTTCGCCTACGGCCGCCGCGAAACCGTGGTGGACACCAACATCCGCCGCGTCCACGCACGGCTGGTCTCCGGCGCCGCTCTTCCGGCCCCTGCCCTGACCGCTGCAGAGATGCGCCTGGCCGCCTCGCTTCTGCCCGACGACAACGCCACGTCCGTGCGCTGGAACGCTGCGGTCATGGAACTGGGCGCCTTGGTGTGCACGGCCCGGGTGCCCAAATGCGGGGCCTGCCCGGTGAAGGACTCCTGTGCCTGGCTGGCGGCGGGCGAGCCCCCGCCGTCGTATGTTCCCAAAGGCCAGGCCTGGCACGGCACGGACCGCCAGGTCCGCGGAGCCGTGGTGGCTGTGCTGCGCCTTGCCGAGGCTCCCGTGCCGCCCGAGATGTTCCATCATGCGCCTGCCGACCTGGGCTTCGCACCGGAGGGGATGGGCGTGCCGCTGGCCGCGCTGCACCGGCTGAACCCGCCGCCGGAACAGCTGGAGCGCTCCCTGGCCGGGCTGCTGGCGGACGGGCTGGCGGAACTGCACGACGGCGGATACCGCCTGCCTGCCTAAGAGACCGGCCGGGCGTTGCCTGGCTTGGGCGCTTTTCGTTGTCGCTGCGGCGGCGGGTCAAGCCGCAGCCGGCAGTTCATTCCCACGTACCAGTTCAGCGATTCTGGGGACGCTGTCCACGGGGCCTTCGGTCTCCTTTTGGGTGTCAGCGGCACCCCAGCCATAACAATGGCTGTACCAGTTGTCCCTTCCCGGCGCGCAGCCCCGGCTGCGGTTCTACTCTGAAGTATGCACAAGCAAGGGCTTCTCCTGGCATTGATCACGACGGCGGGGCTCGCGTCCGGGTGTGGCCCCGGTCCCGGCGCCGTTCCCTGCCCGGCCATAGCCCAGGCCACGGCAGTGTCTGTCACTGTCGCCGCTGATTACGCGCCCCAGGTGAGCGCCCTGCACCTGAAAGCCTGCCAGGACGGCACCTGCAAGGAGGCCGACGTCGAATTACAACCCGGCAGCGCCTCGATCGACCAGGGCTGCACACCGGACGGTGTTTGTTCCGCCACCGCCTCGCCGGACGGCACAAAGGTGGGAATGCTGATGCTGGACACCCTGACGGAGGCAGCGATGACGGTGACCTCCTCCGGACGCGGGGCGGAAGGATCGCCGCTGCCCGTGCACACCCTGGAATTCCGGCCGAAGGCTGATTACCCGTTCGGGGTGCAGTGCGGAAAATTTATCTCCGCTGGCGTGACGTTGGACGGCTCAGGCCTCTATGAGCGGGCCTGACAGTTCAGGCAGGACTGCCTAGAACAGCGCGGGTTGGCTGAACGAATCCGTGGCAGGTTCCCATGCCCCACCGGATACCGGCGGTTCCGCCCGCCATTCCAAACCCAGGTCCGTGAGCAGTTCCTCCACCGACGTCTGCCCGTCCAGCACTTCAATTGCCGGGTAGTTGTCTTCGGGGTCCTGCCGTTCCATGGCATCGAGCTTATTCGCAGGAGCAGGCAAAGCCCTCCGGAACACACCGCGGGGCGGCGATTTGCGCGGGAAGGCAGCTACGGTTCACCAAAGCCCGCCTGCACCAGCCCGCCCACGTAATTCACCGCACGTTCGGCATCCGCGCCCCGCGCCTCCACATGCAGGACCGATCCCTTGGCGGCGGCCAGCGTCATGAGTGCCGTCATGGACGAGCCGTCCACACCATTGACTGTGACCTCGGCGTCCAGGGAGGACAGCCCCCCGGCAATTTTCGCGGCAGGGCGTGCATGCATCCCCGCCTGGTTGATGAGCTCAAAGTCGCCGGTGAAGTCAGCACCCTCGCCGGTGACGGACCCTTCCGACACGTCGCGCTGGGGGGCCGGGCCGGAATGCTGCATCGGGCCGCGGGCTGCTTCCGCTGCCCGTTTGACCCCCTGCATGTCCGCGCCGCCCTGCGAAGCCACGGACGCTGCCACCACACCTTCCACCAGCGGGGCGTCAGCCAGCAGCACACCCGCCGGATCCTCAGCGAACTCCAGCGCGGACTCGGCAGTCATTACCGCCGATCCCAGATCCGTGAGGATCACCGCGCCATCACCCCCGGCGGCGCGGTCCAGGGCGGCGAGGACCTTTTCCAGGCTGGTGCCGATCCTGCCGTCGGTGGTGCCCCCGGCTGCCAGCACCAGGACGTCAGGTGCCATTTGGGCGGCAAGCTCCGCCGCGCCGTCGGCAATCTTTTCACTGTGCGAGACCACCACAATGCTTACCGTCACGCAGCAGCCCCCACCGCAGCCCTCAGGATCAGTGCGCTGGATGCCGCACCGGGGTCGCGGTGGCCTGCGCTCCGCTCACCCAGGTAGCTGGCACGGCCCTTCCGCGCCACCAGCGGATCGGTGGCGACGGCCCCGGCTTCGGCGGCCTCCGCCGCGGCGACCAGGACCGTCAGGATGTCAGGGCTCCCGGCGTCCGCGGCTGCCTTCGCCGCCTCGGCTGCAGGTGTCCACGCGTCCACCATCGTTTTGTCCCCGGGCTCCGCCTTGCCGCGGGCCACAATCCCGTCCCTGGCGGCGGCCAGCGCGGCGGCCCAACCAGCCGGATCGATTTCCGGGGCATCACCCATGGCGCCGGCTGCCCGGAGGAAAGCAGTGCCGTACAGCGGTCCCGCTGCGCCGCCCACCTTGGACATCAGGGTCATGGCCGTGAGCTTAAGTGCCGCGCCCGGCGTCTCCGGAGCCGCCTCTGCCAGCTTGTCCAGGACCGCCTGGAAGCCGCGGTCCATGTTTTCGCCATGATCGGAATCGCCGATGGCGCGGTCCAGTTCAATCAGCTCAACCCGGTGCTCGGCCATGGCCTGGGCGCACAGGGTCAGCCACTTCACTGCCCAGGTGACGTCCAGCACCACGGCTACACGCCCCACCGGAGGGCTGCGGTGTGGACGGGTGCGTCCCACAGTTCAGCAAGTTCGTCGTCCAGCCGGAGGACGGAGATGGAACAGCCTTGCATTTCCAGGGCCGTAATGTAGTTGCCCACCAAGGAACGCTCCACCGTGGCTCCCCGGTCAGCCAGGATCTGCGCGGCGCGCCGGTAGACGATGTACAGCTCGCTCAGGGGCGTGCCGCCCATCCCGTTGACGAAGAGCAGCACTTTGTCGCCGGAGCTGACCTTGAGGTCGGAAAGGACGGGCTCCAGCAGCCGGTCGGTGATGCCGTCAGCGTTTTCCATGGGGATGCGGTGCCGCCCCGGCTCTCCGTGGATGCCGATGCCGATTTCGATTTCGTCCTCGCCAAGGTCGAAGCTGGGCGAGCCAGCATGGGGAACGGTGCAGGCGGAGAGCGCCACGCCCATGGTGCGGACGTTGGCGTTGACCCGTTCGCCCACAGCTGCCACGGCGTCCACGTCGTCACCCCGCTCGGCGGCGGCGCCGGCAATTTTCTCCACCAGCACTGTGCCACCTACGCCGCGGCGGCCCGCGGTGTACAGCGAATCCTCCACAGCGACGTCGTCATTGACCAGAACAGTGCGGACGCTGACGCCTTCCGCCTCGGCCAGTTCCGCCGCCGTCTCGAAGTTCAGGACGTCGCCCGTGTAGTTCTTGACGATGTGCACGACGCCGGCGCCTGAGTTTACTGCGAGGGTGGCGGGAAGGATCTGGTCCGGCGTGGGCGAGGTGAACACCGCCCCCGGCACGGCGGCGTCGAGCATTCCCCGTCCCACAAAGCCGGCGTGCAGGGGCTCATGGCCGCTGCCGCCGCCGGACACCAGCCCCACCTTGCCGTTCACGGGTGCGTCCTTGCGCGTGATGTAGGTGGGGTCGGCGCTGACTGTGACAAGCCCTGCATGCGCCAGGCCAAAGCCCTGGACCGATTCGTCGACTACAGAGCGGGGATCGTTGATGAGTTTCTTCATGGCGTTGCTCCTGGCTGTGCTCCTGAAGGTGTTCCTCCGACCCTACTACCGGCAGGCGCCGGAACGATAGGTTTGCGCTGGTGGGAGGCGGATGCGGCAAAGGGACAGCCCCCAATGACTGTCCCTTTACCGGGCGCGAACTCCGGCCCGGTCAGTTTATCCATCAATTCGAATAAAACTGAATGCCGGGACCGCATCCGGCTCAGGCGGCCGCTGCCGGGGCCTCCGCAGACATTGGGAGGACGGCATGGCCGTGGCGGAAGAGGTTCTTGGGATCAAACTCCGCCTTGGCTGCACCCAGCTCTTCCCGCATCCCTTCCGGCCACGCAGTGGCGGCGAGCTCCGGGGAGGCCAGGTGGCCGTGCAGGTTCACCAGGCTGCCGCCTGTTCCATACGGCTTCAGTGCCAGCCGTGCGGCGTCGATGGCATCCGAGACCAGCTCCGCGATGGGCGGGGCCATGACTCCCACGGTGAAAAAGGACAGGCCGGCGTCCCGGCCGCCAACGCAGTCCGTTCCGGCGGCCGTTCCGCTCAGGGGAGCCGCAAGTGCGCCTCCCATCAGCCTGATCTCGCTCAGCAGCAGTGGCGCCCTGCTTTCCGGACCGGCAAGTTCCAGCAGAACATCGTCCAGTCCGGGACCAAAGCCCCTCAGGAGCATTCCGCCCTCGCGCACCGGTACCGGATGTTGAGGATCCGCATGGATCTCGTCCACGCGGTGATGCGGAAGCAGCCCGACGGAGTCCACCAGGACGGGGGCCGCGGCCCGCATCGGCGCGAGCAGGGCCGCCCCCTCCTCCTCATTCCCCTGCCAGGCGAACCGCAGGTGCATCACGAAGTTGCCGCGCAGGAAGCCCGGCACTTCCTCCATGTCGGGGAGGCGCAGGAAGGCCAGCGACGCCGATGCCTCGGAGGGCAGGTCCTGTGTCCAGCTGCGGAAAGCGGAGAGGACTTCCCGCGCGTGCGTGCCATCGTAGAAGATGCCGCCGGCATAGAGTTCGCCGGCCGGGAAGAGGGAGAATTCCATTGCGGTGACGATGCCAAAATTGCCCTTGCCGCCGCGGAGCAGGGAGAACAATCGGGGCTCACTGGTGGCATCCACGCGCCGCAGCACGCCATCCGGCGTGACCAGGTCAAAGGCTCTGACATGGTCGGACGCAAAGCCATACTTCCGCCCGAGGAGGGGCAGTCCGCCGCCAAGGGTGTAGCCCACCACTCCAACGTCGGTGGTGGAACCATGCAGACCGGTCAGCCCGTAGGGAGCGGCAGCCTTGAGGACATCCCGCCAGCGCACGCCGGCACCGACGCGGGCAGCCTGTTCGTCCGGGTCGATGGACAGCTCCAGCATGTAGCGGGTACTGATCAGCAGGCCGCCGGTGATGGCGTTGGCGGCGCCGTGGCCGGTGGACTGGACGGAGATGGACATATCGCGGGCGGAAGCCCACTTGACGGCAGCCACGACGTCTTCGGCGTTGACTGCCGTCAGGACCAGGTCCGGCGTGTGCCGGGTGGCGAGGTTGAAGGCGGCAACTTCTGAATCAAAAGAAGCGTCGCCCGGGGCGTAAACCAGTCCGCGGACAAGGAGCTGCAGTTCGGTTTTGGCCGTGTGGGTAGGGAGGATCTGCATGTCTGGCTTTCACTAGTTGGGCTGCTCCCCAGCAAGCCTCAACAAGTTTATCCATCGAATGGACGGATAGGAAGAGGTGAAAAATCATCCATTATCCTGCCGCCCGGCGCGGGGGTCAGTTCCCGGAACGGGGGACCTTCGGCCGGTTCCGGGGTGGGCTACAGGAACCTGATCATCCGGGTGTTGCCAAGTGTGTTCGGCTTCACGCGCGCAAGGTCCAGGAACTCAGCGACGCCTTCGTCATGGGAGCGCAGGAGCTCCGAGTAGACCTCGGGGTCCACGGCGGACTGGTCGGCCATGACTTCAAACCCGTGGCGCTTGAAGAAGTCCACTTCGAAGGTAAGGCAGAAGACCCGGTCCACCCCCAGGGCCCTGGCCTCCTCGAGCAGGCTCTCCACCAGCACGTGTCCCACTCCCCTCCCGCGCCAGTCCTCGGAGGCAGCCAGGGTGCGCACCTCGGCCAGGTCCTCCCACATGACATGCAAAGCCCCGCAGCCGATGACCTCGCCGTCGTTGGACTCGGCGATCCGGAACTCCTGGAGGCTTTCGTAGTAGGCCACCGTCTCCTTCGCCATCAGGATCCGCTGCTCGGCAAGTGGCGCCACCAGCTTCTTGATGGCGGACACATCGCTCGTACGGGCAGGGCGGATATGGAAGGAGTCGGTCACAGGCCAATCCTAGTTCGGCGGCGCCCTGCCGGTTGCTTCCGCTCCGGCACCTGCCGGCCTTCATCAGGCAGCCAAGTTCAAGCTCTGCTTACGCTTAGCAGCCGGATGTGGGTGTGACTGCGCAGAGTTGTGAGATGTCGCCCGCGTGCGTTTGCGCAGGTGAGGCGCCAGCAAGCAGTGTTTCGACTGTTATCCCCGTCACCCTATGGGCAACGTCGCCCGTTCCGGAGGAAAAATGGCTTTAGGCTCCCCGACCCTGACAGACGCCCCTGTGGAGGAAGAAGGACAACGCGGCCTTCGGCGCTCCATGGAGGCCCGGCACCTCGTGATGATCGCCATGGGAGGTGTCATCGGCTCCGGCCTCTTCCTCAGCTCCGGCTACACCATTGCCCAAGCCGGGCCACTCGGTGCGATCATCGCCTACCTCATCGGGGCTGCCGTGGTGTACATGGTGATGGCATGCCTGGGCGAGCTGGCGGTCGCCTATCCCGTGTCCGGCGCGTTCCACATCTATGCCGCCAGGGCCATCGGCCCGGCCACCGGATTCGCCACGGCATGGCTTTACTGGTTGTGCTGGGCAGTAGCGCTCGGATCGGAATTCACCGCTGCCGGGCTGCTGATGCAGCGCTGGTTTCCGCAGGTTGATGTCTGGGTCTGGTGCCTGGTTTTTGCGGCCGTCCTGTTCACGCTAAATGCTATTTCGTCGCGCGTTTTCGGTGAATCCGAGTTCTGGTTTGCCCTCATCAAAGTAGCCGCAGTTATCGGCCTGATCGTCCTGGGCGGCGCGGCATTGCTCGGTTTCCATCCCCTTGCCGAAAATGGCTACCCTTTCCTGGGCGAAAACCTCAACACACCCCAGGGGCTGTTTCCGAACGGAATCACCGGCGTCCTGATCACCACCCTGGCCGTCTTCTATGCATTTTCCGGGTCGGAGCTTATCGGTGTGGCCGCGGGCGAAACTGCCAATCCCGCCGTAAATATCCCGAAAGCGATGCGGACCACGGTGATTCGGCTGCTGATCTTTTTTGTCGGCGCGATTGCGGTGATTGCCGGCACTGTGCCGTATGAAGACACATCCCTGGAAGTGAGCCCCTTTGTCACCGTCTTCTCACAGCTGGGCATTCCCTATGCGGCCGACATCATGAATTTCGTCATCATCACGGCTCTCTTGTCCGCGGGCAACTGCGGCCTGTTTTCCTGCGCCCGGATGCTTTTCTCGCTTGCGGACGAGGGGCATGCGCCAAAAGCGCTGGGAAGGCTGACAAAAAGGGGAATCCCCATGCTTGCCCTGTGCGTCAGCATGCTGGGCGGCCTTGCGTCGCTGATCAGCAGCGTGGTGGCACCGACCACGGTTTACCTGGTGCTGGTGTCAATCGCCGGATTCGCGACGGTAGGCGTATGGATGTCCATCACCGCGTCGCACTTTTTCCACCGCCGGGCATTCCTGCGGGCAGGAGGACGACACTCTGATCTTGCCTACAAGGCGCCGCTCTTCCCGCTGCTTCCCATCGTCGCGTTCCTGCTCTGTTTAGTCTCGCTGATCGGCATCGGCTTCGACCCCACGCAGGCCACCGCACTGTACTTCGGCATCCCGTTCGTGGCCGGCTGCTACGCCTACTTCCACTTCAAGTACGGCCGTCAGCGTTCCGTATGAGGGGCCGTGCAACGACAGGGTTGAACACACGAACGATCCTGACCAGGTGAGTGACGCACGAGGTGGCGGGCATCAGGGATTTATGTAGGCGCCGTCAAAGCGACGAAGGAGCAGGCGCCGGGAAATCCCTGATGCCCGCCACCGAACCCAGCCAGGGAAACACGAAGGGGGCGGGCTAGAGTCCCAGTTCTGCAGGCAATGGGACATCCTTGCCCAGAACGTTCTTTGCCAGGAACGATTCCACCACCTGGTACCAGACCTTGGCGTGCTGCGGCTGGAGGACCCAGTGGTTTTCGTCCGGGAAGTACAGGAACCGGTGGGCAGTCTGCCCGTCGGCGTCGGCGGCCAGCCGGGATCTTGACAGCAGCTCATACCAAAGCCTCAGGCCTTCCCCAATGGGCACCCGGTAGTCCTTGTCTCCGTGGATCACCAGCATGGGAGTGCTGATCTTCTCCACATGCAGGTGCGGCGAGTTGTCCAGCGCCATGTCTTCGGTCATTTCCTTCAACCAGTACTGGGAAGCGTCGGTGGTGGGACCGAACTGGTCCAAGGCCCACAGGCTGGCATGGCTGACGATGGCTTTGAACCGGTCCGTTTGCCCGGCCACCCAGTTGGCCATGTAACCACCGAAGGAACCGCCCATGGCCGCCGTCCTTGTCGCGTCCAGATCGGCGCGTTCGACGGCGGCATCCGTCACGGCCATGAGGTCCGTGAACGGCGTTTTCCCCCAGGAGCCCCACCCCCGCTGGATATAGGCCTGACCGTAACCGGTGGACAGCGCCGGGTCCGGCAGCAGCACGGCATAGCCCCGGGCGGTGAGGAGCCAGGGGTTCCACCGCCACGTCCACGCGTTCCAGGATGCCAGCGGTCCGCCGTGGATCCACAGCAGCAGCGGGGCCGGGTTGTCCGCTGAGGCCCCCTCGGGCAAAGCGAGGTAGGCCGGGACCCGCGACCCGTCCCGGCCTGTGGCAGCGATGCGCTCCAGCGTGCCCGGACACGCCGGCCGTTCCGCCGGTGCCGGCAGGGGCGTGGTTTCCCCAGTAGCCAGGTCAATACGCACCGCTTCCGGCGGATAGGCGTAGGAGCTGCGAAGTGCATAGGCGGTGCGCCCGTCCGGCGAAACCACGACGTCGGTGTATGCCGCGGCGTCCTGGGTCACCCGGGCGACACCCACCCCGGCCGCAGAAGCCTGAACGCTGATCCGGAAAAGGGGCGACGCGCCGTCGTCGTCTGCTGTGGCCAGGAGGGCTGAACCGTCCGGCAGCCAGGCGCATGGCTTGGCCCACCGGTCCCAGCCATGCGCCAGGGGCTGCAGGCCTGTGGCCCCATCAGCTGTGCCCGAAACATCCAGCAGGTGAAGCTTGACCTCCGGCGCCTGGCGCGGTGTGGAGTCGCTCTCGCTGACCACCACCAGCGTGGTGCCGTCCGGGCTGACGGGGCCGGGGAAGTAGCTCATGCCTTCACGGTCCAGGAGCACCTTCATACTGCCCGACGCGACGTCCACGGACACCAGGACCGACCGGCTGTCCGCCCGGGCGAGGGGCTTGGTGAAGCTCGTGTAGATGGTGCTGCCGTCCGGGCTGACAACTGACTCTGCCTCCCGAAGCCGCGGCCCGGCGCCGGGCGTGAGGTTGCGGAGGACCAGCGGCACGGTGGCATCCACAGTGGTGGGTTTGCCCGTCCCCACCTCCTCTCCCGGTTCCACGGCGAAGATCCGCGGCTGCCCGGGGCCGAGGTCGGCGTCCCAAAACCTCACAGGGTATTCGCTGTGCAGGATGGCCGAAACTTTGTTGTCCTTGCGGGCTTTGCGGCGCCGTGCATCGTCCTCCTCGTCGATGGAGCCGGCCAGGACCTCGGCAGTCACGAAGGCCGCGTCCGCGTTCCTGGCCGTGAACACGCCGTTCACGCCGCCGGGGCGGGTGAGGACTACGCGGGCTTCCCCGCCGTCGGCTGGAAGCAGCCAGAGGGCGCTGACCGGGTCCTCCTCCGGGCTGTCCGGGTCGGGCCGGGCGGACGTGAAGTAGACATCCCCGTTTGTGGCGAAGGCCGCGCCGGCCTCGCCTTTGGCGCTGCGGGTGATGCGCCGCGCGTGCTTCTGCCCGGCCGGGTCCAGCTCCCACAGGGCAGTGGCGAACTCCGTGCCTTTGCCGTTCAGGGTGCTGACGGTAGTGACAAGGCGGGTCCCGTCAGGGCTGAGGCTCAGGCCGCTCACCCGGGGGATGGACAGGTAGTGGTCGAAGTCGTGGAAAGGGGTCAGTGGTTGATCGCCCGGGATCGCCGGGTTCAAAGTAGCCATGCCACCGATTCAACACCTCCTGTGCCTTGCATCACAAAACGCACTCCGGGCGAGAATGCGAAAAGCCCCGCCTGCACCCTGATGGGCGCGGACGGGGCTTTCGCTTGTGAAACTAGACGCTCGGAGCGATTTCCGGGATGCGCGGCTTGGCGTTGCCGGCGAACGTGAACTTGGCGTCGTCACCTTCGCCTTCCACGTCCACCACAACGATGTCGCCGGCGTGGATGTCGCCGAAGAGGATCTTCTCGGAGAGCTGGTCCTCGATCTCGCGCTGGATGGTGCGGCGCAGCGGCCGGGCACCCATGGCGGGGTCGTAGCCGCGGGTCGCCAGCAGCACCTTGGCGGCAGGCGTGAGCTCGATGCCCATGTCCTTGTCCTTGAGGCGCTTCTCCAGGCGGGTGACGAACATGTCCACGATCTCGATGATCTCGTCCTGGGTGAGCTGCGGGAACACCACAACGTCATCCACACGGTTCAGGAACTCGGGGCGGAAGTGCTGCTTGAGTTCCTCCGTCACACGGGCACGCATGCGGTTGTAGCCGGTCTGTGTGTCGGTGCCGGACTGGAAGCCGGTGGCAACGCTCTTGGAGATGTCCCGGGTACCCAGGTTGGTGGTCATGATGATCACGGTGTTCTTGAAGTCCACCACGCGGCCCTGGGAATCGGTCAGGCGGCCGTCTTCAAGGATCTGCAGCAACGAGTTGAAGAGATCGGCGTGGGCCTTCTCAACCTCATCGAACAGCACCACGGAGAACGGACGGCGCCGCACCTTCTCGGTCAGCTGCCCGCCTTCCTCGTAGCCAACGTAGCCCGGAGGGGCACCGAAGAGCCGCGAGACGGTGTGCTTCTCCGAGTACTCGGACATGTCCAGCGTGATGAGGGCGTCCTCTTCACCGAACAGGAACTCCGCGAGTGCCTTGGCCAGCTCGGTCTTGCCGACGCCGGTGGGGCCGGCGAAGATGAACGAGCCACCGGGACGCTTGGGGTCCTTGAGCCCTGCACGGGTGCGGCGGATGGCCTGCGACAGTGCCTTGATGGCCTCGTTCTGGCCAACCACACGCTTGTGCAGTTCGTCTTCCATCTTCAGCAGGCGCGAGGACTCTTCCTCGGTCAGCTTGAACACGGGGATGCCGGTGGAGTTGGCCAGCACCTCGGCGATTAGGTCCTCATCCACCTCAGAGATGTCGTCCATGCCGCCGGACTTCCAGTGGCGTTCCTTCTCCGAGCGCTCGGCAATCA
This sequence comes from Arthrobacter sp. K4-10C, assembly GCF_059090085.1. Taxonomy (NCBI): domain Bacteria; kingdom Bacillati; phylum Actinomycetota; class Actinomycetes; order Micrococcales; family Micrococcaceae; genus Arthrobacter; species Arthrobacter sp. K4-10C. Next base: position 180,683 of record NZ_JBNHFI010000006.1, on the reverse strand, counting down.
TTTTTTGCTCCTTGTCACGGAGCGAAGCTGCGCCTTCGAAGTCCTGCGCGTCGATCGCGGACTCCTTCTCCATCTTCAGCTTCGCGATGCGCTCATCCATGGCCTTGAGCTCCGGCGGAGCGGTCATGCGGCGGATGCGCAACCGGGCCCCGGCCTCGTCGATCAGGTCGATCGCCTTGTCCGGCAGGAAGCGATCCGAGATGTAACGTTCGGCGAGGCTGGCAGCGGAGGCCAGGGCGCCGTCGGTGATCGTGACGCGGTGGTGTGCCTCGTAGCGGTCACGCAAGCCCTTGAGGATCTCGATGGCGTGCGCCACGGAGGGTTCCTTGACCTGGATGGGCTGGAAGCGGCGCTCCAGCGCGGCGTCCTTCTCGATGTGCTTGCGGTACTCGTCCAGCGTGGTGGCACCGATGGTCTGCAGCTCGCCGCGGGCCAGCATGGGCTTCAGGATGGACGCGGCATCGATGGCACCTTCGGCGGCACCCGCACCCACCAGGGTGTGGATCTCGTCGATGAAGAGGATGATGTCGCCGCGGGTGCGGATTTCCTTGAGGACCTTCTTCAGTCGCTCTTCGAAGTCACCGCGGTAGCGGGAGCCTGCCACCAGGGAACCGAGGTCCAGCGTGTAGAGCTGTTTGTCCTTGATGGTCTCCGGGACGTCGCCGCGGACAATGGCCTGGGCGAGGCCTTCGACGACGGCAGTCTTGCCAACGCCGGGCTCGCCGATGAGCACCGGGTTGTTCTTGGTGCGGCGGGAGAGGACCTGCATGACCCGTTCCATCTCCTGCTCGCGTCCGATGACCGGGTCCAGCTTGTTCTCGCGTGCAGCCTGGGTCAGGTTGCGGCCGAACTGGTCCAGCACAACGGAGCCGGCGGGTGCACCCTCGGGTTGGCCCGAACCGACGCCTGCGCCGGTGGTCTCCTTGCCCTGGTAGCCGGAGAGGAGCTGGATGACCTGCTGGCGAACCCGGTTGAGGTCGGCACCGAGCTTGACCAGCACCTGCGCGGCAACGCCCTCACCCTCCCGGATAAGGCCGAGCAGGATATGCTCCGTGCCGATGTAGTTGTGGCCCAGCTGCAGGGCCTCGCGCAGCGAGAGCTCCAGCACTTTCTTGGCGCGTGGGGTGAAGGGGATGTGCCCGGACGGAGCCTGCTGGCCCTGGCCGATGATCTCCTGCACCTGCTCGCGCACGCCGTCGAGCGAAATGCTCAAGGACTCAAGAGCTTTGGCGGCAACGCCCTCACCCTCATGGATCAGACCCAAGAGGATGTGTTCGGTACCGATGTAATTGTGGTTCAGCATGCGTGCCTCTTCTTGGGCAAGCACAACTACGCGACGGGCACGGTCCGTAAATCGCTCAAACATTTCGCCACACTCCTAGCTACGACGTACTTTGATGCTACGTGGCGGGCCCGTACTTGTGGAGCGTGTTCGCCACAGGGGAAACCCGCACGGGTTTGGGAATATTGGCAGGCCTTGTCCAACGATGCCGGCCTGCCGCGGAGTTTAGGCGGCGAAACCACGCCGCGCTCCGTGCGGATAGCCCCTGAAGAAGTAGACACCGGCATTTTGAAAGCGGCTGCCGCCGGCACGCTGCCTGAGCGGCAGTAAATACTACGACGACGGCGGCAGGGGTCCGCACTTTTGCGTACGGGCCGAAAAAACCCTGCTTCCCGGCGACGGGAAGCAGGGTTTAAAACCAGGTCCGCGGCTTCGGCTAGGAATTTGCCTTTTGGTAGGCTTCCTGGATTTCAGCCTGAATTCGGCCGCGGCTGTTAACGGTGTAACCGTTGTCCCGGGCCCATTGCCTAATTTGGGCTGAATCGTGGCTGCGGCCCCCGGCAGGAGCCTTGGGCGTACGGGCGGCCGCGCGGCCTCCCGATGCCTTTCGCGCGGCGGCAATAAAGCGCTCCAGTGAAGACCTGAGCTCAGCAGCGTTGGCCGCCGAAAGGTCAATCTCGTAGTTCGTCCCGTCAAGGCCAAACTTCACATTCTCGTCTGCGGATCCCCCATCCAGATCATCAACGAGGATGATGTTTACTTTCTGTGCCATTTAACGTCTTCCTCTTGGAAAGGGTGTTTTTCAGAAAAGCAGGATGTTTCCCTAAAAAGTATGACTCTCTTTATGGCAACGCGTCAAAGCGCCTAATGGTTCCTTGGGGATAACCACAGAAGATTAGGGGTTTTTCTATTTGGATTCGGGGTCCGGCCGGTCGGAAGGCTGTTCTTCGGCCTGGCGATCACCGGACCGTGCCGCCCGGGCGGCGGCCTCGGCCTGGGCGCGGGCCTCCGCCTGCCGCTCGGACTTGTCGGCATTGAAAATCGCCTTCATGGCAAACCAGAAGAGGAGGCCCACCACCACGGACGGCAGGAGGACGGCTACGTATTCCATGCTCAGTGGCCTTCGGGCTTCAGCAGGGGGAAGAGGATGGTTTCCCGGATGCCCGCTCCGGTGAACAGCATCACCAGGCGGTCGATCCCCAGGCCGATGCCGCCCATCGGCGGGGCACCGTACTCCAGGGCGCGCAGGAAGTCCTCATCCAGTTGCATGGCTTCGTCATCGCCGGCGGCAGCGTGGCGGGACTGCTCCGTGAGCCGCTCACGCTGGATGACCGGATCGATCAGTTCGGAGAACGCCGTGCCGCGCTCCATGCCGCCGATGATCAGGTCCCATGCCTCGATGAGCCGGCCGTCCTTGCGGTGCGGGCGGGCCAGCGGCTGGGCGGAGGGCGGGTAGTCGTAGACAAACGTGGGGTTCAGGAGGGTGGGCTCCACGATCTCACCGAAGAGCTCCACCGCCAGCTTTTCGGCGTCCCACTTGGGGTCAACCTTGACGTCGTGCTTTTCCGCGACTTCGCGGAGCACCCCAAGCGGTGTGTCCGGGGTGATTTCCTGCCCAACGGCGTCGGAAAGCCCCGGGTATACCGCAAGCCAGGCCCACTCGCCGTCGAGGTTGATCTCCCCGGCCTCGGTCTGGATGACGCGGCCGGCACCCACGGCGTCGGCTGCGTCGAGGATGATCTCCTTGATCCGCTCCGCCATCACGAACTGGTCCGCCCAGGCCTCGTAGCATTCAAGGGTGGTGAACTCGGGGCTGTGGGTGGAGTCCACGCCCTCGTTGCGGAACACGCGGCCCATGTCGTAGACGCGGTCGATCCCGCCCACCACGGCCCGCTTCAGGTACAGCTCGGTGGCGATGCGCAGGGTCATTTTCTGGTCAAACGCGTTCATGTGCGTTTCGAACGGACGGGCCAACGCACCGCCGTGGACCAGCTGCAGGATGGGTGTTTCAACCTCCACATAGTTGTGGCGGAAGAGCGTCTCACGGATGGAGCGGGTGATGGCGGCCCGGGTGTACACCATCTCGCGGGCCTCGTCGCGGACCATCAGGTCCACGTAGCGCTGGCGGACACGGGTTTCCTCGTTCAGCTCGGCGTGCAGCACCGGCAGCGGGCGCAGGGCCTTGGAAGCCATGGACCAGGAGTCCGCCATGATGGACAGTTCGCCGCGGCGGGAGGAGATCACCTCGCCCTTGATGAAGACGTGGTCGCCGAGGTCAACCAGGGCTTTCCAGTCGGCAAGGGCTTCTTCGCCGATGCTGGCGAGGCTGAGCATGGCCTGCAGGCGGGTTCCCTTACCGTCGGTGCCGCCCTCCTGGAGCGTTGCGAAGCACAGCTTGCCGGTGTTGCGGATGAACACCACGCGGCCGGTGACGCCCACGACGTCGCCCGTGGTGTCATCCGCCTCAAGGTGGGCGTACTTTTCCCGGATTTCGGAGAGGGAGTGCGTCCGCTCCACGCCCACCGGGTAGGCCTCCGTGCCGCGCCCGATAAGTTTGGCGCGCTTCTCCATGCGGATCCGCATCTGCTCGCTGGCGTCGAGGGGCTCTGGGGCGTTCTTGGGGGCGGGGGTGTTTTGGGAAGTCACAGTCATCAAGTTTACCGGGACTTCGCGCCCCCGCTCCCGCCTAGGATGGGGCGGGTGAAAGAACGGTTCCTTCCAACGCACGACGGCGGCCGCCTGGCCTTATACAGCTACGGCACCGTGGATGCCCCGGGAGAACGCCGCGTGGTGCTCATCGGCGGAGCGTTCCTGACCGCGCTGATCTACCGGCCGTTCTCGATCGCACTCGCCAAGGGCCTGGGCGGAGGATGGGCCGTGGACGTGTACGACCCTGCGGTGAGCATCGACGGCAGCATGGACACCGCCTGGCTGGACGGGTTCGAGGACGCCGTCAACAACGGCAGGGTGGGCCACGCCCTGGCGCACATGAAGAAGGCCACGTCCCCGGGATCCGCCATGGCCCGGATCCCGGAACCCGTCCTGGCCGGGCTGATGCACTGCTGTCGCGGACCAAGGTCAACAGGATGTTCCGCGAGGTGATGCCCAGCGGTGTCGGCGAACTGCGGGCCGCCTACAACGAGGCCGACCATGCCAGGGACTTCAGCGTGCTGCCCGCCAATACCCATTTCATGGCCGGCGGAAAGAGCCCCAGCTACTACAAGGTCACGGCGGAGCGGCTGCATGCGGCCGTCCCGGGCAGCACATTCGAGCTCTCCCCCAAGGGCTTCCACGGCTCCATCCCGGCGGCGGTCAATGAACTGGTGGCGGACATATCGAAGTACTTCAGGGAATGAAGTGCCCAGAAGCACTCCTGCGTGCTGCGGCGTCACCGGCCTGCCGTCCAGTCCCGCCTGGGTGTCCGTGATGCTGACGTCCAGCTTGCTCGGATAGGCTCGAACCATGACGCGCGAGAACATCAGGACCCCCGACGGCGGCACTCTGGAGCTCTTTTCCACTGGCGCGGAACTGTCTTCCGCCGGTTCGGGCGTGGTGATCATCCCGCCCTCCATGGTCACCGCGGCGGATTACACCAAGTTCGCGCAGAAGCTCAGCGCAGCCCTGGGCCGCCCGGTGCACACGTTCAACCGCCGCGGCCGGGGATCGTCATCGCCCCAGCCGGAGGACTACACGCTGGACGTAGACATCCGCGACCTGGACACCGTCATGAAGCACACGTCCAGCACTGACGTGTTCGGCCACAGCTTCGGCGGCGCCGTGGCCTTGCACGCGGCGCGGACCCTGCCGGTGGAGCGGCTCGCGGTGTACGACCCCGCCGTGTCCGTCAACCACTCCGTCAAGGCGGACTGGATCGCCGAGTATGAGAGCGCCGCTGCCGCTGGCGATGACGACCGCGCGCTTGCCGTAATCCAGCGCGGGCTCGAAGCGGGCGGCTCCTTCTCGTCGCGCATGCCGCTGTCAATGCTGACCCTCGCCAACAAGCTGACGGCCGGCACTTCAGAGGGCAAGCAGCAGCGCGAGCTCATGCGCACCGGCGTCCGCGAAATCAAGGCGATCATCGCGGCGGACATGCCGGCGGAGCCGTTTCTGGCGCTTCCGCTGGAAACCCTGATCGTGGTGGGCGAAAAGAGCCCGGCGTACTTCGGAGTGGCGTGCGGCCAAATCCACGACGTCCTCTCCGGCTCCAGCTACACCATCCTGCCCGGCTTCGGGCACGACGGCGCCATCAAGGCACCGGACGTCCTGATCAAGGAACTGAGCGAGTTCTATGCCGGCTGACCCAACTGAGTAGCAGCAAATGTCGTTTTGAGCGGTCAAAACGACACTTGCTGCTACCTAGTTGGGCTAGTGCGCGGGACCGTGGCCGGCCGTGGCACCTGCCGTCTTGCGCATCATCGCTGAGAGTACGACGGCGGCAAGGGCTATGACGGTTGCTGTCAGGAACGCAGCACTCATCCCGGCGACGAGTCCCGACGTCGCGGAAACCACCGCGAAGATGGATACCAGCAGCGCGGTGCCCGCGGCACCGGCCACCTGCTGGGTGGTGCTCATGAGCGCCGAACCGTGGGAGTAGAGGTGCGGCGGCAGCGGGTTCAGCCCGGTGGTGAACGCAGGCGTGAACAGCAGCGCCAGCCCGAAGCTCAGCCCCACATGCAGGGCGACGATCCACCAGACTGCCGTGCCGCCGTCGAGCATGGAAAACTGCCAGAGGGTCAGGACCATCAGGACGGACCCGGTTACGGTGAGCGGCAGGGGTCCCACTTTGTCGAACAGCCGGCCGATGACCGGACCCAGCAAGCCCATGGCAAGGCCGCCGGGAAGCAGCGCCAGGCCGGTTTCGAGCGAACCCAGGCCGCGGATTTCCTGGAGGTAGAGCGGCAGCAGGATGACGCCGCCGAACAGCGCCATCATGGCCACCACCATCAGCAGCACCGAGACGGTGAACATCCGGAAGTTGAAGGCGCGGAGGTCCAGCAGCGGAGCTTCCGCCTTCTGCAGCCGGACCTGCCGGAGGACGAAGACCGCAAGGCTGGCCACACCGATCACCAGGGCCGCGATGGCACCCGCGCCAGGACCGGCCTGCCCGCCATGGCCGCCGCCAATCTGGCTCAAGCCGTAGACCAGTCCGCCAAACGCAGGAACGGTCAGGAGCACGGAGGGGAAGTCGAGCTTGGACCGCTCAGCCTCGCCGACGTTGGTGAGGTACTTGGCCCCGATTGCCAGAGCCGCCAGGGCCACCGGCAGGACGAACACGAACATGAAGCGCCAGGTGAAGTGCTCCAGGATCAGGCCCGAAACGGTGGGGCCCATGGCGGGAGCCACCGAGATGGCAATGCTGACGTTGCCCATCACCGCGCCGCGCTTGGCCAGCGGGACGAGGGTCAGGATGGTGGTCATCAGCAGCGGCAGCATGATCGCCGTGCCGCCTGCCTGGATGATGCGGGCCAGCAGCAGGATCTCGAACCCGGGGGCCACTGCGGCCAGGGCGGTACCGCCGGCGAAGAGCCCCATGGCGAGCATGAAGACCTTCCGCGTGGACAGGCTCTGGAGGATGAAACCGGTGGTCGGAATGACCACGGCCATGGTCAGCATGAACCCGGTGGAGAGCCACTGGACGGTGGGAGCGTCCACCTGCAGGTCCACCATGAGCCGCTGCAGGGCGACGTTCATGATGGTCTCGTTCAGGATGACCACGAACGTGGCCACCAGCAGCGTGCTGATGATGGTCACGGACTCCCGGGACATCTTTTCAGGCGCGGCGGGCTTGGTTCCTTCGGCATGGACGGACTGGCCGTTTGCGTTCGGCGAGACTTCGGTAGACATGAGTGTTCCCTCAGGGAGAGTAATGAGTGGTGCGCGAACATGGCCGCTGCAGATGGCAACACTCTACCGGTTGGAGTAATTCCTCCGCACGGGATCTTTTTTCAAACCCTGAGGGAACAAAAGGTGTCAGGCAGTCTGGCCTGCGTGCTCACCTTCGGAGATTTCCTCCACCAGCTTGCTGTTGAACGCGGGAAGGTCGTCCGGTTTCCGGCTGGTCACCAGGCCCTGGTCAACCACCACTTCCTGGTCCGTCCAGTTGGCTCCGGCGTTCCTGAGGTCGGTCTCGAGCGTGTGATAGGACGTGACATTCCGGCCACGAAGGACCCCTGCTTCGATGAGCAACCACGGTCCGTGGCAAATCGAGGCGACCGGTTTGTGCTGTTCGAAGAAGCTCCTGGTGAAGCTCTGTGCGTCCTTGTCCACGCGCAGGTGGTCGGCGTTGACGACGCCTCCCGGAAGCACCAGCGCGTCAAAGTCGGAGGCGTTGGCCTCTGCCACGGTAAGGTCCACGTCGAAGGTGTCCCCCTTTTCCGTGCCTTCGAAACCCTGGATCCTGCCGCTCTTGGGCGCCACCAGCGTGGGCTGGCCGCCGGCATCCTTCACGGCTTGCCAGGGGCTGGTCAGCTCAACCTGCTCCACGCCGTCCGTCAGCAGGAATGCGACCTTCTTGCCTGCGATGCTGTGTTCTGACACTTGTTCCTCCTCATGTGAGGCCAGTTCCGGCCCGCTTTTGGCACGCCGAGTCCGCCCCGAGAGTTGTTTGCCTGACAGCTTCCAGCCTAGGAAGACCAAAAGTGATAAGCAAGCTGACTATTGCCTTTTGGCTGAGGCTTCGTGGAATTTACGACGGCGGGAGGCGGCCATGGTTTCCCGCCGTCGGCGTGCGGCCCCGCCTGGGCCTCGCTGGCGCGGAGGTAGGGCTTGGTCAAGATTGATGCTCGCACTTCTCAGCCTGCCCGGCCAACGGTCAAGGTCTGATTGGGCTGCTGAGCGAACGAAGGAATGTTCTGACCTCGAGGTTGAAGGCGTCGGCGGCCTCTACGTTGCTCAGGTGCCCGACGCCAGGGAGTACGACGAGCTGCGATGCAGGGACCTTCGCGTGCAATTCCCTCCCGACCGCCAGCGGCGACCGGGCGTCGAGTTCGCCGTGCAGCACGAGCGTCGGGACGCCGATGACTGGGAGGGTGCCGCGAAGATCGGCATTTGCCATCGCTCGGAGCATCGTCAAATTGGCTCGCGGGCGGATGCCGGACATCAGTGCGAGTGTCTGTTCGGTGATTTCTCGCGGCGCGGACTCGGTGAGCATGCCGGGCAGGTACTTGGGCAGCCATTCGTCCGGAGGCTGAGAGACTTCCTCGCTGATCTGCTGGACTCGCCGCTGCACCTCGTCCGCTGGCAGGGAGCCGGCCCAGCCCGCGTACGCCCCGGCCAGGATCAGGCTTCTGGGGAGGGTCGGATGTCGTGCATAGAGCGCCAGGGCGAGCGCGCCACCGAACGAAAGGCCCAGGATGTGCGAGCGAGTCAGGCCCAGCACACTCACGAACCCGGCCAGGCTGTCGGCGTAGTGTTCCATGGAGAAGGACCCGGGCGGATCGTCGGATCCTCCGCAGCCCGGAGCGTCCCAGGCGACGACGTCGAACTCGTCAGCGAGGTCGTCGAGCTGCGGGCCCCAGGACCGACTGTCTAATCCAAAGCCGCCATGGAGAAGGAAGAGGGGATCGCCCGCTCCCGCACGCCTGTAGGTGATCTTGAGGCCGGACACCGTAACTGCGTCCACCCCCGTATCTTGGCATCCGGTGACCAAGCCTGGCAACGCTGCGCCCACAGTCAAGAGCGGCGGCCCAAAATATACCTTCGTCACGGATTCAGGCGGCTATTCCATACGAATTACCGCGGGAATCATTCGGTTCGTGCCAACCTACCTGCAAGGAAACTCGTGGGATGAGGGGCCTACTGCTTCACCACGCGTTGGCGTGCTTGTGGTGGCACGTGTTGAGCTACCGCTGAAATCTCGCCATGGAGCGGATGTACCGGGAGATGTCCGTGGTCGAGGAATCGCTGCTAGGGCCGGTGGTGCTCAATCAGCCAACCCGCCATCTGCTGGGCACGCTTGTTGGCCTGCATGTCGCCCTCCGTGGCGGAGATGATGGAACCTTTCATGAGAATGTGCCAGGACCGGGAAAATTCTTCGGGATGAACCAGTCCCGCCTCCTCCGCCAGCACCTGCACGTGCCCCCTGATCTTTGCCAGGTAGTCGATACTGGCCTGGCCCAGCGGGTGGGCGGGACCCATCTCCAGCAGAACGTTGATAAAGGAGCAGGCTTCGAAATCTTCCCGGAGGAACCAGTCGCCAAAGACGTCGAAGATGGCCAGCAACTGTTCCTCGGCGGTGCTTCCGCGGCGGCGGGCCTCGGAGACGATCGCGTTGACGGTCCACTGTTTGTCGCGCTGCTCCAGGAATGCCAGGACCAATGAGTCCTTCGACGGGAAGTGCCGGTAGAACGTTGCTTTGGCTACGCCGGACCGCTCGATCAGCTCGTTGACGCCGACGTCGCGGACACCCCGCCTGGAAAAGAGCTCGTACGCGACTGCGAGGATTTTCTCCACGGAACCGGCAGGACTGATAACCGCTTCTGCCGCGGGGGATGCGGCAGGCGGTGGAAACTCTGCCTCGGGATTCATCGCAATACCAGTCTACAGCGGGGAAGACAGACCGGTCTTCCCCGCTGTAGTGTTTTGCCTAGCGCAGTGCTAACGACACCGTGGAGGCCTCCCACACCGGCCGCTTCGGATTGGTGCAAGGAGGCCCCTATGTCAGCAGAGCGGATGTTCCAAAGCGTGCCTTCGGACCCCGACCCCTGGATGGCCAGTGATACCCCTGCCGAGGTCAGGCAGCTCGCCATCGAATCGCTCCGCTGGCAGGCGCAGGAAATCATCGATGAACTGCTCGGCAACAAGGATCCCGGCGAAGAGCTCTCCCGGGCGAGGCTGCGCCGATGCGTCGCCCGGAACCCGGGCCGCCCGGAACGGGCACTCCTCGAACAGCTCGCGGTCAACCAGGATAAGCCCGGACTCTGATCCAGCGGCCGTCAGGAAGCCAGCGGGGCATTGTCGATCAACCGTACGGGACCCACCTTGGCAGCGATAAGTGCCAGCCCCTCACCACGGAACGGGGTCTCACGGCAGTTCTCCGCAAGAGGCTCCAGGGTGACCGGATCCACTACGTCGAAGTAATCCAGCTCCACGAGCGGCTGGGATTCCACCAGGTCCACGGCCGAGTCCAGGTCCAGCGGCTCCCGCGCGGCCGCCCGCTCCTCCAGCAACCGCAGCGCCCGGGACAGAACCAGCGCAGCGTCCCGCTCGTCGTCGGACAGGAAGCGGTTACGGCTGGACAGGGCCAGTCCTTCCGCGGAACGGACCGTCGGCACCCCAACGATTTCCACCGGAAAGTTGAGGTCAGCCACCATGCGCCGCACCAGCGCCAGTTGCTGGGCGTCCTTCTGCCCGAAGTAGGCGCGGTAGGCCGGCAGGCCCGGACCGGCTGAGCCAGACTCTGCAGGACCGGAAACCGGTACCCCCGCCGCCGGAATCCCATAGTGCAGCAGCTTGGCCACCACAGTGAGTGCGCCGTCGAAGTGCCCGGGGCGGGAGGCCCCCTCCCACTTCTCTCCCAGCCGCCCGGAAGTGATCCGCACCAGCGGCTCCCCGCCGGGATAAACCTCATCCACCGCCGGCGCGAAGGCCAGGTCCACACCTTCGGCTTCCAGCAGTGCAAGGTCGGCGTCAAGCGTGCGCGGGTAGCGGTCCAGGTCCACGGCGTCGCCGAACTGCAGCGGGTTGACGAAGATGGAGGCCACCACCACATCGTTCTGTTCGACGGCGGTGCGGGCCAGCGCGGCATGGCCCGCGTGAAGTGCGCCCATGGTGGGCACCAGGCCTTGGGAGTCCCCCTGCTTGGCTGCCAGGAGCCGGGCGCTTTCGGCGTGCAGGTCTGCCACGGTGGTGACGAGTTTGATGGGCATCGTCAGTCCTCCTTCGGTTCGAGTGCCTGTCGCAGCCCCTCGAGCTGTCCGGCTTTCAGCAGCCCGCGGCCTTCGGCGCGCAGTGCTGTGGCGCGTGCCATCGCAAGGTAGGCGGCCAGCACATCGCCCTGCCCGCCGCCGTCGTACTCCCGCAGAGCCTCACCATGCGCCCGCACCGTTCCCACGTCCCCCCGCGCCACCGGTCCGGTAAGGGCGGACTCGCCCGAGGCCAGTGCGTTCTCCAGGGTTGCGCGCAGCAGCGGGCCAAGCATGCGTTCGGGTTGCTCGACTCCCACTTCCCCCAGCAGCTGGGAGGCCTGCGCCACCAGGGTCACCAGATGGTTGGACCCGTGTGCCAGCGCTGCGTGATACAAAGTGCGGTCCGCCTCGGCGATAACCACCGGCTCCGCGCCCATCTCCACCACCAAGGCCTGCGCAATGGGGAGCATGGCGGCATCTGCGGTCACGCCGAAGGTGCAGTCAAGGAGCCTGGTGAGGTCAAGGCTCATGCCGGTGAAGGTCATGGCCGGATGAAGCGCCAGCGGAACGGCGCCCGCCGCCCGCACGGGATGCAAAATGCCCACCCCGAACCTCCCCGATGTGTGGGCCACCAGCTGGCCAGGCTGCCAGGCACCAAGTGTGGCCAGCCCGTCCACGAGCTCCGGCAGGGCGTCGTCCGGCACAGCGAGCAGCACCAGCTCGGCGCGCTCCACAATCTCCAGCACCTCCAGGACGGGCACGCCGGGAAGCAGGGACTCAGCCCGCTCACGGCTGGCGTCAGACACCGCTGACACCCCGACGACGGCATGTTCCGCAGCGCGCAGGGCGGCGCCAAGGACCGCCCCAACTTTCCCGGCGCCGATGATTCCGACGCCGAGGCGTCCGGGTCTAGCCATGCGTGGGGCCTTCCTGTCGATCATGCTTATGGGCTTCCGCCGGCTCAACCACCGGCCCTGGCTCTATCGGCACGGGCTCTATCACGGGTTCTGGCCCTGGCACCGGCACTTGCGCACCTTCCGGCGGTGCCCCCGGCGGCAGCCCGACTTCCCGCAGCCACTGTTCGGTGGTTTGCCGCTTCCGGGCCAGCCGGGCCCGCGCCGACTGGGCGTCGAACAGCGCCAGCGCCTCGTCGGTGCCAGCCTGGGTAAGGCGCGGCACCACCGGGCCCGCAGTGGTGTGCAAAACCAGGTCGGCAACCCGGAACCGGCGCGCCAGCGGTCCCTGGTGCAGCGCCATGGACTGGGTGCGCTGGTGCGGCACCACTACAAGTTCCCGCCACCAGCGGCCGGACCGGATGAGCAGGGCGGTGCCGGTGGCGGTGAAGCCGTTCCGGCGCCAGCCCAGCGGGGCAAGAAACCGGGCCCGTCGCGGCGTGGTGACAAAGCCGCCGTCGGAATCCAGCCCCGTCAGCCCGGCACCAAAAACGGCGGCAGGGTGATCGGTTCCGGGATCCGGCAGCACCAGGGCGAGCATGTTCATCACGTCATCCAGCTTCCCGACCGGCAGCAACGTGGTCCGGGAGGTCCCCTCCCCCGCGTTCTCCACCAGGCCGTAGCCGGCAACGTTGACCTGCATCCGGTACCAGCCGAACGGCCGCCACAGCGGTGGCTGGCCAATCTTGAGGGCCTGGACGCGGCCGGGCGGCAGCGTCTGCGTCTGGGTGTCCAGCAGCCCGTAGCGCAGCCGGATGCCGTCCGGCGATATGGCGGCCGTGAAGTTGTAGCCCTTGTTGAACAGGTTCCAGTAGCTGGCCGCAAGGCCCAGCGCCGCCGGAATCAGGTAGAGATAAAACGCCTGGTTGCCGGTAAGCGCGGAAAGCACCACGGACACGATGGCGCCCACCGCCACGAAAAGGCTCTGCTCGCTGAGCAGCAGCGAACCGACAAGGCGCGACGGCGGAACCGCAAGTACCGGAAACTCCGGCGCCTCGGGTGCAGCCTCGCCAGAACCTTCCGCCCCGACGTCTACTCCGGCAGCCCGCGCAAGGATGGTGGCGCGGAGCCGGCGGGCGTCGTCGATTTTCAGGTAAGCCAGGCGGACCGCGGACTCCCCAGCGTCGGCCACCTCGAACTTGAGCTCAGCGAGGCCGAAGATCCGGGCAAGCAGCGGCTGCACGATATCGATGGCCTGCACCCGGTCCAGCCGCGCCTGCCGCTGCTGGCGGAACAGGAAACCCGTGTTGACGCGCACATAGCCCCCGGACACCTGGTACTTGGTGAAGTACCAGGTCAGGACGAAGCCCAGCACTGCAATCAGCAGCACGGTCCCGCCGCCGGCCAGCAGGAAGGGCGCACGGCCTGCCAGCTCGTTTTCGAACAGCGGCCGGCCCTGCAGGGCGCGCTCAAAAATGTCTCGGCCAAAGAAGAAGCCGATGGCGGCCAACGCCACCCAGCCGCGGACGAAGGGTGATGCGGGGTGCACACGCAGCCACTCGCCGTCGGGCGCTGTGCTGTCTGGGACGGGAAGGGAACTGCTTGCCGGCACCCCTGAATCGGGGATCCGCCCGTCAGCGGTCACAGCCCTGCCAGCCTGGCTTCGCCGCGGGCCGCCAGCTGCTCACGGAGCCGGGCACCCTCCGCGGCGGGCAGCCCGGGGATCTTGGCGTTGGTTCCCGGCGACGCCGTGTGCAGCTTGAGCGTGCACAAATTGAGCCCGCGTTCCACCGGCCCCACGCCGATGTCCACATACTGCATCCGGCCGTAGGGAACAGCCATGGTGCGCTGGAAGAAGATCCCGGTGCGGATCAGGAGGTCGTCATCCCGTTCGGCATAGCCAATGGCGCGGACCTGCCGCGGGATCAGCACCAGCCGCCAGACAGCCACAACGAGCATCACCGCAGGGACGGCAACGGCCAGCCACAGCGGCGGCCAGACCCACCATCCCTGCAGCACGAAGATCAGGGGCAGGGAAAGCAAAAGCACCGCAACCACGTTGCCCACGGCCCACTCCACCAGCCGCACTGTGACGTACTTGGGCGACACCCGCTGCCAGACGATGCCCGGCGGATCAATCGCCTCGGTATGCATATTCGCCCTCCCCCGCGGCTTCTCCGCGGACCGCGCGCCCCGGCTTCCCGTCGACGCCTTTGGTGTCGCCGTCCTCTGGAGGGATCCTGCAGAACCGTTCCACCACCAGGCCCACCACGATCATCCCCAATCCCCCGCCGGCCATTGCCAGTGCAAGCCACGTGATTCCCTGGTCGCTGCGAAGGCTCCAGATGCGCAACTGGTCCAGGAAGATGCCCACGTGCCAGCCCAGGAGTACGGTGCCGGCGTAGGCGCAAGCCTGCGCGAGGACCAGGGTGCGGGCGGCCAGGAGCGGATCCAGCACCGTCTTCTTCCTGGTGCTGTCCTTGAGGCTGTTGCGCCACCGCAGGACGCGGAGCCCCAGGATGAGGGTGATGGCCACGATGACGCCCATCGTGGCCAGCGCCGTGGCGGGCAGGACGGGAGTGGACATGCCGTACCGGCTGGTAATCACGGTGGCCGACCAGCCGGCAACTGCCAAAACGACGCCGATCAGCAGGAGGCGCAGCGGGCTGAGGGGCTTCACCATTCCTCCACTGCCCCGGCGGTGGGCATGCCGTCGAAGTCCCCGAAGCCATCGAACGGCGCAAGGTCGTCGAAATCAGCGGCCTGGGCGGCCAGCGTGCTGATGCGCTCTCCGCCCAGCACGGCAGCGGGTTCGATAAGGGCCCAGGGATAAAGGACAAAGGCACGGCTCGCTGCACGGGGATGCGGCAGCGTGAGCACGGGGTCGTCACTGTGCACGTCGCCGTAAGTAATGATGTCGACGTCGAGCGTCCGCGGCCCCCAGCGAACCTCCCGAACGCGGTGGTGCTTGTTCTCCACCGCCTGGCAGTGCGCCAGCAGCTCGAGCGGGGGAAGGCTTGTTTCAACGGTGATGACCATGTTCAGGAAGTCCGGCTGGCCGGGCGGGCCGCCCACAGCCTTGGTCTGGACAATCGGAGACACGTCGAGGAGCCGCACTTCCGGCGGGTCAACGAGGTCGGCCACCGCTCCGGACAGTGTGTCGTTCCGCTCCCCCAGGTTGCTGCCAAGGGCCAAAACCGCCTTGGCGTATCCGGCATTCACGCCGTGTCCCCTTCGACGGGCCTCTCCCGGTGGACGGGCCTCTCCCGGCGCGTGGGTTTCTCCCGGTGCACCGTGACGGCGACGTCACCGAAGGGGACTTCGATAGGCGCCTGCGGCTTGTGCACAGTGATGTCCACGGCCTGGAGCTGGAATTCTTCCAGCAGGCTGTCCGCGATCCGGACGGCCAGGGCCTCAATCAGGTTCAGCGGCTCGCCGGAGACCCATTCGGTAATACGCTGCGCCACCTCGCCGTAGTGCGCGGTGTCGCGGACATCGTCGGACTCCGCCGCCTTGGCGAAGTCCAGGTACAGCACTGCGTCCACAACAAAAGGCTGGCCCTCGCGGCGTTCAAAATCAAACACGCCGTGATGGCCGACGGCTGTCACGCCGGTCAGCGTAATCCTGTCCATGGGTCCCCCGGCCCTGCTACGTAGTTGTGGATGCTGCCGCCAGGCGGGCGGCAACCTTGACGGCGTCCAGGCTGGCGCCGACGTCGTGCACGCGGACCGCCCACGTACCGCGGTAGGCGCAGATGGCAGTGATCGCGGCCGTGGCGGCGTCGCGTTCCTCCGGAGAGGCGGACTTGCCGGCTACGGTAAGCAGGGTGCCCAGGAACCGCTTGCGGGATGCGCCCACCAGGACCTTGTGGCCAAGGCTGTCCAGCTGGTCCAGGTTCTGCAGGAGCTCCCAGTTCTGAACATCGTTCTTTGCAAAGCCCAGTCCCGGATCGATGATGATCTGCTCCTGGCTGACGCCCGCGGCGTAAAGCTTGTCCCGCACGCCGGCAAGCTCGGCCACGACTTCCCCGGCCACATCGGAATACTCCGCTAGGGAATTCATGGTGCGGGCGTCACCGCGGCGGTGGGTGAGGATATACGGAACCTTGGAGGCGGCCACGAGCTCGGCCATCTCCGGTTCGATGCTGAGGCCGGAGATGTCATTGATGATGGCGGCACCGGCGCTTACCGCGGCAGCGGCCGTGGATGCGTGCGTGGTGTCGATACTGACCAGCGCCCCGGCCTTGACCAGGGACTCGATGACGGGGATGACGCGGCGCTGTTCTTCTTCCGGGCTGACGTCCTCAGCGCCGGGGCGGGTTGATTCGCCCCCAACGTCGATGATGTCCGCCCCGGCGTAGAACATGCGCAGGCCTGCGGCGATAGCGCTGTCCGCGCTGGCGTGCTTGCCGCCGTCGCTGAAGGAATCGGGGGTGACGTTCAGGATTCCCATGACCAGGGTGCGGTCGGTGGGAAGGTCTTCAAAGCGGGCTGCCGGGCGCGGTTTGCGCAGGATGGGCAGCGGCGAGGTCGCGGGCCCGGTTCCCGGGGTTGCGGCTAGTGAGTCCATGGTCTGATTGTTACCTTCCGAGGATGAGGCTCATGGCTTCGGCACGGGTGGCCGGGTCATGAAGCTGCCCGCGGACCGCACTGGTGACGGTCTTCGCTCCGGGCTTGCGGATACCGCGCATTGACATGCACATGTGTTCGCATTCGACAACAACGATGGCGCCCCGCGGCTTGAGGTGGCGGACCAGCGCTTCGACAATCTCAGTGGTGAGCCGCTCCTGAACCTGGGGGCGGCGGGCATAGATATCCACCAGGCGGGCCAGCTTGCTCAGCCCGGTGACTTTCCCGTCATGCGAGGGGATGTAGCCCACGTGGGCCATCCCGTGGAAAGGCACCAGGTGATGCTCGCAGGTGGAGTAGAAGGGAATGTCCTTGACCAGGACCAGTTCCTCGTGGTCCAGGTCGAAGGTGGTGGACAGGACGTCCGCGGGATCGTGGTGCAGCCCGGCAAATACCTCAGCATAGGCCTTGGCCACCCGTTTGGGGGTGTCAATGAGGCCGCCGCGGTCCGGGTCCTCGCCGATGGCCAGGAGGATCTCGCGGACAGCCGCCTCGATTCTGGGCCGGTCCACTTTTTGGTGTTTGGGGTGGGAGGATCCGTCCTCCGCCTGGTATCCGGCGGAGGCGGGAACATCGTCGTCGTCGAAGGAAGTCACGAAGAAAGCTTAGCCGCGAAGGGTGTCAGGCCCGGATTCGGGGACGCCACCCTGGAACTGGGCATCTTCCGGGACGCCCTGCGGATGCGGCGGCTGGGCGTCCAAAGGCTCGTCCAGGCGAGCCTTTGTGGCCTCTTCCTGCGCTTCGCGCTCCGCCCGCTCCTGGCGGCTCTCCACGGGGCCGGCCATTTGAACCGGCCGGGTCTCCTTGGACAGCCACACCTCACGGAAGTCACGCTTGCGGACATCCCGGAAGATGTCTGCGATCTCGGCCTGGTTCAGTGTTTCGCGCTCCAGCAGCTCAAGGGCCAGGCGGTCCAGGACGTCGCGGTTCTCGGTGAGGATGGCGTAGGCCTCGTCATGGGCCTGGTCGATGAGGCGGCGTACTTCCTCGTCCACAACATAAGCGATCTGGTCCGAGTAGTTGCGCTCATGCCCGGCGTCGCGGCCCAGGAACGGCTCGCCGCCGCCCTGTCCAAGGCGCACGGCGCCAACGCGCTCGCTCATGCCGTATTCGGTGACCATCTTGCGTGCGGTGCCGGTGGCCTTCTCGATGTCGTTCGAGGCGCCGGTAGAAGGATCGTGGAACACGATCTCCTCGGCCACGCGGCCGCCCATGGCGTAGGCCATCTGGTCAAGGAGTTCGTTGCGGGTCACGGAGTACTTGTCGTTCTCCGGGACCACCATGGTGTAGCCCAGGGCACGGCCGCGGGGAAGGATGGTGATCTTGGTGACCGGTGCGGAGTTGCGCAGCGCGGCTGCCACCAGGGCGTGGCCGCCCTCGTGGTAGGCGGTGATCTTGCGCTCGTGTTCCTTCATGACCCTGCTGCGCTTCTGCGGACCCGCCATGACGCGGTCAATGGCCTCATCCAGCGCACGGTCGTCGATCAGGTTGGCGTTGGAACGCGCGGTGAGCAGCGCGGCCTCGTTGAGCACGTTGGCGAGGTCGGCACCCGTGTAGCCGGGGGTCTTCTTGGCCACCGCTTTGAGGTCAACGCCGGGGGCCATCGGCTTGCCTTTGGAGTGCACCTGCAGGATCTGGTCGCGGCCGATCAGGTCCGGCGCCTCGACGCCGATCTGGCGGTCGAACCGGCCCGGCCGGAGCAGTGCGGGGTCCAGGACGTCGGGGCGGTTGGTGGCGGCGATGAGGATGACGTTGGTCTTGACGTCGAAGCCGTCCATCTCAACCAGCAATTGGTTCAGGGTCTGCTCGCGTTCGTCGTTGCCGCCGCCAATGCCGGCACCACGGTGACGGCCCACGGCGTCGATCTCGTCCACGAAGATGATGGCCGGGGAGTTTGCCTTGGCCTGCTCAAAGAGGTCACGGACGCGGGAAGCACCAACGCCGACGAACATTTCCACGAAGTCGGAACCGGAGATGGAGAAGAACGGAACACCGGCCTCACCGGCCACGGCGCGGGCCAGGAGGGTCTTACCGGTACCCGGAGGGCCGTAGAGCAGCACACCCTTGGGGATCTTGGCGCCGACAGCCTGGAACTTGGCGGGCTCCTGCAGGAATTCCTTGATCTCCTGCAGTTCCTCAACCGCTTCGTCAGAGCCGGCGACGTCAGCGAAGGTCACCTGCGGCATATCCTTGCTGACCATCTTGGCCTTGGACTTGCCGAACTGCATGATCTTGGAGCCGCCGCCCTGCATGCGGGTCATAAGGAACCAGAACAGCGCGCCCAGGAGGATGACGGGGATCAGGAGGGACAGCAGGCCGGAGAACCAGTTGCTTTCAATCGGCTGGTCCGTGTAGCCCTGCGTGGGGTTGGAGTCGGTGACAGCCTTAACCACGTCCTGGGCGCGGGCGTCCACGAAGAAGAACTGGACGCTCTTGCCCTTGTCCTGGCCGTCCAGGTTCAGGTTTTCCTTCAGCGTCAGGTCAACGCGGTTCTCGCCGTCGAAGATCTTTGCCTGCTCCACCTGGTTGCCGGCGAGCAGTTCAAGGCCCTTGTCGGTGTCGATCCGTGCCGCACCGCCGGGAGCCAGCGTTGCAAAAGCCACAAGGAGCAGACCGACCACAACGACGATCCAGATGCCCGGGCCCTTGAAAAAGTTCTTAGCTTTCATCTGTTCGGGGGCTGGCCCCGTCCCTTCTGGTAGTGCTGCACGGCGAGTAGTTTGCGCGCGTGATGGTGCTGCGTCAGCTTCTAGCTATACACCGTCCGGAGTAGATCACGCATGGTGAAAACCAAAAGTTCCCTGTCGGCGTACCGCCGCCGCCCACGCGCGTGGGGCGTGCGACGGCGGTGCCTCCACAGGTGGCGCTGCGCCGGCTGATTGCACCCGGCGCACCTACACGTGCTGGTCCAGGTAAACGGGGTTGCCGTCCGGATCGGTCAGGATGGCACTGGCAGGCCCTGTTGTTCCCTCATCCGCCTCGGCGGCAAACTCCACTCCCTGGGCCTTCAACTGTCGCTGAAGTTCGCGGACGTCCACGAACGAGTCCAGCGGTTCGGCATCCTGGTTCCAGCCCGGGTTGAAGATCAACACGTTTTTCTCGAGCATCCCCTGGAACAGCCCAAGGTTCACGTCGCCGTTCTTCAGGATCACCCAGTTCTGGCCAGGATCTCCCGCATACTGCGTAAAACCAAGCTTGCCGTAGAACTCCATGGACGCCGGAAGGTCCTGCACGGCGAGGCCAACCGAGAAGGCGCCGAGTTCCATGGCTTACTCGTAAACGTGCGGCGCCAGGGTGCCCACGAAGTCCAGGTTGCGGTACTTCTCGGCGTAGTCCAGGCCGTAGCCCACCACGAACTCGTTGGGGATGTCGAAGCCCACGTACTTCACGTCGATCTCCACCTTGGCGGCGGTGGGCTTGCGGAACGCGGTGCAGATCTCCACGGAGGCGGTGCCGCGCGATTCCAGGTTGGTCTTGAGCCAGGAGAGGGTCAGGCCGGAGTCGATGATGTCCTCGACGATCAGCACGTCCTTGCCCATGAGGTCTGTATCGAGGTCCTTCAGGATGCGCACCACACCGGAGGACTGGGTGCCGGAGCCGTAGGAGGACACAGCCATCCAGTCCATCGAGATGTGGCTGTGCAGCGCCCGGGCGAGGTCCGCCATGACCATGACAGCGCCCTTGAGCACGCCCACGATGAGGATTTCGCGCCCCTCGTAGTCCTTGTCGATCTGGGCGGCGAGTTCGGTGATCCGCTGCTGGATCTGTTCCTTGGTGTAGAGAACGTGCTTGAGGTCTGCCTGGACGTCGTTTGAATCCACCAATGGCTCCTGTGTAGATGCGGGGTGCGACTATTTTGCGGGCGGTTTTTGATGCCGGAACACTAGCTTCCCACAGCGCGGCCCTCCACGGGGAACGGATCCGCGCTGATCCGTTCCGTCAGGCCGGGCGCTTTCCAACCGGTCGCTTTCCAACTGGGCGCTTTCCAACTGGGTAAGGGACAAGCGGTACACGCTCACGCCGCCGGGAAGTTCCACCGGGCCTGCAGACCCCTGCCGCCGCAGCAGCGCCTCCGCCGCCAAAAGGCGCTGGTAGCTGGGCTGCTGCCCGCCGACGTCGGCCGCTGCCTTGGCGATCACGCGGAACCTGATGGCGGGGGCCAGGCCGCGCAGCACCTCCTCGGGAAGGGTGACGTCCGGTCCGTTCCGCTCGGCCAGGGATGCGTAGGTGCTTTCCGCCACATCCTCCAGGTAATCGGCGTCCAGCTGCAGGATGGACGCCGTCCGGGCAAGGGATTCGGCGACGCCGGGCCCCAGTTTTTCCTCCAGGTGCGGGAGGACCTCCACGCGGGTGCGCGACCGGGCGTATGCCGGATCCGCGTTGGACGGATCGTGCCAGGGCTCCAGTTCCTCCACGGCGCAGATCTCTTCGGTGTCCGCGCGCCGGAGTCCCAGGAACGGACGCAGCAGGATCCCGCGCACCGGCCGCATGCCCGCCAGCGAACGCGTTCCGGAGCCCCGGGCAAGCCCCAGCAGCACTTGTTCGGCCTGGTCATCGAGCGTGTGCCCGAGCAGGATCACCTCGGCGCCCTGGTCAGCGGCTGCCGCTTCCAGCGCTTCATGCCGGGCTTCCCGGGCCGCCGCCTCCGGGCCCATACCCGCACCGGCCACCGTCACGGTGCGGACCTCCACCGGGGCGAGTCCCAGGTCCTCCAGGGCCTCCGCGGTGCGCGCGGCCACCCTGCCCGACCCTTCCTGCAGCCGGTGGTCAACCACCACCGCACCCACGGTGACGGGGTGGCCGTCAACATGCCCGCGGCGGGCGTAATAAGCGGCGACGGCGGCGAGCGCCAGGGAGTCCGGCCCGCCGCTGCAGGCAACCAGGACGTGGCGGGGATACCCGGCCTGGGCCAGGGCGTCCCCCAGCATCTTGCGCGCAGTGCCGACGACGGGCGCCAGCCTGCCGGGCCGGCGTCGTCCGCCCTGAAAGCCGCCCGGGACGGTGCCCTCAACAGCGGAAGCCGCGTCAGGTGATTGGCCGTGCGGCAACTACAGACCCATCCGCTCAAGCCACAGCTTGGCGTCGTGGATTTCGGGCTCGGTGGGCAGGTGGTCAACGGACTCCCAGACCCGGTTGAAGCCTTCCATCCCGGCAACATCAACCACGGCGCGGACGAACCGGGCGCCGTCGGAGTACTGGCGCATCTTGGCGTCCAGCCCCAGGAGGCTGCGGATGAACTTCTCAATCACGCCGCGGTCCTTGCCGCGGTCGTTGAACCGCTGCCGGATGGTCTTCACGGACGGGACAATGGTGGCGTCGACGGCGTCCATCACCACATTCGCGTGGCCCTCCAGCAGGCTCATCACAGCCGTGAGGTGCGAGATGGCGGCCTTTTCCTCCGGGTCCTGCAGCAGGTCCAGGATGGCGCCGCGACCGGGAGTGTTCCCGTTAGCCGAGCGGTCCTTCAGCGAGCGGGCGGCCGCGGTGGCCCGGTCCATCAGCGAATCGACGTTGCCCAGCAGGTGAACACTGAGTTCATCAATCTGCTGCAGCATGTGGTGGCGCAGCCACGGGGCGGCGGCGAACTGCACCCGGTGGGTCTGTTCGTGCAGGCAAACCCACAGGCGGAAATCCTCCGGCGTGACGTTGAGCTCGCGCTCCACGGACACGATGTTCGGCGCCACGAGCAGGAGCCTGCCGCCCGCCGGCGCGTTCGACCCTTCGGCCAGCGCGGCGAAGGGGTCGTACTGGCCAAGGACCTTGCTGGAAAGGAAAGCCAGGACCGCGCCCAGCTGGCTGCCGGTGATGGCACCGCTCACGCTGGCTGCTGCAGGACTCAAGGTGCCCCGGCGGTTTTCGAGCATCTTTTCCATGGCGGGCTTCAGCATCACGGCGAAGCTCTGCGTGTTGGCCTTCGCCCAGGACGCCCTGTCCACCACCAGCACGGTGGAGTCCCGGAGGTCCCTGGCGGCTTCCAGCCCCGTGATCTCGTGCACGTGCGGAACGGAGGCGTCCGCGAGCCGGCGCAGGCTGTCCACGGCCTCCCCGATGGCTGCCTGGTTCAGGACCGGTCCGGCAGGAGCCAGCCTGGCCGCGGCCGAGGCCGCCAAATCCCAGTTGATCAGGGACTCGGCCGTGGCGGACCGGGTGTTGGCGGACTTGTCCGATGAGGGCAAGGTCGATGCGGACTCGCGTGCAGTGGACTCCATAGCTCCCATCAGAACACAGCAGGCTGGGGATCGTCCTTAAGTTCGCTGACCGGCGAACCTCCGGGTGCCGGGGGCGGGGAGCGTGCCCCGCGCCCGAGGCAACAGACGCACGAGGCAGACGCACGAGGCAACAGACCGGGTGCGGTATTCCTAGCGGCAGCCGCAGGCGGCGAGCACGGTCGCGGCTCGGTCCAGCGCCGCCCGGTTGCCCGCGGCGCCAGGCGTGAGCCCGTTTCCGATGAAGGAAAAGACCAGGAGCCGGCCGTCGGCATCCACCACATACCCGCTGAGCGCCAGCACCGTGTTGAGGGTGCCGGTTTTGGCGCGCACCAGCCCTGCACCACCGGCCGTGCCTTCGTCCCCGTACCGTGTGTCCAGGGTGCCGGTCAGGCCGGCGACCGGGAAGCCGTCCAGCGCCTCCCGGAGCCTGCTGTCCGTGCCGGACGTGATGGCACGCACCACTTCCGCGAACTGGCTGGCGGAGACCTGGTTGCCCATGGCAAGGCCGCACACGTCCACGAGTTTCATGGAGTCCGCCGGTATCCCGGCACCTGCCACCTGGGCACGGACGGCCGCAGTGGCGCCGTCGTTGCTGCCGGGCCCGCCAGTGGCAAGGGCAGCCAGCCGGCCCAAAGCCTCTGCCAGGTAGTTGTCCGATTCCTGCAGCATCAGGTCAACCTGCTGGGCCACCGTGGCCGACTCCACTGTCCCCAACACACGGGCAGCGGCGTCCGGCCCGGTGTCCGGCCCGCTTTGCGCCGCCCCGGGTGAACGTTCGACGCCGGCCGCCACCGTCAGTCCCGCGGCCGCACCTGCTTCACGGAGCCGGGCGGCGAACTCCGCCGCAGCGGTCATGGCTGAGTCCTGCGGGCGCGGTCCGGTTGTGACGGCAGGATCGAAACGCGCCGAGTTCAGCGCCAGGGGGTACAACGGCGCCACTTCCCCGGCGGCAACATCCCCTTCCTGCCAGGCCGGGTTGAGGGCCGGGCCGGTGAAAAGGGAATCGTCCACCAGGACCTTGATCTCGCCGGTTGTTCCTCGTGCCTTGAGCGAGCCAACGGTCCGGTTTGCAAGCGTGGCCAGGCCGGCGTGGCCCATCACCTGTTCTTCGGCGGATTCCCCGGCTCCCAGCAGGACGTCCCCGCCGCCGGCCAGGACCACCTGGCCGGCGGACGGGCCGGCCGTCACCGTGGTGCTGAAGCGGTGGTCCGGGCCCAGCGCGCGCAGCGCGGCCACGGCAGTCAGCAGCTTCATGTTCGACGCCGGCACCCGGCTTTCGGAGCCTCCCCGGTCGAAGAGGACCTGGCCCGTGAGCGCATCCTGGACCATGGCAGTGAAAGTACCGCCGCCGTCGGTCTTCAACAGCGGGTCCACCTGCGCGGTGACCGAGTCCCGGGATGGCACCCCTGCGGAAGGATCCAAAGTGGCAAGCCCCTGCCGGGCAGAAAGAGTGGCCGGGGCCTGCTGCCATTCGGGAGCGGCCGGCGCGGGAGCGGGGGGTTCCGGACCGAGGAAACCGGGAGCCACCAACAGCGCGGCGGGGAGGGCGAGAGCCACAAGGAGTACGGTGAGCAGGGCCTGCGGCCAAGTCCGGCGCAGGGCCGCCGTGCCGCTCTTAACCGCCCGGCGGATGCGGTCAGGCCACGGATCCGTGCCGGTTGTTCTGGTCATGCTGGTGCTGGTCCTCAAGTCCTGAAATATCCCCACAAGTTCCTGATTCCAGGGCCTCTCGCTATATCCTCAATAGTAGTCGGCGGCACGGACACTCCTTTTTGTGGGCCCGTCAAGTGTGCCGCGCACCCCCTGCAATCGCCGAGGAGCATTCCATGAAGCACGACGTGACCATCGAGATCCCCAAGGGATCGCGCGTCAAGTACGAAGTTGACCACGAGACCGGCCGCGTCCGCCTGGACCGCGTCCTCTTCACCGCCATGCAGTACCCCACCCACTACGGGTACTTCGAAAACACCCTCGGCGAGGACGGCGACCCGTTGGACGCACTGGTGCTCCTGCAGGACTTCGACCTGCACCCGGGTGTCATTGTCGAGTCCCGCCCCATCGGCGTGTTCAACATGACTGACGACGGCGGCGGAGATGCCAAGATCCTGTGCGTTCCCGTGGACGCCCGCTTCGACCACATCCAGGAAGTCAGCGACGTCAACGACTTCCTGATCAGGGAGATCGAGCACTTCTTCACCCGCTACAAGGACCTGGAGCCGGGCAAGTGGGTTAAGGCCGAGGGCTGGGGCGACCGTGCCGCCGCCGAGGCCGAGCTGGAAGCCTCCATCAAGCGCTACGCGCCTACCGGCCACTGATTTCCGGCTGCCACCGGTTTACGACGGCGGGTGCCAGGCTCTGCAGAGCCAGGCACCCGCCGTCGGGCTTTCCCCGCAAGATGTGGAATCGTTGCACTGTGAATTCCGTGCCTTTGTTTCATCCGCCCTGCGGCCCTGTGGCGGGCTGGCGGGACGGTGACGTTCTCCGCGCCACCGGCATTCCCTACGCCACCGCCGCCCGGTTCCAGCCGCCCGTCCCGGCGCCTGACTGGACGGAAACCTTCTCCGCCACGTCGCCCGCACCGGCGTGCCCGCAGGGTCCGGTCCCCTTCCTCGACGACGTCTTGGGCACCCGGTATGGTGAACTGCCCGGCAGCGAGGACTGCCAGAACCTGTCCCTCACCATGCCGGCTGACATTGGCGCAGATGAACGTCTCCCCGTCATGGTTTGGATCCATGGCGGCTCCTACACCACGGGTTCGGGCGACCTCGCCATCTTCGATCCAGCTGTGCTGGTGGCCGAGAACCGGGTAGTAGTGGTTTCGGTGACCTACCGGCTTGGGCTGTTCGGATTCCTGGCAACGCACACCGGCCGGCCGGGCAATTTGGGCCTGCTGGACCAGCTGGAGGCATTCCGCTGGGTGCAGCGGAACATCGCTGCATTCGGCGGGGATCCCGGGCGGGTCACCGCATTCGGCCAGTCCGCGGGCGGGGACGCCATCGCCCACCTGATGGCCACGCCGGAAGCACCCTCACTCTTTCAACGGGCCATTATCCAGAGTGCACCGCTGGGCATCGCCCGCGGGCGCGCCAAAATGAACCACGCCATGGGAATCGCGGCCGAGGCCGTCACCGCGGACACCCCGGCCATGGAGGTGGTGGAGCGGGAGGAACGCGTTGCCCAGGTGGCCCGCCGGTTCGGAATGCTGGCGGCCATGCCTTTTGGTACGCAGTACGGGCACGAGCCGCTTCCGGCGGAGGCCGACATTGAGGCAGCCTGGAACCGGTCTGCTCCCGGAATAGAGGTGCTGATCGGGCACACCGCGGAAGAGGCCCGCCTGTTCCTGCCACGGAACCCCCGCCTGATGCGTTTGCTCAGGCTTCCGGGAGCGGGACCCGCGGCGGTGCGTGCCATTGACTGGGTGGTCACCCAAACCGTCTACGGCAGGGCAGCCCGGAAGTTCGCCCGCCGCCACACCCGCGCAGGCGGACGGGCGCACCGCTACATCCTGCGCTGGCACGCCCCGGGCAACATCTTCGGCGCGGCCCACACCATCGACCTGCCGCTGCTTTTCGGCGCCCGGACCACGTGGGACGGCGTGGGACTGATTGCCGGTGCCAGCTGGGAGGAGGTGGATGCCGTCGGCCGGGAGCTCCGGTCACTTTGGGCCCGCTTTGCCCGCGGCGACGCGCTCGGTAAGTCGGGCGGGATTACGGGGGCTCTGGAGTACGAGTCGGAACGCCGGCCGTCGCAGGCCCCTCAAAGTCCCCGGGCGGCGGTGCACGCGCTGCGGATGGCTTCCGCCAGAATGTCCTGGCGCCGGAAGTAGGCGGAGGTAAAGTCTGATCACGTGAAGACGCTCGGCGTGGACCTGGCTGCGGCCACGAAGAAGACGGCGGTGGCCGTCATCCAGTGGGGCGGGGGCTCGGCCAAACTGGTGCACCTGGTGCTCGACGTAGACGACCAAGAGATTGTGGAGCTCTTCGGCGCATGCAGCCTGACCGGCGTCGATTGTCCCGTCGGGTGGCCGGATGCGCTGATTCCCTTCCTCACCGGACACGCCGCCTTGGACGCCGGACCGGTGCTGGCGCATGACGGAATAGCGGGGCGGCGCCTCCTGGCGTACCGCGACACCGACCGGTTCGTCACCGCCCGCACCGGCCTCATCCCGCTCAGTGTCTCGGCGGACCGGCTGGCCCATCCTGCCATGCGCTGCGCGGTGATCCAGGCGAAAATCGCCGTCCTGCACGGGCCGCAGGCAAGGGACGGCTCCGGACGGCTTGCCGAGGTCTACCCCGCAGCGTCCCTGAAACTGTGGGGACTCAACGGGCGCGGCTACAAGGGACGCGGAATCCCGGAGGCGGAACGCCTCGGCGTGCTGCTGGAAGCCTTGGGCACGCGGACGCCATGGTTGGACCTGGCCGGGTACGGGGACCAACTGGCCGGTTCGGACGACCTGTTTGACGCCGTCGTCGCTTCACTCACCGCCCGGGCCGTGGCCCGCCGTCGCACGCTTCTCCCCGGCGGGGCCCAGGCAGCGGCCGCCCGCAGTGAGGGCTGGATCCATCTGCCGTCCTGCACTCTGGAAGAGCTGGTGGACTAGGGCGTTGGTTGCCCCCCGAGCTTCCAGTTGCGGATTTCCTCCGGATCCTCGCCGTGGGTCCGCGTGTGCTCCCAGGCCCGCATCCGCCGGTCCTGAAGATCCTGGCGGAGGAGCGAGTGCCTCTCGGCGAGCCCCGGCACGCGGTCTATGGCGTCGATTGCGAGCTGGAACCGGTCGATGCCGTTGAGCATGGCCATGTCGAACGGGGTAGTGGTGGTTCCCTCTTCCTTGTAGCCCCGCACGTGCAGGCCCTCCTGGTTGGTCCGGCGGTACGTGAGCCGGTGGATCAGCGCCGGGTAGCCGTGGTAGGCGAAGATGATGGGCTTGTCCGTGGTGAAGATCCCGTCAAAGTCGCGTGCCGGGAGCCCGTGCGGATGCTCGCGGTCGTCCTGCAGGCGCATCAGGTCCATCACGTTGACCACGCGGACTTTCAGCCCCGGAGCACCTTCGCGAAGCAGTTCCGCGGCGGCCACGGTTTCCACGGTGGGGACGTCGCCGGCGCAGGCGAGGACGACGTCGGGCTCCTCACCCGCGGCTTCCGACCCCGCGAACGTCCAGATTCCCAGGCCCCGGCGGCAGTGGTTGGCAGCATCCGCCGGCCCCAGCCAGGTGGGCGAGGGCTGCTTGCCGCTGACCACGATGTTCACGTAGTCCGTGGACGCCAGGCAGTGCTCCATGACGGACAGCAAAGTGTTGGCGTCGGCCGGCAGGTACACGCGGATGACCTCGGCCTTCTTGTTCACCGCATGGTCGATGAACCCGGGATCCTGGTGCGAGAAGCCGTTGTGGTCCTGCTGCCAGACATGGGACGACAACAGGTAGTTTAGCGACGCCACGGGCTGGCGCCACGGCAGTTTGCGGTGCACCTTGAGCCACTTAGCATGCTGGTTGAACATGGAATCGACAATGTGGATGAACGCCTCGTAGCAGCTGAAGACGCCATGCCGGCCGGTCAGGAGGTAGCCCTCCAGCCAGCCCTGGCACAGGTGCTCGCTGAGCACCTCCATCACCCGGCCGGACCGCGCCAGGTGCTCGTCGACGTCGTCGATCCTGTACTGCCACACCTTGTCCGTGACCTCGTAGACGTTCTGCAGCCGGTTGGACGCCGTCTCGTCAGGACCGAAAAGACGGAAGTTTTCCATGTTCAGGGAGATGACGTCCCGCATCCACGAACCCAGCGTGACCATCGGGCTGACCAGCTCGGTGCCCGGGGCGGACACCTCGACGGCATGGTCCCGGTACGCGGGCAGCTTCAGCGCGCGGCGGAGCAGGCCGCCGTTGGCATGCGGCGTCGCGCTCATCCGGAAGTTCCCTGTTGGCGCGCCCTCGGCGACGTCGGGCCGGAGCCGGCCGTCGCCGTCGAACAGTTCCTCAGGACGGTAGGACTTCAGCCACTCCTCAAGCTGGCCCAGGTGCCCGCTGTTGGTGCGGACCTCGGACAGCGGGACCTGGTGGCTGCGCCACGTGCCTTCCACCTGCTTCCCGTCCACGGTGCGCGGCCCGGTCCAGCCCTTCGGCGAGCGCAGGACGATCATTGGCCAGCGGGGCGCGCCCCGCTCTCCCGGACCCGGCGTGTCCGCGTTACCAGGGTTAGTTTCGGCCTCCCACGGGCCCCGGTGCGCGTCCTGGATGGCGCGGATGTCCGCGAGACACCGGTCCAGGGCCTCGGCGAAGTCCTGGTGCGCCTTTTCGGTGGCGTCCGGATCGTCCACGGTCACGAAGTACGGCTCATGGCCGTAGCCGCGGAGCAGCTGCTCCAGCTGCTCCTCCGGCATGCGGGCCAGGACGGTGGGGTTGGCGATCTTGTAGCCGTTGAGGTGCAGGATGGGCAGCACGGCGCCATCAGTTGCCGGGTCCAAAAAGTTGTGGGAGTGCCAGCTGGCCGCCAGCGGCCCGGTCTCAGCCTCGCCGTCGCCGATCACGACGGCGCTGACCAGTTGCGGGTTGTCGAACACCGAGCCGTACGCGTGGGCCAGCGAGTAGCCGAGTTCGCCGCCCTCGCTGATGGAGCCGGGGCTCTCCGGGGCGGCGTGGCTGGGGATGCCGCCGGGGTAGGAAAACTGGCGGAAGAGTTCCGCCATGCCCTCGGCGTCGTTGCCGACGTGGGCGTAGACCTCTGAGTACGTGCCTTCCAGCCAGGCATTGGCGACGACGGCGGGGCCGCCATGGCCCGGTCCGGCGACGAAGAGCATCTCGGCCGAGTCGCGGCGGATCACGCGGTTCAGGTGGGCGTAGACGAAGTTCAGTCCGGGGGTGGTCCCCCAGTGTCCCAGCAACCTGGATTTGGTGTGCTCTGCCGTGAGCGGTTCGCGCAGCAACGGGTTGGAGCGGAGGTAGATCTGGCCCACGGAGAGGTAGTTGGCGGCCCGCCACCAGCGGTCTACGAGTTCGAGTTCTTCCTGCCCCATGCTGCCGGTCATAACCATCCTCACGTCTCGTTCGCCGCCTTGCGGCCGCCATCCCTCCATGGCAGCAGATGGGCCGTCCGGAGGCAACCTGTCAGGGCAGGATCCGCCCGGAGTTCGGGCTTGACCAGCCGTAACACTGGGGTTCCAGGGTTCCTACTACCGGGTAGTGTGTACCCAGAATGTTCACGTTGACCATCAATCAAACGGACAGCCGGCGCGATGGGGACCGGGTGCCGCAGCTTCTCAAGGACCTGCGGCATATTCCTGCGCGCCTGGACTTTGACCGCTCCGTGGAGGATGAGGTCCAGGGCATTGTCGACTTCCCGCACCAGGCGGTGGATGCGGCACTGATCGCCCTGCGTAGCGGTGCCTGGTATGTCGGGATCGGCGTGGGACCGGTCAACGAGCCGCTGCCCAACCAGATCAAGGACGCTTCGGGGCACGGCCTGGTGTACGCGCGGCGTGCGGTGGACCGGCTGCGCAGCAGCAAGGACCGCATTCCTGTGGCTGTGGAGGGCCCGCTGGCGGACGTGGCGCATGACGCCGAGGCGGTTCTCCGGCTGCTTGGTTACATTGTCCGCGACCGGTCCGACGCCGAGTGGCGGGTGCTCGACCTGCTGACGCCAGGCGTCCGTGGGCAGCAGAAGGCCGTGGCGCAGGAACTGGGCATCACCACCCAGGCGGTCAGCAAGGCGGTTGCCCGGGCGCAGTGGAACGAGGAACATGCTGCCCGGCCTGCGGCTGCCCGCCTGCTGGCGCTGATCCTTGAGGTGCGGTAGCTGCCCAGGCAGCCGCCCCCCGTCGGGAATTACCCCGGCGGAGATTAGCCCCGCGCGTTACCCCAGTCCCTCAGCTTGAGGCGGCTGCCAGCACCGGTTCGCCGTTAAAGTATTCAAGCTGCCAGCCCTCGATGGCGTGGTGGTGCGCCAAGTTCAGGACCGCGTTGTCCACGCTCGCCAGGGTCTGCCCGACGGCGCGGCTCAGGCTGACGCGGAGGAGCGTGCCGTGCGTGACCACCAGGAGCCGCTGGCCGCGGAACTCTTCGGCGAGGGCTTCCAGCGCGGCGAGGCCGCGGGTTGCGGCCTCGTCCTCGCTCTCGGCACCTTTGAATCCACCCGGGACGCGCAGCGCATCCAGCTCGGGCCCTGCCTGCATCCCCTCCGCGGGACCGAAGCTGCGCTCGGTGAGTTCCGGGACACGCCGGACCACGGTCAGCCCTAAGCCTTCGGCGATGAGGTCTGCCGTTTCCGCCGCCCGGCTCAGCGGCGAGGAGACGACGGCGTCCCACTGGTACGGAGCCAGGACGGCGACGGCGTCACGCGCCTGGCCGCGGCCGACGTCGTTCAGGGGGATGTCAGTGGATCCCTGGAGCCGGCGCTCGGCGTTCCAGTCAGTCTGGCCGTGGCGGACGAGGGCGAACGTCGTAAGGGTCATGGCTTCTATTCTGCCTTGGCCGGGGACTGGATCCGGACCATGGCGCCCCTTCGCCTGCGCCCACCGGGCTCAGCTGGCGGAGACGACGAAGTAGAGCACGGCGAGGACCAGCGCCACGGGGGTCATGACCAGGCGTTCGGGCTTGCTGCGCGAGATGGCATTCATGACGACGCCGAGCCCGAAGTATCCCGTGAGCACCCACATGGCCACCGCGGTGGCGGGTCCGCCAACCAGTGGTGCCACGATTCCTGCTTTGCCCAGCGCCACGTACCCGAAAACAGCGTAGAGGACGATGGAGACGGCGCTGCCGATGCGCAGGTTCCGGGGAAGCACCTCATGCTGTCCTCCCCACGCCAGCCTCCCAAGAGGGCGGCCGGCGATCAGGAGCGACTGGAAAAGGGCAAGGCCGGCAAGGACCGCGCAGGCGGAAATGGCCGCAACCTGCACCGGAATCATCCGGAAGTACCGCTAAAGGAGGCTGCGCAGCACGTGGGCAGCGCCGTCGTCGAACACGGAGCGGGTAACCTCGTCCGCAACGGCAAGCACTTCCTCCGGCGCCTGGCCCATGGCCACACCCCGGCCGGCCCACGTCAGCATCTCGATGTCGTTCCGGCCGTCACCGATGGCAACGGTGAGGTCGGGATCGATGGCGAGCTGGAGGCGGAGGTTCTCCAGGGCGCTCGCCTTGGTGACTCCTGCCGCGGCGATGTCCAGCCACGCGGTCCAGCCCACTGAGTACGTCACCCCGGCAAGGCCGATGTGGCGGATCGCCTCGTTGAACTCCTCCGGCGTGTTGTCCGTGCTGAACACCACCACGCGCACTGCCGTGGCTTCGAGCATGGTGTGGAAGTCCACGCCCACCGCCTCGACGCCGAAGCTGGCGTCCTGGAACCGTTCGGTGGAGAGGAAGTTCCCGTCCGCGTCCTCCAACGCGTACTTGGCGGATGGAAGCCGCTCGCGGAGGGCGCGAAGCGCAGGCGCAGGATCAAAGGTTGCCCGGTGGATGACCTCGTAGCCGTACTCCAGCTCGGGGTGCAGGCGCAGGGTCACACCGCCGTTGCAGCAGACGGCGTATCCGCGTTCGATTCCGATTTTCTCGATGATGGGCAGGGTGGCGTTGAGGGACCGGCCGGTGGCAATCATCACCTCGTGTCCGGCGGCCACTACGGCCTGCGCGGCTTCCCGGACGCCCGGCGACATGTGGCCATCATGGTCCACGAGGGTGCCGTCCACGTCCAGGGCGACCATCAGCTTCGGTCCGTTGTTGTTTTCGTTGTCTCGCCGGTCATCGTTGCCGGCGACTGTGGTTTCAGTCAGCGTTGTCATCCATCAAGTAGAGCAGACACCCCTGACACGCGGTAGGACGCGCGCCACAGGTTTGCTGAACACCCGGTTAATACTCACAGCCGGTGCCCTGTGTGACTGCTTACCTCGGGGCGCTCCCCCGCCCATGGACATTTCCCCGCTGCGTCTTCAGGGGAATAGCCCATTCAGCGGGGATTGCTCATCTAGTTGTCCACATGCTCCCACCGCGCCATGGCTTCGGGTGCACAACCCGCCCAGCATGGGGTCATGGAATCCGATACCCCTGCCCTGGTTCTCGCCAGCCGCCGTCGTGCCCTCACCGGAAGCAGCCGGGCCCTTTGCCGTGCTTACAGCGCCGGTGCGTTGATCAGGGTCAGAACCGGTGTCTACTACAGCAAAGCCGCGTGGCTGGGTCTCAAGCCGTGGGAGCGCTACGCGATGACAATGGCTGCTATCGCCACGATCGATCCAGAAACAACGTTTTGCTACCTGACGGCCCTACGCATCTGGCGGCTGCCAGTTCCGGGGGTCCCTCCGCAGATTCACGTCATTACGCGTTCACCCCACAAGGCGGGCCGACTGCCTCCCACCACTAACGCTGCACGGAATACCAAGACCGGGATAACCGGCCTGGAAGGTGTCCGCAGCTATGGCATCACCAGGCATCACTGGCCTGCCGAATCCGCGCAGTACCTGGGGTACTCGGTGACTTCGCTGCGCCAGACCGTCGTGGACTGCATCGTGCGGATGGAACTTCCGGAGGCTGTGGCTGTGGCCGACGCCGTACTTGGCCCCGGCCGGAGGCAGGACGAACGGCTGAGCCGGCTCCAATTACTTGAGGCCGCAGCCCTGCTGCCCTCCGCCACGAAACGGCGCCGGATGGAGGAGGTGCTCGATCTGGCGGATGAAGGCTCCGAGTCCGTTGGAGAATCGCGCAGCAGGGCGATGATCTACGTTCTGGGATTGCCGGCTCCGGTCCTCCAGCACTCGTTCTCGGATGCCGAGGGATTCATTGCGCGGACGGACTTCTTCTGGCCGGACTTCGGGGCAATCGGTGAGTTCGACGGCGATGCCAAGTACCTCGAGGACGGCCTGCTGGGCGGAAAGAGTACTCGGGAAGCAATCCTTGCCGAGAAAAAGCGGGAGGACCGGCTGCGTGCCCTTGGGTACAAGGTGGCCCGATGGGACTGGATGACGCTGTCAGATCCGGAGTTGCTGCGTCAACGGCTCGCCGCGGCCGGCGTTCATCCGCAAAAGTCCCCGCACCGTGGTCGTACCCCCCGGGCGTAACGGGGGACTGGACCACGAGGCGGGGACTTTTCGCGCAAGCGGAAGCGGAAGCGGAACCCGACGGCGGGCTACAGGACCGGCAGCACCTCAAGCCCGCCCAGGTACTTCTGCAGGGCCTTGGGCACGTTCACAGAGCCGTCGGCGTTCTGGTGGTGCTCCAGGAGGGCCACAATCCAGCGGGTGGTGGCCAGGGTTCCGTTGAGCGTGGCAACAGCCCGGGTGCCCTTGGCGACGCCGGCCTCGTTCACCGCGCGCTCGCGGATGTTCAGGCGGCGGGCCTGGAACGTGGTGCAGTTGGAGGTGGAGGTCAGCTCGCGGTAGGCGCCCTGGGTGGGGACCCACGCCTCGCAGTCGAACTTGCGGGCGGCAGAGGTGCCCAGATCGCCCGCTGCGGTGTCGATGACCCGGTACGGCAGTTCGCACTTGGCCAGCATTTCCTCTTCCCATGCCAGCAGCCGCTGGTGCTCGGAGGCGGCTTCCTCAACCGTGGTGTAGATGAACATCTCGACCTTGTTGAACTGGTGCACGCGGATGATGCCCCGGGTGTCTTTGCCGTGCGACCCCGCCTCGCGCCGGTAGCAGGAGCTCTGCCCCGCGTAACGGATGGGCCCCGCCGAGAGGTCCAGGATTTCGTCTGCGTGGTAGCCGGCCAGGGAGACCTCCGAGGTGCCCACCAGGTAAAGGTCGTCTTCGGCGAGCCGGTAGATTTCGGCGTCGTGCTTTACATCGAAGCCGGTGCCCTGCATGGTTTCGGGGCGCACCAGTGTGGGGGTGATCATCGGGATGAAGCCGGCCTCAATGGCCTGGTCCATCGCCATCTGCAGCAGCGCCATCTCCAGCCGGGCACCTACGCCGCGGAGGAAGTAGAAGCGTGCGCCGGATACTTTGGCGCCGCGCTCCATGTCGATGCCGCCGATCAGCTCGCCGATTTCCAAGTGGTCGCGGGGCTCGAAGTCGGGGAACTCGCGCGGCGTGCCGACGGTCTTGACCACCACGTAGTCGTCCTCGCCGCCCGCGGGAACGCCGTCCTCGATGAGGTTGGGGATAGTGCGCAGCAGCTCTTCCTGTTTGGTCTGCGCGGCATCGGCTTCGGCGGACGCCGCCTTGACCGCGTTGGCCAGTTCCTTCACCTCAGCCAGGAGGGCCTGCTTCTCCTCGCCCTTGGCCTGTGCCACCTTCTTGCCGAAGGCGTTCTGCTCGGCGCGCAGGTTTTCGAAGCGGATCAGCGCTGCCCGCCGGGCGGAATCCGCGGAAATGATCGCGTCCACAACTGATTCGTCCGCGCCGCGGGCGCGCTGGCTGGCACGGAACTTGTCCGGGTTTTCGCTGAGGTCTTTTACGTCGATCACCATCCAAGGGTATCCAAAACAATGCACGACGGCGGGCGGTTACCGGGCGCGCCGGGCCGGGGGCCTTCCGCCGGGCTACTGTTGAACCACCATGAGCGACTGGATTCTCTACCTGCTGATCGGGGTGGCGCTTGCCTTCGCCATCTCCAGCTGGTGGGGCGTGCGCAAGCTCAAGGCCCTGCACATGCGCAGCGCAGTGGGCGAAGACGCCCACGAATCAGGGCTCGCCCAGCAGCGGGTGGCAGTGGTCCTCAACCCCATCAAGGCGCGTGCCGGCGAGGCTAAAGCCAGCATCCAGCGTGCCTGCCTGGCAGCGGGCTGGGAGGAACCGGCCTTCTTCGAGACCACGGCCGAGGATCCCGGCTTCTCCCAGATGCGGGCCGCCCTGGCAACCAGGCCCGACGTCGTCCTTGTGGGCGGCGGCGACGGTACCGTCCGGGTTGTGGCCGAGTCCCTTGCCCACACCGGCGTGGCGATGGGCCTGATCCCGTTGGGCACCGGCAACCTCCTGGCCAGGAACGTGGACCTGGACGTCAACGACCTCCACGGCAACGTCCAGACGGCCCTCTTCGGCCGGCAGCGTTTCATCGACACCGCCCGGATGGGGATCCACAACTCTCGCACAGGGCATTCCTCCGAGCACGTCTTCCTGGTCATCGCGGGAATCGGCATGGATGCCGAAGTCCTGGCCGACACCAACGACGGCCTCAAAAAGGCGGTCGGCTGGCTCGCCTATACCGAGGCAGGCATGCGGCACCTTCCCGGCCGGCGGAAGAAGATCTCCATCTCGCTGGACGGGAGCCCCGAACAGGTCCGGAACATCCGCAGCGTACTGTTCGCCAACTGCGGCCTGGTGCCCGGCGGGATCGATTTCATCCCGCAGGCCATGATCGATGACGGCATGCTGGACGTGGTGGTGATGAGTCCGCGCAGCGCGCTTGGCTGGCTGCTGATGTACGTGAAGATCATGTTCAAGCACAGCGGGAAGCTGCCCATCATGACCATCTACCGGTCGGGCAGGGTGGTCATCAAATGCCCCGAGCCGATGCCCACCCAACTCGACGGCGACACGTCAGGGGAGGCCACGCGGCTCACCGTGCAGGTGGATCCACGGTCGCTGCTGGTCAGGGTGAAAGGCCAGGTTTAGGGCGACGGCCAGGGTTCGTACGACGACGGCGGCACAGGAAGTTTCTTGGGTTGAGGGTGCTGCTGGTTGCGTAATTTCGGGCGCCGGTCAGGCGCTGGCTTCCTTGGCGGCCTCAGCTGCGGCTTTTGCTGCGGCGCGGGCCTCGGACTGCTCGCGGATCATGGCCTGCTCCTCTTCGAAGCGCAGGCGGTCAGCACGGTCTGCTTCGTCGCCGTCCCAGTCTTGGTTGTCGGCGGTGGGCCGAGGGTTGACAATCATCCCCTGGCCGTCGTTTTCGGTGCTGCTGGTAGTCATGACCCGCTCCCTTCATTAGGGGCCATCCCCCATGTGGATCAAGTAAGCATACGCATTGTCCACAGCCCCGTGAAGTACCCGGGAGCGCAATTACCTACGCTGTGGGCGAAGCGGCGGAAGCGCTTTCCGCCGTCGAAGTTTCCGGCTGCAGCAGCGATCCCACCCAGGCCCTTGCCGCCACGAACGCCTCATCCGAGGTGTGTGCTTCGACGGTTGTCTCCTGCATGTCCGCGCGGGGATATGAACCCAGGAAACGGGTCCTGGGGCTGATCCTGTGCAGGCCGGCCAGTGCGTCTGCCACGCGCGCATCCTCTACGTGCCCGTCCGCGTCGATGCTGAAGAAGTAGTGGCCCAGGTACTGCCCGGTGGGGCGGGACTCGATCCGGCTCAGGTTCACGCCCCGGCTGGCGAACTGGTCGAGGATTTCCATGAGCGCACCGGGCCGGTCTTCGGGAAGCGGAACCACGAGAGTGGTCTTGTCGGCGCCGGTCCGCTCCGGAAGCAGCCCCGGACGGCTGACCAAAACGAAGCGTGTCACCGCCTCCGGGTTATCCCCGATGTTCTCCGCCAGCACGCAGGGACCGGGCTCCTCCCGGACCACGAGCGGTGCGCAGATGGCGGCGTCGTAGTGGCAGCCATCTGCCAGCAGGCCCAACGCCGCGGCTGCCGTTGACGAGCCTGGCACGTACTCCGCCGCCGGAAGGTTCCGGCCCATCCACAGCCGGCACTGCGCCCAGGCATGTCCATGGGTGGATACCCGCCTCACGTCCGCGAGCCTGACGCCGGGCCGGGCCACCAGGACGAAGCTGATGGGCACCAGCACTTCCCGGATGATGCGCAGTTCCTGGCCGCCGGCGATGGCGTCCAGGGTGGCCGTGACGCCGCCCTCCACCGAGTTCTCGATGGGAACCATGGCCGCGTCAGCGGACCCGCCCCGGACCAGGTCCAGGGCGGCGTTCACGTTGGACGCCGGGATCCGTTTCGCCGCCCCGGCATCCGGCACCTGCATCAGGGCTGCCTCGGTGAAGGTTCCTTCAGGACCGAGGAACGCGTACGTGGCGGGTGAACCGTGCATCAGAGGACGATGGGCTTGAGCCCGTTGTCCGAGACCAGGGGTTTTCCGAGTTCCAGCCACTGGTCCATGCCGCCTGCCACGTTGATGGCGGTGTAACCCTGGCCGGTCAGCCATTGCGCTACCCGGAAGGAGCGGCCTCCGGTTCGGCAGATAATGTACAGGTCCTCGTCCGGATCCAGTTCTTCCAGCCGGGCAGGGATCTGGTCCATGGGGATGTGCACTGCGCCCTCGGCGTGGCCCGCTGCCCATTCATAGTCCTCCCGGACATCCACCACCACGGCGTCGTCGGGGATGTCGTGGACGGGTACGGTATCGAAATCACTCATGGCAAGTCCTGTCGTGGCGGATCGGAGTCAGCTTAAAGCCTAGTGCTTTGGCCGCGGCCGGGCCCGGGGCCGCGGCAAGTTACTCTTCATAGGGAAGCCGAAGGAGGACACGTGCCCGCAGACCAGCGCACCACCCCTGCCACCTCGGGCGGCCCCGGGCCCGGCACCCGGCAACAGCGCGCGGAGTGGTGGTATCTTGGCTGACCTCCATGAGCTGTCCGCCGTCGAACTGCGGGATTGCCTGCGGCAGGGCGACATCTCGGCTACGGACGCTGCAGCCCACTTCCTGGCCCGGGTGGAGCAGCGCAATCCCCTGCTGGGCGCCTTCGTCACCGTGACGGCGGAGCAGGCGATGGCGCAGGCACGCGCGGCCGATGCCCTGCGTTCCCGCACCGCTGCCGGCGAGCTGCCCCTCCTGCACGGCATGCCGCTGGCCTTCAAGGACCTCACCGACGTTGCCGGCGTGGTGACGACCCACGGCAGCGCGGCACTGGACCGCAAACCGGCGCCGGCGGACGCGCCGCTGGTGGCGCTCCTGAAGGAGGCCGGCGTGGTTCCGCTGGGAAAGACGCAGGTTCCCGAGTTCGGCCTGACGGCATACAGCGAAAACCGGGTCGCGCCGCCGTCGCGCAATCCCCATGCTCCCAGCAGGAGCTCGGGCGGCTCCTCTGGCGGCAGCGCTGCCGCGGTGGCAGCAGGCCTGCTCCCCTTCGCCCCGGGGACCGACGGCGGCGGTTCAGTCCGCATTCCCGCGGCGGCCTGCGGGCTGGTCGGGTTGAAGCCGGGCCGGGGCCTGGTGCCCGCCGGGGAAAGCCAGGGCGACCCCGCGCGGCTGGTGGTGCCAGGGCCACTCGCCCGGAGCGCCGCCGACGCCGCGCTGATGCTGGACGCTATGGTGCCCGGCGCCGGGTATCTGCAGGCCATGGGCCAGGAACCGTCGCGGTTGCGGATTGGCCTCACCCTGGACAGCCCCTGGTCCGGCACGTTTCCGTTCACGCCGGACCCGGAAGCACTGGAGGCGCTCGAAGCCGGGGAGAAGCTCCTGGCGCACGCCGGGCACTCCGTGGCCGACGCAGCCATCCGCTACGACAACCGTTACGCGGAAGCGTTCACCACGGCCTGGACCGCCGGGGTGGGGAGCGCCCGGATCAGCCCGCACCGCGAAGCCCTGCTGGCGCCCCTGACCCGGACATTCCGCCGCCGGGCACAACAGCGCAGCCCCGCCAAACTTGCCGAATCGCTGGCGTTCCTGCGGCAGTTCCAGCAGGACACCGTGGCGCAGTACGGGCAGTGGGACCTGATGTTGATGCCTGCACTGGCCCAGACCCCGCGGCCGGTGGGCTGGTTCACCGGGACCGCGCACGGCGATGACCGCTGGCCTTCCGCGTACTGGCCGGGAGATGCCGACGACGACTACCGGAAACAGTGCGAATTCGCGCCCTGGTCCTCCATGGTCAACGTGTGCGGACTGCCGGCCATCACCATTCCGGTTCACTGGACGGGCACATCCTCCGGCCAGGGGCTGCCGATGGGAATCCAACTGGTGGGCCCACCAGGCTCGGAATTGCTGCTCCTGCAGGTGGCCCACCAGCTCGGCTTCTAGGGCGCGGGCTGGTGACCTGCACCTGACCTGGGCAACGCCGGCGTCCGCGAAGGCCTGGTTAAGGGCCACTGACATTGCCGCGGACCGGCAAGCGCCGAATGTGCCTGCAAAGTGTCGACTCCTCAGCGCATCAGGAGGACGATTAAAGGGCAGTCACTATGAGGAGGTCTGTGATGTGCTATTCATCCAGCAAGGACTTCGGGTGGGGCATCAAAAAGGACGCCGAACGCCAGCCTGAAGCCAAGCAGGAAACACCGGTGGAGACACCGGAGCCGCGGATCAAGGCGCAGGACTACACGTTCTGGGCTTTCCCGAACTGGCGCAGGACGCCAACGCCCCGCACCCCCTCCGCCGGACGGAGCAAGGAAAGGGTCTAGCGCGCCGCTCACCACAGAAGGGTCTCCGCCGGAGGCCCTTCTGTGCTGGAAGGGCCCGGGCGCAGAACGTGCCGGGCCGCCGGCTGGAGGATTGACGCATGCAGGGACAGTTTGTGCACGAGGCCACGCTTCGGATTGACCACGACGCCGATCCAGGGGCGCCGGGAGCAGCAATTACCGTGGCGTTGTGCGGGAGTTGGGAGCATCCCCCGCCTTGCCCCTTGGCCGCCCATCACACCGCAGTCCGGCAGGACAATGACACGCTGAGGCTGCGGACCATCTTCTCTGCCGACCCGGGGCAGGAAGGTGAGGTCCGGCGTCGGATTCGGGCGGCGCTCGCCCGCGGAAGCATGGCCGGACCGGGCGGCGAAGTGTCCCGCTGGGCCCTCCTGGGGAGTGAAGCGGGTGAACTGACGACGGCGGAACGGGAGCATGTCCGCCGGATGGCCGGCACGTAGCACTGTTGTGCCAGCGGAAACCCGCCCGCTAAGGTGGCATCATAAGTATACTTACGATTTTTGGAAGGGGTCGGCAATGAGTGCTGGACAGTACACGCCGGGGACCGAGGGCCAACCGGAGCCGACGGCCGGTGGGAATCCGCCGGTCGGTCCAGCCGGCGGATCCGCAGCGCCGGACCAGCGGCCGCCGGGCGCGGCCCCGGTAAATCCCGCACCCGCAAGCCCAAGTCCCACAACCGCAGGTCCCACAAACCCTGCATCCGCGGCGACCCCCCAGCCCCAGGCCCCAGAACCGCGGGTGACCCGCGCCGGCGTCGTTTGGGTTGCAGTGGTGGCGGCCCTCGTCCTGCTGATTCTGCTCATCATCTTCATCCTGCAGAACCAGGACCTGGTGCTG
The DNA here is from genome assembly GCF_059090085.1 of Arthrobacter sp. K4-10C. NCBI lineage: Bacteria > Bacillati > Actinomycetota > Actinomycetes > Micrococcales > Micrococcaceae > Arthrobacter > Arthrobacter sp. K4-10C. The sequence goes on along the minus strand of NZ_JBNHFI010000006.1, from coordinate 139,763 downwards.
GTCCGATTCCTGGGCTTCGAAGGCACCGTCCCGCTGGGTATGGCGCTCTTCATCGCCAGCGTTACCGGCGGGGTCCTGGTGGCGGCTGCCGGTGGCGCCCGCATCCTCCAGCTCCGCGCCAACGCCCGCCGCACCCGCACCGCGCAGCGGAGGTAGTGCAGGACCGGAACCGATAAGGAGCGCAAACAGGGAAGGGCTGCGCCGGGACAACTCCCCGCCCCCTGGGCCACTCCCCCCTGCACGCGCAGGGGAATAGCCCATCCGGAGGGGAGTTTTGCGCGCGACACGCCGGGCTGTCTGGGCAACCGGACAGCCCGCGGCTTTTCCCTGTTCTCATCGGCCCGCCAACCCAGTGTGATGGAACCTACGTTTTATCACCCAAGGAGTTTTGGCCATGGCCGCAGGAAATACAGCCGTAGAGGCACGATCCATTGAAATGATTCCGCACCACGAACGCCACGGCAGCCCGCGGGGGCAGTTCACGCTGTGGTTCGGTGCCAATGCGCAGATCACCGCCATTGTGGATGGCGCGCTGGCCGTCGTCTTCGGCGCCGACGCGTTCTGGGCCATCATCGGCCTGCTGGTGGGCAACGTGGTGGGCGGTGCTGTCATGGCGCTGCATTCGGCACAGGGACCCAGGTTGGGGCTGCCGCAGATGATTTCCAGCCGGGCGCAGTTCGGCGTCTACGGGGCGGTGATTCCGCTGGTCCTGGTGATCCTGATGTACATTGGCTTCGCTTCCACCGGCACCGTGCTCTCCGGGCAGGCCATCAACCTCATGCTCGGCGTGGAGGCGCCCGCCGTCGGAATCCTCATCTTCGGCGCCGCAACGGCCCTGCTGGCCATCCTCGGCTACAAGTACATCCACGCCCTGGGCCGGATTGCCACGGTGGTGGGTCTGGCCGGCTTCCTGTACCTGACGGTTGCGGTGTTTACGAAGTTCGACGTGACGCAGGTGATGATGGTCAAGGGCTTCGAATGGCCCACGTTCCTGACGGCAATAGCCTTGGGCGCCGGATGGCAGCTGACCTTCGGCCCCTACGTCGCCGACTACTCCCGCTACCTCCCCGCCAACACATCCGAGCGCAAGACGTTCTGGTACACCTTTGCCGGCTCGGTTGGCGGCGCGCAGTGGGCAATGACGCTCGGTGCGATCGCCGGCGGCTTGTCCGCCGCGAAGCTGGGCGGCGACTTCCTGAAGAACCAGGTGGGCTACATGGGCGACCTCGCGGGCGGCGGCCTCATCGCCGTCTTTATCTACCTGGTGATCGTCACCGGCAAGCTCACGGTCAACTGCCTCAACGCGTACGGCTCCTTCATGTGCGGCGTCACCATCAGCACGGCCGTCAATCGCAGGGACTCCGTCTCCAAAACCGTCCGCATTGCCTTCATCATCGCCGTCATCGCAGCCAGCGTCCTGATTGCGCTGTTCGCCAGCAAGGACTTCCTGAACCTCTTCAAGAACTTCGTCCTGCTGCTGCTGATGGTGTTCACGCCGTGGTCCGTGATCAACCTCGTGGACTACTACAAGATCTCCCGGGACCGGCTGGACATCCCGGCGCTCTACAACCCGGACGGACGCTACGGCCGCTGGAACGTGGCGGCGCTGGCCTCCTACGGTATCGGCGTCCTCATCCAGATCCCGTTCCTGGCGCAGGCCCTTTACACCGGCCCCGTCACAAAGCTGCTGGGCGGCGCGGACATCTCCTGGCTGGTGGGGATCGTGGTCACCATGGCCATCTACTACCCGTGGGCGAAGGCCACCAACCGGGCACCGGCCGAGTCGGTGTACCCGGACAGCGGCGAGGACCGGGTTCCGCTGGCGACAGCCGCCAAGGGATAAGGAACGACGACGGCGGCCCGGTTGGAGGACATCCGCCCGGGCCGCCGCTTTGGCCGGCCCGGTTGTGCCCGGGTCAGAAGGTGTAGGTGGCCGTGGAGCCGGCGTAGGCCAGCCCGATGATGAGCAGCAGCCAGAACGCACCGTAACCAAGCAGGCACAGATAGCCCAGCACCAGGCCGGTGATGGACATGCCCTTGCCGGACGGCTCGCGCTTGAGTGCCATGTGGCCGGTCACGATCGCCGCAATCTGTGGAAGCAGCAGCCAGCCCATGATCACGGACGCGATGCCGCACACCATGCTGGCAATACTCAGGGTCTTTGGCTCGGCGGGCATCCCGTAGTAGGAAGGCTGCCCATAGGGGCTGGCCGGCTGGGAGTACGGTGCACCGCCCTGCGCATACTGGCCGCCGCCGTACTGGGTGCCACCGTATTGGGCGCCGTACTGGTTTCCCTGGGCGTAGGGGCCTTGGCCATATGCGGGCTGCGACGGCGCGTCGGAGCCGTACGGCGGCACGAAGCGCGGGGGCTCGTAGCCGGCTGGCGTTTCAGCGCCCGACGGCGGCATGCCGGGTTGGGAGGCCTGGTCCCGCGAGGAGCCGGGCCACTGGGAGTCGGGCCGCTGGGAATCAGGGCGCTGGGAAGGCTGGTCGGTCATGGTTTTCCCCCTGGAATTTTGGTTCCAGCCTATCGCCTGCGGGCACCTCCCGAACCCGTTAGTGAAGGACGAGCTTCACCGCCAGGCCGAGCATGACGGCGCCGATCACCAGATCCACGGCCCGCCACGTCCTGGCGCTGCCGAGCACACCCGCCAAGGCGCGTGCACCGTACCCCAGTGCAGAAAACCATAGGATGCTGCCCGCCACGGCACCGCCCGCGTAGACCCACCGAAGATCGGACCCCTGCTGGTTGGCGAGGCTCCCCACCAGCACCACGGTGTCGAGGTAGACGTGTGGGTTCAGGAAGGTCAACGCCACCGTGGTGGCCACCACCGAGCCCTTCGACCGCGGCGGCTCCTCGTGGAGGGCGGACGGCTTCAGGGCAGCAACGAAGGACCTCGCCGCGAACCACACCAGATATGCTGCACCGCCCCACCGCAGTACCTCCAGGGCTTCCGGAAACCGGCTCACCAGCGCGCCGATCCCGGCGGTCCCGCCAAGGATCAGGGCTGCATCGCCAGCCATGCAGACGGCAACCACCGCGCCGATATGTTCGCGCCGGACGCCCTGGCGCAGGACGAAGGCGTTCTGCGCTCCGATCGCCACGATCAGCGCCAACCCGGTCAACATCCCCGCAAGTCCTGTCATCACCATGCCTCGACGGTACGGAGGCCGACGAGTGAAGACAAACGAATGATTCTTCCGCGTCATTAGACTTTCTTCATGAACTTTGAACACCTCCGGGCGCTCACAGCCGTGATCGACGAGGGAACCTTCGAAGCGGCCGCGGACCTCCTGCGGCTCACACCGTCAGCCGTTAGCCAGCGCATCAAGGCCCTGGAAGCTGCCACGGGCCAGGTCCTGGTGCGCCGTCGGCTGCCCTGCACCCCCACCGACGCCGGCGTGGTGTTGCTTCGGATGGCGCGCCAGGTACAGGTCCTTGAAGCGGAGGCCTCAGCAGCCCTCGGCAACGGCGCCGCGTCCCGCGCGCTGGTGCCGGTGGCCGTCAACGCGGACTCGCTGGCCACCTGGTTCGTTCCGGTCCTGGGCGACGCTGCAGGCTGGGAGGACACCACCCTGGACCTGCATGTTGAAGACCAGGGCCACAGCAGCCAGCTCCTGCGGCAGGGGGACGTCATGGGCGCTGTGACTTCCGATCCCGTCCCGGTAAACGGGTGCCGTGTGGAGCTGCTGGGCCACATGCGGTACATCCCGGTGGCTGCCGCCGTACTCCACCGGCGGTTTTCGGGCTCCCGGGGCGTGGACTGGGCTGGCATGCCGGTATTGAAGTTCAACGCAAAGGACAACCTCCAGCGCCAGCTGCTGGCGGCCAAGGGCCTGGAACAGTCACCGCCCACGCACACCGTTCCGTCGTCGGAAGGGTTCCTCGCTGCCATCAAAGCCGGCCTGGGCTGGGGCATGGTTCCCGAACTGCAACTGGGAACGGAGCTGGCCGACGGGTCACTGGTCCTCCTCGAAGGGGACGCCCACGAGGATGTACCCCTCTACTGGCAGTCCTGGACGCTTGATTCCAAACGGCTCAACCGCGTCACCGGGTCCGTCCGGGATGCCAGCCGCCATCAACTGCGCGCGGCTGCCACGGGCGGCCGGAAGGGTGGCGCCGCCCGGCGGGCCGGGCGCGGGGTTAGCGCGCCCAGTACGGCAGGACGTACACCGCGAAAATGACGAAGGCCGCCAGCAGCGCCAGCCGGCCCGCGCTGGTTCCGGCCTGCCGGTGGGGCCGGAAGCTCCTGCCGTGCCGCGCTGCTCCGGAATGCCCGCCACGGGAGGAGGGTCGGGACGGCGCGCTGCCCGGTTTCGCGGTCTTCTCAGCCAGTCCTGCGTCTTGCCTGGCCAGGGGCTTTTCGTGTGTGGACGGCGCGCCGGGCGGCAACCCTCCAGCCGGCCGGACCACGGTTCCGGCCCGGACGTTCCGGAAAGCGGTGATGCCGGGCTCCTGTTCATGCGTGAGCTCCTGGCCGAGGTGCGCATACAGCCCCACCACGGTTTGCTGGTCCAGCACGGCCGGCAATGATTCAATGGCCGCCACTACGCGCTGGGAGCCCGCCACCGCGACGTCCGAGTTGGTGATCCCAAACACGTCCGGCTGGGCAGCCATGCAGATCAGCGGGCGGACCAGCCTGCGGTGCGGCGGCGCAATGACGGACGCGACGGCGGCACACTGGGCAAGTGCGCCCTCCACCGCCTGGGTCCGCGCGTAGCGGCCCTGCCACAGCACCCCGGCTGCCACGCGGACCTCGCCGGTCCAGTTCTTGGCGTCCACCACCACCACGCCGCCCGGGCCGACCAGAACATGGTCCAGGTTGGCCTTCGGCCGCCCCGGCCAGTGCACGTCGTGCAGCACATACCAGCCGCGCGGCACCAGCTCACTGAGCTTGTCTGCAACCACCCGTTCGCCCGCGGCCCCCGCGTCCCACGCCTTCGTGGCACGCTCGGCCTGGTCGAGCTGGCGCTTGAGCCTGGCAACCCTCTCAGCGGCCAGCCGTGACTGCTCGGCTGCTCCGTCTCCTGCCCCCATGGTTGGTCCCTGCTTCCCTGCCGTGACAGCGACGGCGGCAGGCCGCCGTCGCCCTTTGCCTGCGGATGTTTATCCGGATTTTTTGAAACTAACAGGGGGCGCGGGGGCCGGTATATAAGTACTTTTCCCGCGTGTACTCAGGTTCGCTACTTGGTTTGCGGTGATGACACGGCTCCGTCACAGGGGCCCGAATGTGGGCGGTTCGTTTTGACTGCCGCGAGGTTCTGGCATGCTGGTGCCATGGCTAGCCGCGCGGGCACAGTTGCCCAACCCCAGGACCTTGTTGACATCACTGCGCTCCTCGACGCGTATTACGACATGACGCCGGACCTGGGTGATCCCGGCCAGCGCGTCGTGTTCGGCACGTCCGGGCACCGCGGTTCCAGCCTCAAGGCGTCATTCAACGAAAAGCACATCGTGGCCATCACCCAGGCCATCGTGGAGTACCGCGCGGCGCAGGGGGTCACCGGTCCCCTGTTCCTGGCCAAAGACACGCATGCGCTGAGCGAGCCGGCGCAGAACAGCGCCCTGGAGGTCCTCGCCGCGAATGGCGTCCAGGTCCTCGTCGACGCACGGCACGGCTACACCCCCACCCCTGCCCTGAGCCACGCGATCCTCACGTACAACAGGAATGCCGGACCCGGCGCACCCCAGGCTGACGGCATCGTGGTGACCCCCAGCCACAATCCGCCCGCAGACGGCGGATTCAAGTACAACCCACCGCACGGCGGTCCCGCCGACTCCGACGCGACCGGCTGGATCGCCAACCGCGCAAACGAGCTGCTCGAAAACGGCCTGCGCGGAGTGAAACGTGTCCAGCTGGCAGACGCCATGGCCGCCGATACCACCGGCAAGTTCGACTTCCTCAGCAGCTACGTTGACGACCTGCCCTCGGTCCTCAACCTGGACGCCATCCGTGACTCGGGCGTCCGGATCGGCGCCGACCCCATGGGCGGCGCCGCGGTGGACTACTGGGGCGAGATCGGCGAGCGCCACCACCTGAACCTCACCGTGGTGAACCCCACCGTGGACCCGCAGTGGGCGTTCATGACGCTCGACTGGGACGAAAAGATCCGGATGGACTGCTCGTCGCCGTCCGCCATGGCGTCGCTGATCAAGCGGATGTCTGTTGGTGCGGACGGGAGCGCCGCCTACGACGTGGCCACCGGCAACGATGCTGACGCGGACCGGCACGGCATCGTCACCCCCGACGGCGGGCTGATGAACCCTAACCACTACCTCGCCGTGGCCATTGACTACCTGTACCGGAACCGCAGCGGCTGGAACCCTGGGTCCGTGGTGGGCAAGACCCTCGTGTCTTCCTCCATCATCGACCGCGTGGCCGGGAGCCTGGGCCGCAAACTGGTTGAGGTGCCGGTGGGCTTCAAGTGGTTCGTGCCGGGCCTGCTGTCCGGCGAGGGTGCGTTCGGCGGCGAGGAATCGGCCGGCGCCTCGTTCAACAAGAAGGACGGCAGCGTCTGGACCACGGACAAGGACGGCATCCTGCTGGCACTGCTGGCCTCCGAGATCACCGCCGTGACGGGCAAGTCCCCGTCCCAGTTGTACAAGGGTTTGACGGACCAGTTCGGCGCCCCGGTGTACGCCAGGATCGACGCGGCCGCAACGCGTGAGCAGAAGGCCAAACTGGGCAGGCTCTCGGCTGCCGACGTCACGGCGACGTCCCTGGCAGGCGAAGAAATCACGGCGAAGCTCACGGAGGCGCCGGGCAACGGTGCTTCCATCGGCGGCCTCAAGGTGGTCACGGAGAACGCCTGGTTCGCGGCCCGCCCGTCCGGCACAGAGGACGTCTACAAGATCTATGCGGAGTCGTTCAAGGGCGAAGAGCACCTCAAGCAGGTGCAGGCAGAGGCCAAGGCGCTGGTGGACGGCGTCATCGCCTAGCCGGTTTCCCGCCCCAAGGGACCAGAGGCGGAGGACCAGAGGCGGAGGACGCGCCGGATGGTGTGGTCCCCATCCGGCGCCATGTCCACCAGCGCAATCCGGTCAAGCTCGACGGCGTCGCCCGGGTTCAGGCGCTTTGTTCCGTGGTGTGAAACGTGCGGGCGGTAGCCGGTAAGGGTATGGCGCGGCGTCAGGATCCTGCCGTCCACCGCTGCCACGGCCCGGACGAGTTCCTCATGAAGGGTTTGGAGCGCAGGGTCCGGCCGCACGAGGCTGACGGCCACGGAGCCGTTCCGGCCGAACGCGGCGTCCTCCCCCACCGACAGGTGAGTACCGAGGGCCGCTGTTGCGGGTACTTCCGCAAGGGCGGCGACGCGTTCGGCGGGGCCGGCACTGTCCGGACCGCCGACGTCGAACCTCACCAGGGTGACATGCAGCGGCCAGTCTGTGCGCGGGAAAACCGCGCCTTCGGCCACCGGTTCCACGAACGCCACGAAGATGAGGTTCCGCATAGGCCCAGTCTCCCACCCCTGCCACCCTCCCCCTTCAGACGCTCTCTCACTTCCTGCGCTTAAACCCAAACGCTCTCTCACTTCCTGCGCTCAAAACCCAAACCCTCTCTCACCGGGTAGTTCACCAGGTGAGAGAGCGTCTGCGAAAGGGCGCAGAAAGTGAGAGAGCGTCCGTGCGGGTGGCTGGGTCAGACGGTGCGGACCACGTCCTGGTAGGCGAATTTCGGCTTGGCTTCGCCCCAGGCGTCTTCACCGGGCTGGCCGATGTTGACCACCAGGAAGCTCTTCTGCTCGCCGGCCGGGAAGAAGGCTTCGTCGATGGCACCGAAGTCGGCGCCGGTCATGGGACCTGCCGCAAAGCCGAGGGACCGGACGGCCAGGATGAAGTAGCCGGCCTGCAGGTGGGCGTTGTTGTTGCCAGTGGCTGCCGCAAGCTCGGGGTTGGCGTCGTACATGGCCTTGGGGGCGTTGTAGCCGGGCAGGAAGTTGTCCCACTCGCCGGCCCAGTCAGTGTCGTAGCTCAGGATGGCCACCAGCGGGGCGGACGCGGTCTTGGCGCGGTTGCCGGGCATGAGGGCGTCCACGAGCTTCGCGCGGGCCTCGGCGGAGCGGACGTAGGTGACGCGCAGCGGCTGCGAGTTGAAGGCGGTGGGGCCGAACTTGGTGAGTTCGTAGATGGCCTGGGCCTGTTCCTCGGTCACTTCACCGGTGAAGGTGTTGGCCGTGCGGGCCTCGGCGAAAATGGCGTCGACGGCGGCCGAATCGATAACCGCTTCTTCATGGGCAATGGTCATTGGCTTACCTTTCGCTGCGCCTCCCCGCGTGCCGGGTTGGCCTCTTCGCTTTCCATAGTTGCAACTTCAAGTTCTGGCGTCCTCTTCCCGTGACGGCACGTGACCTTAGCCACAGGATTCCGGGCGGTATTCTGGTGGCAGTCATCTTCGCCACCGGCGGCACCCCCTGAAAGGCCCCTCCCATGAGCATGCTCGGAATCAAGTGGAAGCTGCACGGCACCGGCAAGTCCATCAAGCCCGGCCACGTGGTGGCACCCGACGAACGGCTGGCCTGGCCGCTGACCATCGGCGTGGGCATGCAGCACGTGGTGGCCATGTTCGGCGCCACGTTCCTGGTGCCCATCATCACCGGCATGCCGCCGGCCACCACGCTGTTCTTCTCCGGCATCGGCACGCTGCTTTTCCTGGTGATCACCAAGGGCCGGGTCCCCAGCTACCTGGGTTCGAGCTTCGCCTTCATCGCGCCCATCATGGCGTCGCAGCAGCAGTTCGGAGTGCCGGGAGCCCTGGGCGGCGTGATCCTGGCCGGAGCCGTCCTCGCCCTGGTGGGCGCCATCGTGCAGAAGTTCGGCGCCGAGTGGATCAACCGGCTCATGCCGCCCATCGTCACCGGCGCCATCGTGGCGCTGATCGGCCTGAACCTTGCTCCCGCCGCGAAACAGAACTTCGCCGCCGCGCCGGTCACCGCCGTCGTTACCCTTGCCACCATCATCCTGGTCAGCGTCCTGTTCCGCGGGATCCTGGGCCGGCTCAGCATCCTGGTGGGCGTGGTGGTGGGTTACCTCGTGGCCATGCTCCGTGGCGAAGTCAGCTACGAAAAGATGGACGCGGCTGCCTGGGTGGGCCTTCCCCAGTTCCAGACCCCCGAGTTCCACGTCGGCGTCCTGGGCCTGTTCGTGCCGGTAGTCCTGGTGCTGGTGGCGGAAAACATCGGCCACGTGAAGTCCGTAGCCGCCATGACGGGGCAAAACCTCGACGGCGTCTCCGGGCGTGCGCTGATGGCCGACGGCGCCGCCACCGTCCTCGCCGGCATCGGAGGCGGTTCGGGAACCACCACCTATGCCGAAAACATCGGCGTTATGGCCGCCACCAAGGTGTATTCCACAGCCGCCTACTGGGTTGCGGGCATCTTCGCCATCCTTCTCAGCTTCTCACCGAAGTTCGGTGAGCTGATCGCCACCGTCCCGCCCGGCGTGCTGGGAGGTGCGGCCACCATGCTGTACGGCATGATCGGCATCCTCGGCGTGAAGATCTGGGTGCAGAACAGGGTCAACTTTTCCAACCCGGTGAACCTGACAACCGCTGCCGTGGCGCTGATCATCGGCATCGCGGACTACACCTGGACCGTCGGCGACCTGACGTTCACGGGCATCGCGCTGGGCTCGGCAGCCGCGCTGGTGATTTACCACGGCATGCGAGCCATCGCGAAGGTCCGGGGGACGGTGGCCGAACCGGAGTCCGAGCAGGCAGGACTGCCGCCGGCGGTCAAGGCGGCAGTCAACGCTGCGGCGAAACGGGCTCCCAGGAAGCGGTAGGACTAGGCCACTTCGTCAGGCCGGTTGAGTCCGAAGACCGGCCCCGGCTTGGGCCGCTTGGCTTCCAGCGACTCGTCGGACCCATGCGGCAGGATCCGGCGCAGCACCCAGGGGAAGAAGTATTGCCGGGCCCACACCAGGTCTTCCGCCCGGGCCTGGGTCCAGCCATGGCCAGGCACCGGCCGCGGCTGGAGCGGCTCGAGCGTGTGCGGCACTTCCAACGCGTTGAGGGTGGCGACGGCAACGGCATGGTGGCCCAGCGGGGACAGGTGCAGCCGGTCCGGGTCCCACATCCGGGCATCCTGGAGCTCGGGCAGGCACCACAGGTCAACCATGGTCACGTGGTGGCGCAGCGCAATCTTGTGCAGGTGCTCGTTGTAGATGGCCATCCTCCCCCGGATCTGGCTGAACACGGGGGTACTGCCCCAGTCCGGCCCCGCGAACAGGAGGACAGTGGCTCCTGTGGCGGCCAGCTTTTCCACCGCCTGGTCCATGTGCCTGGCGAGTTTGTCCGGATGGCCGCGGCGGAAAACGATGTCGTTCCCGCCGCCGGACATGGCGATCAGGTCAGGCCTTAGCGCCAGGGCCGGAGCCAGTTGCACGTCCAGGATCTGCCGCAGCAGCATCCCCCGGACCGCGAGGTTGGCGTAGGCGAAGCCGGGCTGGCCAGCGCTGAGTTCCTCCGCCACGCGGTCCGCCCAGCCGCGCAGTCCGCCGGGGCTGCGCGGCTCGGGGTCGCCCACACCTTCGGTGTACGAGTCTCCGAGTGCAACAAACCGGTGCCAGGGGTGCCGTTCCCCGGTACCGGCCCGCAGGTCCTGCTCTTCCGTCGTCATGCCGTCCTCCTTCGCACGGTTGAAGGCGGGCGTTGCTTCTTTGCAGTACCCGCCGCAGGTGACGTCTGTGATGGTTGGTCCAGCTCCGCGGGCGCCAGCAGGCGGAAGTCCTCGACGCCGTCGGGCAGTTCCTGCCTGAACCCGGGCGCCCCCGCCCCAGGCCGGTCCATGGCCGCGACGGGCGCGACGACGTTAAGGGCCGCGTCCCTCAGGTCCAGTTCGTGATGCAGCGCCTGCGTCTGCAGGAACCGCAGGGCCCCCTCCCGGCTCAGGCCGTACTCGTTCATGAGGCTGCGCACCGCCAGGTCCACCAGGACCAGCGAGCTTTGCACGACGGCGATCCCCGCCGTCGTTTCCGCCCTCTCGGCCACGCGGACCACCACACGCAGGGCCCGCGACACCTGGTGCACGTAGCTCCGGCTCCTGACGAGGTCGTCACTGGTGAAGGTGTGGGGCGCGGAGGCGTACAGGTTGATGGCTGCACTCGCTCCGCCTTCGGACACGATGGGTGCTGACAGCAGTGACTGGACGCCATGGCTGGCCGCCGCGCTTGAATAGCCTGGCCAGCGGCGGTCCCGGCTGAGATCGGACAGCAGGACAAATGCACCGGTGCGGAGGGCTTCCATCAACGGCCCGTCCGCGAAGGAGCACTGCTCCCGGTCCGCCTCGCGTGCCTGGTCCGTGCTGGCGGCGAGGGTATGCGCCTTGCCAAGGCGGAAGAGGGTGGCAGCCCAGGCGATACCCCGGCGTTCACCCTGGATATCCGTCATGAAGTCGCGGGTGACTTCCCAGAGGTACGTCTCGACATCCTTGCTGTCGAAAACGGGCTCCGGTGGCATTGGAAGAGGTCCCCAGCCAACCTGCCCCGTGGGTTCAGCGGCCATTCTCCACGCCTTGCTTGAAGCACTCCGGCCTACTGCAAAACCTTCTTCTAAGAATACGTCCCGCAGCCACGTTGCAGGCACTTTCGGGCAAGTTTTGGGGCTTTCGTCCCAGAACCTACGCCCGGGCGAGCCAGTTCACGGACATGTCCCGGGCTTCCGTGCCACCGGTCCGCACCGCCTCCTGCGTGTATCCGCCGGTTGCCAGGGTGGTGACCACGTCGCCGAAGACGTGGTCGGGGTCGAGGCGGCGGAGTTCTTCGGCGAGGCAGTCGCGGAGGCTGCGGCGGGGCAGGGAGATGCGTTGGGCTGGCTGGCCTGGTTGGGTGAGCTCGGCGACGGAGAGTCCGGGGCGGAAGAGTTGGACGTCGCCGCCGGGGCGGCTGAGGCGCACGCGGCGGATCCCGGTGCCTGCGGGGTCCGCGACGATGGTCACGGGTGCGTCCAGGGACAGGGTGAGCCACGCGGCGAGCAGGATGGTGGAGGGTGAGTCCGAGGCTCCTTCGACCGCGACGGCGGTCACGGGGGAGGTGTCCACCTCGTCCAGGGCTGCGGCGAGTTGGATCCGCCAGTTGGTCAGCCGGGTCCAGGCGAGGTCGGTGTCGCCGGCCTTGTAGGTGGCGCGGATGTTCTCCAGCGCGGCCTGGGGGTCGGGTTCGTTCGCCGAATCAGTGATCCGGCGGTGCGCGATCCTGCCGATCGAGGTTTCGCACGCGTTTTCGGGTGCCCCGTGCGGCCACCAGGCCACGATCGGGGCGTCCGGGAGCAGCAGCGCGGCGACCAGGGACTCGGATTCGTGGGCGAGCTGGCCGTAGCCGCGCAGCACGATCACCTCCGACGCGCCGGCGTCCCCGCCCACCCGGATCTGCGCGTCCAGCCGGTCCGGATGCTCCTTCCCGGCGTCGGCCAGGACGATGATCCGGCAGGGGTGTTCCCGGCTGGCCTCGTTCGCGGCCTCGATCGCTTCTTCCTCGAGCCCGGACGTGGTGACCACCACCAGGGTCAGGACCCGGCCCAGGGCGATCACGCCGCCCTGCTCGCGCAGGGCCATGATCTTCTTGGACACGTTCGAGGTGGTGGTATCGGGCAGGTCTACGATCATGGCCTTCTCCAGGTTCGTCCGTCACGGGCCAGCAACTCATCCGCGGACGCGGGGCCCCAGCTGCCGGGGGCGTAGGGCTCGGGCTGCCCGGGCAGGGACGCCCAGTACTCCTCGAACGGGTCAAGGATCTTCCAGGACAGCTCCACTTCCTCATGCCGGGGGAACAACGGCGGCTCGCCCAGGAGCACGTCCAGGATCAAACGCTCATACGCCTCCGGTGAGGATTCGGTGAACGAGTGCCCGTACCCGAAGTCCATCGTCACGTCCCGGACTTCCATCTGCGTGCCCGGGACCTTGGACCCGAACCGGATCGTGGCGCCCTCATCGGGCTGGACCCGGATCACCACCGCGTTCTGCCCGAAATCATCATCACTGTGGTCACGGAACAGCAGGTTCGGGGCACGCTTGAACACCACCGCGATCTCGGTCACCCGCCGGCCCAAACGCTTCCCGGCCCGCAGATAAAACGGCACACCGGCCCAGCGCCGGGTATGGATATCCACCCGGATCGCCGCGAACGTCTCGGTGGTGGAATCGGCCGGGATGCCCTCTTCCTCCAGGTAGCCCTGGACCTGCTCCCCGCCCTGCCAGCCGCCGGTGAACTGCCCCCGCGCGGAGTGCGTGGACAGGTCCTCGGGGAACTTGACGGCGGCGAGGACTTTTTCCTTCTCCGCCCGCAGGTCATCGGCGTTGAAGGAGATGGGCTCCTCCATCGCCGTCAGCGCCAGCAGCTGGAGCAGGTGGTTCTGGATCACGTCGCGGGCCGCGCCCACGCCGTCGTAATACCCCGCCCGGCCGCCGGTGCCGATGTCCTCGGCCATCGTGATCTGGACATGGTCCACGTAGTTCGCGTTCCACAACGGCTCGAATAACTGGTTCGCGAACCGCAACGCCAGGATGTTCTGCACCGTCTCCTTGCCCAGGTAATGATCGATCCGGAACACCGCATCAGCCGGGAACACCGACTCCACAATGTCATTCAACGCCCGGGCCGACTCAAGGTCATGCCCGAACGGCTTCTCGATCACCACCCGCCGCCACTTATCCCCGTCAGCCTGCGCCAGCCCATGCCTGGACAGCTGCCGGCACACCTGCTCGAACGCCTTGGGCGGGATCGACAGGTAGAACGCGTGGTTCCCCCGGGTGCCCCGGACATCATCGAGTTCCTTGACCGTCTCGCCAAGCCGCTCAAACGCCGCGTCGTCGTCGAACTCACCCTGCACAAAACGGATACCCTCGGCCAGCTGGTTCCACACCGCCTCATCAAACGGTGTCCGCGCATACGACTGCACCGAGGACTTCACCTGACCGGCGAAATCCTCATCACTCCACGCCCGGCGCCCAAAACCCACCAACGCGAAACTCGGCGGCAACAACCCCCGGTTCGCCAGGTCATACACCGCCGGCATCAACTTCTTCCGCGCCAAGTCACCAGTAACCCCAAAGAGCACCAACGACGACGGACCGGCAATCCGGTTCAAACGGCGGTCACGGGGATCCCGGAGCGGATTACGCCCCCGGCGCGGGCCGGCCAGCAGTGATATTCCGGTCATGGGATTCCTTTCCACGCGGTGAGCGGGTGCACCTGTTGCACAGCAGAAGGGCAGACGGCACAGCGGCCCCACCCTGCCGGGTGGGACCGCCGGATTTCCAAAAGGCCGGGCTAGCTGATTGCGGCCTGGAGTTCCTTGGCTGCCAGTGCCGGATCTGCAGCGCCGTAAATGGCACCGCCGGCCACGGCCACCTCGGCGCCCGCCTGCTGTACTGCTGCGATAGTGGTGATGCTGACGCCACCGGCCACGGAGAACGGCACCTGCGCCTTCTCACCGGCACGGAGGAGTCCGTTCAGGTCAAAGCCGGGCTTTGCCTGTTCGTCCAGGCCGGCGTGGAACTCGACGAAGGTGGCACCGAGTGCACGGACTTCCTGTGCGCGGGCGGCCTTGTCCGGCACGCCGATCAGGTCCACCACGATGCCCTTGTTGTGCGCCCGCGCTGCCTTTACGGCGCCTGCGATTGTGGAGTCATCGGCGCTGCCCAGTACGGAGACAAGGTCGGCGCCCGCTTTGAAGGCGATGTCCGCTTCGAGCTCACCGGCATCCATGGTCTTCATGTCCGCAAAAACGGTCTTGTCCGGGTGGGCTTCCTTGACGGCGGTGACGGCGCCCAGGCCTGCTGCCTTGATCAGGGGCGTGCCCAGCTCGATGATGTCAACGTATTCGGCCACCTTGCCGGCCAGTTCGAGGGCATCCTCAACCGTGAGCAAATCCATGGCTACCTGAAGTTTCATTGGTACTGCTTTCTGTTAGGGGTTCTATAGGGGACGGAAAAGGGTTCTATTCGAGGTTTGCGTGGCGCAGCCACAGCTGTTCGGCCGGGACATCAGCGGTGTCCCACAGGGACTGGAACAGCGCTTCTGTTGCCACGAACAGCACCTGCTCGAAGAGGCTGCCGGAGTACTGGCGGGAGACGCCGGAGCCGTGGTCAGTTTTCTGCTGGGCGGGGACAACCACGACGACGTCCGACAGGCCGGCGAGCGGCGACCCGGGGTTTGCCGTGAAGGCGACGATCCGGGCGTTGGCCTTGGAGGCTGTCTCGGCGGCTTTAACCACCCCTGACGTGGTACCTGAGCCTGAGGCGACCAGGAGAAGGTCGCCTTCACGGATCGCCGGCGTGGTGGTATCGCCGGCAACGTGCACCACGAGGCCAAGGTGCATGAGCCTCATGGCAGCCATACGCAGCACCAGTCCGCTGCGGCCTGCGCCGGCAACGAACACCCGGTTTGCCCGGGCCAGTTCGGCGGCTGCCCCGTTCAGCTGCCCCGGGCGGATCTGCGCGGTTGTGTCGGTGATCTCCTGCAGGACCAGGGAAATGTTGCTCCCGATGGCTTCACCGGCAGCTTCCACAACGGGTTCCGTCAGAACGGTGGTCATCAAGTCTCTCCTCCTTCAGTGGGGCCTGCGTTCCATGCTCCGGCAATTGAGGGGTAGGTGAAACGGTAATTCGGGATGGTTTAAACCACCCTTTCGGGTAGGTAGTACCGGGGATGCTCGCGTAAGCTGGCGTGATGAGCGAGCATCCCCCGTCCGTTGGGCCTGTTGTTACCAGCCCCCGCCCCGCCCCTCCTTGGCCGCTGCTTGCTGCCATCGCCGGGATCGTGGAAGCGCCGCTCTCCGGCATTGCGGAACAGCTCCGGGAGGCGGTGCTCCCCTACGCAGGCGGCAACGCACTGGTGATCTTCACCGAAGAGTGCACCGGGCGGCCCCAGAAAAAGGCCGGCGATGCGGAGATCATGGACCAGGTGTCCATCGCCGAACTGCAGCACGTGCGGGCAACACTGACAGACCAGGGCCGCGCCTGGCTTGGGGAGGCACCGGTAGCGGGCAGGACCCGGCGGATCCTTGCGCTCACCTACCTGCCCAGCAATGCGCTGCTGGTCATCACCTACCCGGAGTCCGCTGACCCGGGCTTGCCGGACGCGGCCAACCTGCCGCTGGTGACCTACCTGTGGGAGCTCGCCGCGCGGCGCATCCAGGAGAAGGTCAACGACGCCCCGCCGTCCTACCTCGTCGAATCCCGGGCAGCGTCGGCGGAGCGGCTCCGGGTGACCAGTGAACTCGTTGACCTGCATTCAACGACCCTCGAGACACTGCTGGCAGCGGCGCGGTCACCCTCCCTCGACGACGCTGCGGCCCGCACCACCGTCACAGACGTAGCGGCAAAAGCCCTGGTGGAGTTGCGCACACACAACGACCGGACCACTGAACTGATAGAAGAACCGGTGGCCACGGCGTTTGCGCGGCTTCGGGAGGATCTCCGTCCCCTGACCCGCTTGAGCGGGATTGACGTGCAGTTCATCGAACCGCCGCTGAACGGCAGGGCACTGCCCGGCGAGGTGGCCACTGCGGCGCGGGCCATCGTGCGCGGTTTGCTGCTGGCGATGATGGAACAGCCGGAGGTCCGCCGCGTCCGCACCCAGTGGGACTGCGACGGCGAGAACCTCCTCATCAACGTGCGCGACGACGGCCGGGGCGGCCTCGCCCCGGACGCACCCAACATCGGGCGGCTGGACCGCAGGGTTCAAGCCCTGGACGGGAAGATGGAAATCGACCTCATGCCCGGCTGGGGCGCGGACATCTCGGTCACCCTCCCCTTGGATCCGCCCGCGGCGCCCGGCGACATCACCGCCTGGAACCTTGCGGCCCGGGAACTGGAGGTACTTCAGCTGCTCGCTGCCGGCCAGCGGAACCGCAACATTGCCTCAGAGCTCAACATCAGCGAGAACACCGTCAAGTTCCACGTCCGTAATCTTTTCCGGAAGCTTCAGGTGACATCCCGCACCGAAGCCATCGCCCTGGCCCACAGCCACGGCCTGAGGTGATTCCGGGCGCGTGGCAGTAACCCGGCCTGGTCAAAGCCAGACTTGGTAGCCCGTTGACTTGTCGAAGAGCCGGCGCGTGGTGATCCCCGCCCCGGCGATCCAAAGAACCGAGTCGTCCTCGGCTGCCTGGTCCACAACGCCGGTAGCCACGTGTTCCCCGAGCAGCCATACCTCCACGGTATGGCCCGTCAGCCGTGCCCAGTCCTTGCGAAGGCCGCGCTTGGTGCCGGAAGCGCCCTCTTTTGTCTTCGGGCCGCTGCTGCCGGAGGCTGGCATTTCCACGGATACGCACAGGTTCAAGAATTTCCTCCATCACTGGCACGGGTGCCGCCGCGTCATCGGGGCACCTTCTGATATTGCTTTGATATATCAGGAGCAGAACCCAGTATGTTGCAGGTCACATTGCCTGTCAACGGACGGCCGCGAGGGTCCAGACATTGGGCCCGGACCTGGTGGCGAGCCCTAGGCGGCGAAGAGCGCCCCGCGGACGGCGCGCTCGAAGCCGCTGACGTGCACCCTGGCCAGCTCGGCGGCCTTTTCCTCGTCCCCACCTATGACGGCGCGCAGCAGGTCAAGGTGCTCACGGACATGCAAGGACAGGTCGGGAAGGCGGTCTATGACCATGCACCAGATCCTGGTGGCGAGGTTGTCGTACCGCACCAGGATGTCTTCGAGGTGCGGGTTGGCAGCAGCAGCGTAGATCCCCTGGTGCACGCGGGCGTCCAGCCGGAGGGTTTCGGTTACCGAGGCGGCGCCGGCGTCGAAGCCTTCAACGTCCTCGAGGATTGCCTGCAGCTGTGCCCTGACAGCCTGGGTGGCCACCCGGGCGGCGCGGGCTGCAGCCAACGGCTCCAGCTGGGCGCGGATTTCGGAGATGAACGAAAGGTCCGTGACGTCCACCCGCGTGGCGAACGTGCCCCGCCGCGGGTAGGTGATGACCAGGCGGTCCAGCTCCAGGCGTTTCAGCGCCTCACGCACGGGAGTACGGCCGACGCCCAGTGATTTGGCCAGCACCTCGTCATTGAGCAGCTCCCCCGGCTTGATGTCCAGCACCAGGAGCCGGTCCCGAATGCTCTCGTATGCGACGTCGGCGAGGGACTTCCTGCTGCCCACATCCGCCACTGCCAAGCTTTCCAAAGCCATGCCAGGACCTTTCCCGAGCTGAAAAATAGCTATTGACCTTCCCCACCGCCCAGTATACGCTGAGGTCCAATCTAATATATCAGTTTGCGACTTTGGAATATATCTAGAAGGAGGAGGGACATGACCCTCATGGAAACAGAGACATCAGCCACCGCACTGGCGGCACCCGTGCAGGAGCAGGCGCAGAAGTTCGTACTCACACTGTCGTGCGGCGAACGCGCAGGAATCGTGCAGGCCGTGACCACCTTCCTGTTCGAGCGCGGCTTCAACATCGACGAGCACCAGCAGTTCGACGACAGCCTGCGGGAAACGCTGCACCTGCGCACCGCGTTTTCCGGCTCACCGGCCTACACCCCGGACACGCTCGAAGAAGAGTTCCGTCCCATCGCCGACCGCTTCGACATGAAGTTCAGCTTCCACGACCAGACCAAGCAGCGCGTCCTGGTGATGGTGTCCAAGTTCGGGCACTGCCTCAACGACCTCATCTTCCGCTGGCGCGGCGGCAGCCTCGGCGGAGACCTCGTGCTGGTGGTGTCCAACCACGAAACGCACCGGGCCATGGCGGAGGCCGCCGGGCTGCCCTTCATCCACATCCCGGTGACGCCTGAGAGCAAGGATGACGCGGAGCGTCGGCTGCTTGAGCTGGTGGAGGAGCACAACGTGGACCTGGTAGTCCTGGCCAGGTACATGCAGGTGCTCTCCGACGACCTGTGCCGGGCGCTGGAGGGACGGGCCATCAATATCCACCACTCATTCCTCCCCGGCTTCAAGGGTGCCCGGCCCTACCACCAGGCCTACGACCGCGGCGTCAAGCTGGTTGGCGCCACCGCGCACTATGTCACCGCGGACCTGGACGAGGGCCCGATCATCGAGCAGGAAGTCATCCGGGTGGACCACACCTACGGCCCCAGCCAGCTGTCCACCGTGGGCCAGGACGCCGAGGCACTCGCCCTCTCCCGCGCGGTGCGCTGGCACTGCCAGCACCGCGTCCTGCTGGACCAGACCAGCACCGTGGTGTTCCGGTAGCCCGCCGTGCCCGCAGCAAAAGACTTAGACACGAACACCAGCAGGAGTAAGCACATGGAATCGTCGCCACGCATTGTCATCATCGGAGCCGGGATCGTCGGCACGAACCTCGCCGACGAACTCGTCACCAGGGGCTGGAACAACATCACTGTCCTGGACCAGGGCCCCCTCAACATGCCCGGCGGATCCACCTCGCACGCCCCCGGCCTGGTCTTCCAGACCAACCCGTCGAAGTCGATGGCACTGTTCGCCAAATACACGGTTGAGAAGCTCTTGTCCCTGACCGAGGACGGCGTCAGCTGCTTCAACCAGGTGGGCGGGCTGGAAGTCGCCACGACAGAGACGCGCCTTACCGACCTCAAGCGGAAACTCGGGTATGCAGCGTCCTGGGGCATTGAAGGATCCATCCTTTCCCCCGCGGAATGCAAGGAGCTCTACCCCCTGCTGAACGAGGAGGAAATCCTCGGCGGACTCCACGTTCCCAGCGACGGACTGGCCAGCGCAGCCCGTGCCGTGCAGCTGCTGATCAAACGGACCGAGGCCGCGGGTGTGAAGTACCTGGGCAACACCGCCGTCACCGGCATCGAGCAGTCCGGCCGCCGGGTTACCGGCGTGCAGACGTCCGACGGCGTAATCCCCGCTGACATCGTGGTGTCCTGTGCCGGGTTCTGGGGAGCCAAGATCGGTGCCATGATCGGCATGTCCGTGCCACTCCTCCCGTTGGCCCACCAGTACGTCAAGACCACACCGGTGCCGGCCCAGCAGGGCCGGAACGAACTGCCGAACGGCGCCACGCTGCCGATCCTCCGCCACCAGGACCAGGACCTCTACTACCGCGAGCACGGCGACCGGTACGGCATCGGCTCCTACGCGCACCGGCCGATGCCCGTGGACCTCGACGAACTGGCCAGCTTCGAGCCCGGTACCATCAGCGAACACAACATGCCGTCCCGGCTGGACTTCACGGTCGAGGACTTCCTCCCGGCCTGGGAAGCCACCAAGCAGCTGCTTCCGGCGCTGGGCGAAAGCGAGATTGAGGACGGCTTCAACGGCATCTTCTCCTTCACCCCCGACGGCGGTTCACTCGTAGGCGAGTCCAAGGAACTGGACGGCTTCTTTGTCGCAGAGGCCGTGTGGGTTACCCACTCTGCAGGCATTGCCCGCGCTGTGGCCGAACTCCTGACCACCGGCAAGTCCGGGATCGACCTGGGTGACTCCGATATCCACCGCTTCGAGGAAGTGCAACTGACGCCGGAATACGTCAGCGAGACGTCCCAGCAGAATTTTGTGGAGATCTACGACGTCCTCCACCCGCTCCAGCCCAAGCTTTCGCCACGCAACCTGCGGGTCAGCCCCTTCCATGCCCGCCACAAGCAGTTGGGCGGGTACTTCCTGGAGGGCGGCGGATGGGAGCGCCCGTACTGGTTCGAGGCCAACGCCGAGCTCCTCAAGGAGATGCCTGCCGACTGGCAGCCGCCGGCCCGGGATGCCTGGTCCGGAATGTTCAGCTCCCCCATCGCGGCGGCCGAAGCGTGGAAGACGCGCACCGCCGTCGCCATGTATGACATGACCCCGCTCAAGCGCCTCGAAATCTCGGGCCCCGGCGCCCTCAAGCTCCTCCAGGAGCTGACGACGGCGGACCTCAACAAGAAGCCGGGCGCGGTCACCTACACCCTCCTGCTGGACCATGCCGGCGGCATCCGGAGCGACATCACCGTGGCCCGGCTGAGCGAGGACACGTTCCAGCTGGGTGCCAACGGCAACATCGACACCGCCTACTTCGAGCGGGCCGCACGGCACCAGACGGAAAGCGGATCAGCACAAGACTGGGTCCAGGTGCGTGACACCACCGGCGGCACCTGCTGCATCGGCCTCTGGGGTCCGCTGGCACGCGACCTCGTCAGCACAGTCAGCAGCGATGACTTCTCCAACGATGGCCTGCGCTACTTCCGGTCCAAGAACGTGGTCATCGGCGGCGTGCCCGTCACGGCCATGCGCCTGTCCTATGTAGGAGAACTGGGCTGGGAGCTGTACACCAGCGCGGACAACGGCCAGCGGCTGTGGGATGCGCTGTGGAAGGCAGGCCAGCCGTTCGGTGTCATCGCCGCCGGCCGTGCAGCCTTCAGCTCGCTCCGCCTGGAGAAGGGCTACCGCTCCTGGGGTACGGACATGACCACCGAGCACGATCCTTTCGAAGCCGGCCTGGGATTCGCCGTCAAGATGGCCAAGGACAACTTCGTCGGAAAGGCCGCACTGGAAGGGCGCACGGAGGAAAACTCCGCACGGCGCCTGCGCTGCCTGACAGTCGACGACGGCCGGAGCATTGTGCTGGGCAAGGAACCGGTGTTCTACAAGGACCAGGCAGTGGGCTACGTTACCAGCGCCGCTTACGGCTACACGGTGGCCAAGCCGATTGCCTACGCCTACCTGCCCGGGACCGTTTCCGTGGGTGACTCGGTGGAAATCGAGTACTTCGGGCGGCGCATAGTGGCCACCGTTACCCAGGATCCGCTGTACGACCCCACCATGACCCGGCTGCGCGGTTAGCCATGACCAGCACGGATACGGCCGGCACAGCGACCATCAGTTCGGAAACCATCAGCAGCTACCTCACCCGGCTTGCCTCGCGCCAGCCCACTCCGGGCGGCGGCGCGGCAGCTGCGCTCCACGCCGCACAGGGCGCTGCCTTGGTGGCCATGGTGGCCAGGTACTCCACCGGCGCGAAATACGAGCAGCACGCTGCCCTGGTGCAGCGGATCACGGAAGGTTCCGAAGGCCTGCTGGCCGAGGCGCTGCGCCTGGCGGATGCGGACGAAGCTGCCTTCCAGGGAGTCATCGACGCCTACAAGCTCTCCTCGGAAACGGAGGAGCTCAAGGCGGCCCGGACAGCAGCCATCCAGGAAGCCCTCGTCCTGGCGGCCCGGACCCCGGCCCGGCTCATCGCCGTTGCCGGATCGGTGGTGGAGCTCGCAACGGAGCTGTTCGACGTCGCCAATGCCAACGTCATCAGTGATATTGCCGCAGCAGCCGATGCCGCCAGGGCAGCGGCAACCACCGCACGGGTCAACATCGACATCAATGTGGTGGCCGTCAAGGACCCGGCCGCGCGCGCGCAGCTTGGCCAGGAGACGGACGGCCTCGAGGACAAAGTGGTGCTGGCCGCCGACTCCCTCGTTTCCCGGGTACGTGAAAGGATCCTCCGTTGAGCACTGTGACATTGTCAGGCAAGGAACTCGCCGGCATCATCCGGCAACGGGTCCAGGACGAAGCCCGGTCCCTGGAACACGACGGCGTGCGGCCCGTACTGGCCGTGGTCATGGCCACCGATGACGAATCGACCAAATGGTACGTCCGTTCGATCGAGCGTGCGGCCGAACGGGCCGGCATCGGGTGCCGGATCGTCGACCTCGGCCACGATGCCACCGAACAGGTCCTGGCCAGCGTCCTGCGGGACCTGAGCGCGGAGCCGTCCGTGAGCGGCATCATCCTGCAGACCCCGCTCCCCGAAGATGTCCGGACGGATGCCCTGGTGGGCCTCATCGCACCCGAAAAGGACATCGACGGGGCCAATCCCCTCAGCCTTGGCCGCCTTGCCGTGGGCCAGCCGGCCTTCGCGCCTGCTACCGCCCGGGCCGTCGTCGAAATCCTCAGCCACTACCGCATCCCGGTGGCGGGCCGGAACGTCGTCGTTGTGGGCCGCTCGGCTGTGGTGGGAAAACCGCTGTCCCTCCTCCTGCTCGAGCGCGACGCCGCCATCACCGTCTGCCATTCGAGGTCCGGACCGCTCGAAAAGTACACGAAGGATGCGGATGTGGTGGTGGTGGCAGCCGGGCGGACAGGTTTGCTGACCGGCAGCCATGTCTCCGCCGGGACAGTAGTGGTGGACGTCGGCACCAACGTCCTTCCCGACGGTTCCCTGGTGGGCGATGTGGACGAGGCAAGCGTGAGCGGGGTTGCGGCCGCGCTCACACCCGTCCCGGGCGGGGTGGGTTCGGTCACTACCGCGCTGCTGCTCCTCCATACAGTCGAGGCAGCGCGGCTGCAGTCGCCGTTGCTGGTCCTGGAAGCCGCGGGCTGACGCAGCGGCGAAAGGACCGCAAGGGCAGCTGACCCCACATCCAAACAAGGACCTGATGGTCCCGTTATCCGTAACTGGTGCTTCGGTGGGCCTAAAACCTGGGGAGGTATTCCTCATCGAAGCACCGCTTTCGGACAACGGGGCCATTGCCCTGTCCGGCCGGTTCCGGCGTATGTCACAACAGGAAAGGAGCAGCGATGCTCACTACCGAATTCGTGGCCGGTCCGCCGGCCGCGCCCGATCGGCCCGAAGGTGCGCATTCCGGCCATGCAACGCAGTCCTGGGCGGGCGCGCGGCAGCTGGCGTTCAATTGCGCCCGCCCGCTCGTGGCCGTCAGCGTTCCCTTGGCGGAAGCCGCGGGTCGTGTCCTGAACCGCGATGTCCTCGCATCGCAGGACCTTCCGCACTATGCGTCCTCCGCCATGGACGGCTGGGCTGTCAACGGTGCGGGCCCCTGGCTCCTTCCGGATCAGCAGCAGCCGGCACACATGGAAACCGCATCGGCACTTGTTGGGCCCTTGGCACCGAACCACGCGAGGGTCATTGCCACTGGCGGGCTGGTTCCGCCGGGCGCCGAAGCCGTCCTCCGCAAGGAGAGCGGCAACGTCGTCTCCGGACCGCGCGGGAACCCCGTCCTTTCCGTCGGTTCCGGCGCCCGGCCCGGCGAACCCCGCCGCGGCCAGCACATCCGGCCCGCGGGCGAGGAGGCCCTGGCGGGTGATGTCCTCCTGCCGGCTGGCACTGTCCTGAACCCGGCGCACATCGCCCTCGCGGCTGCGGCCGGCCTTGATCACGTCGAGGTCCGGGCCCGGCCGGCAGTCGCCGTCGTCCTTACCGGCTCCGAAGTGGTGACGCACGGAAGCCCGGGCCCGGGGCAGGTGAGGGATTCGTTCGGCCCGCAACTCGGCACCGTTGTTTCACTGCTGGGCGGCATTGCCTGCAGCCCGGTGCGGATCGGCGATTCCTTCAGCGAATGGCGTTCCGCCCTGGACGCCTCGGCCATGCCCGCCGGACAGGCCAATGTCGTTATCACGACCGGCGGCACCGGGAAGTCCGGCACCGACCATTTCCGGGCTGCCATCGGCTCCCTGGGCGGGCGCCTGCTGCTGGACGGCATCGCCATGCGCCCCGGCCATCCGGCAGTGCTGGCTGAGCTCCCTGACGGCCGCTTCGTGGCCGGGCTGCCGGGCAATCCCCTCGCCGCCATGATGGCGCTCCTGACCGTCGGAGCCCCGCTGCTTGCTGCCCTGGGAAGCCAGCCGATGCCCGCAGCGCACAACGTCCTGTCCGGCAGCGACATTGCTCAGGACCAGGGCCGGACCCGCCTTATCCCCTGCAGGTTCCTGTCCGGGCTGTCCTTTCCTGTCCAGCACACGGGACCGGGCATGATGCGAGGGCTGGCATGGGCGGAGGGCGTCATGGCGGTTCCCCCGGCCGGCGTGGAGTCCGGACAACCCGTTCCCGTCCTTCCCCTGCCCTGGAACCAGGCCATGGATACGACCTATGACACGACCCGCCGAGGATGGAGCATTCCATGACCCGCATGACCCAGCGCCGGAAGATTCACCGCTTCTATCTGGACGGCTCGGCCACGGAGTACCCCGTGCGGTTCAAGGAAGACGTCCTGGCCGCCGAGGAACCCCTGGAAATCCGCCTGAACGGCCGCTCATTCGCCGTCACCATGCGGACGCCGGGAGACGATTTCGACCTGGTGGCCGGCTTCCTCGTTTCAGAAGGCATAATCCGCCACGGGTCGGAACTGAGCTCGCTGCGGTTCTGCGCGGGCAGGAACGGCGACACCCAGACCTTCAACGTCGTGGACGCGCAGCTGGGGCCGGACGTTCCGATGCCGGACACCATGCGGCACGTGTACACCTCAAGCTCGTGCGGCATCTGCGGGACCGAGTCCATCGATGCCGTCCGTAAGACCATCCACTTCGACCCCGCCCAGGACAGGCTGCGGATCCCCGTTGACGTCCTGGCAGGACTGCCGGAGAAGCTGCGGGAAGCCCAGGCAGTGTTCGACAAAACTGGTGGCGTCCATGCCGCCGGCCTGTTCCGGGTGGACGGGACCGAAGCGGAGCTGCTGTGCCTCCGCGAGGACGTTGGGCGCCACAATGCGGTGGACAAGGTGGTGGGCTGGGCCCTCCGGCAGGGGCTCCTGCCGTTGCGCGGCACCGTATTGCAGGTGTCCGGGCGCGCATCGTTCGAACTCGTCCAAAAGGCGGCCCTGGCGGGGATTCCGGTCCTGTCCGCTGTCAGCGCACCCTCCAGTCTGGCCGCCGACCTGGCCGCCGGAACGGGCGTGACCCTGGTGGGCTTCAGCCGCGGGCACAGCCTGAACGTCTACGCAGGCCGGGAACGGCTGGACCGCCCCGCTACGGCGGTCCGGCAGGAAAGCACCGTCTAGCATCCCGCGCGGGACGCGCTTCTTCACTTCCAGGACCGAGGCCTACGCCGCTGAATCGGCGCGCAGGAACGCCCTCCCGGCATCATGGCTGCACCATTACGGTCACCACAGGCCCACACCGCTGGTGCGATGTGTGCGTGCGGCCGCGCGTTCACCCTCAAAGGCGGGCCAGCAGTTCGAGCCCCTTTTGGTCCTCGGCTGCTGCTTGACTGACTGATTTTCCCGTCAGCAGCTCTGCCCCCCTAATCAATGCCCCTAGCGACACGCACAAAAGGGGGAGGTCGGTGCCGAGGTTCAAGAAGCGCCACAGCTTACCGTTGGCCCATCATCCTTCGTGACATCGACGCGAACGTGACACGTTTTGCTGGAGGAACCGTGACAACGTCCAACCCTACGCGGCTGCTCGTGCTTTCGCTGACAGTCGTTGCCGGCCTGGTCCTTACTGCTTCCGTCGCGGAACCCGTCCAGCCACCACTACCTTCCCGGCCTGTCAACGCTGTTCCCGGGACGGCTCCGGCAAAGATCACCGCCGGCGCGCCGGCGCTTGCAGACATAAGTATGCGCACCGCAGGTGCGGCCCCCACGGCGGCAAGCTGGCAATACATCACTGGTGCGGGGACTTTCAATACCAGGCTGGACGCACGCCTCTTGGGGATTCTGGACGCCAGAGCGGGCGGCCGTCATGAGCCTTCAGCGCAGAACAGCACCACGGCACCGATGGGTAATGGATTGACGGTCACCCACGAGGTGGTGCTGGCCACCGGAAATATCGTGGGTTCCCGGTTCGTGCAGGCATACATGGACGGGGGCGTCCGGACCGGCTACGCCGAAGAAATCACTTACGAGGACCTCAGCACCGGCGCCGTCTCGGGAAGCGCCGACCTGGTCCACGCCCAAGAGATCCCCACGCTGCGCACCATGATCCGCGAGGTGCCCTTTCCCGCTGCCCCACACGCCGTTGACCAGGGACCGATGACGCGGGCTACCGAACAGGCCAGCGCCCCACCGGCAAGCCCGGCGCCGGGTGCTGGGCCCATTCCGGATGCCGAGTTACTCTCGGCAGTCACGTTCACACCGGCAGGGCAAATCAGCATCACGCTTAGCCGGCATCCAGATACCGGCTCCACACTTGCTGATCCCATGACCGTCATCCTCAGCGCTGAGGCCACCGGCAAGGTCCTGTCGCCGGCTGGCCAGGCACTTCGAGGGCATGTAATTGCCGGTACGCCGTTCAGCGGCCCCGCACCTGTGCCCGGCCGTGCTGACCACATCAACTGCGACATCGTTCCCTGCGCTGCATTGACCTACGATGACGGGCCGAATGACCAGACGACCAGGCTCCTGCAGATCCTTGATCAGCACAAGGTGAAAGCCACGTTTTTCCAGCAAGGCGTGTACGTCAATTCCCACCCGCACATTGCCAAGGCGGTAGCCGACGCGGGGCACACGATAGCAAACCATACGATGAGCCACCCATACCTGACCAAGCTTTCAGCCGCCGGAATTGCACGGGAGATCCAGGGCGCACAGGCGGCCATTGAAAGGGCGGCGGGCGTGGTGCCGCCCTACGTGCGTCCACCGTATGGTGCAACGAACGCCGGTGTTGCCGCTTCCGTTGGACTTCCGCAGATCACCTGGGATGTTGATTCCATGGACTGGCAATCGCGGAACAAATCCGTCTATATCGCGCGGATCATGGGGTTGGTCAAACCCGGGTCAATCATCCTGCAACACGACGTCCATGCCGCAACCGTCGATGGCCAGGACAGGCTCATCACGCAGCTCAAAGGCAGGGGCTACTACCTGGTGACCCTGCCGCAGCTTTTCGCGGGGATCGAGCTGAAGCCCGGGGCGACGTACAAGTGTCGCGGAACGGCACCAGGCTGCGTCCCCGCTCGCTGACAGATTGTCCTGCTCCAACGCCGGGAAGGGGCGGCAACACTCCGGTGACCCTGCCCGCTGTTGTTGGCGTACGAACGGACCGGCGGCATTTCCTCCCCCGGTTGCAGGCTTACGGCGCGGCGCTGGTGTGCTTGGCCAGGAAGTCAATAGTCCTGTCGCGTGCCTCCCGGGCCTCGGCATAATCGAGGTGGAACTGATATTCATGGGGCAACGACGGTTCATGGTGTGCCGGCCAGAACAGTTCCGTCACCGGGACACCTTGCGCCTTTAGACGGGTGCTGTAGGGGATGGACTGCAGCCAGGTCAGTCCATCCCCGTTCCCGCCACTGATAAAAGTGGGCGGGAAGTCACCGGTGACGAATTCGATGCTGGACATGCTGCTGCCGGCGTATGTCTCGGACCAGTTCTTTGTCCCCGTGTAGGCCCACAGAGCAGTCTTGAATCCCCAGGCGGTTATCCCGCTGAGGTCGGCCATGGCCTGGAGATCATAGACTCCGCAGTACAGGATCGTGGCGGCCAACTCGTTTTTCTCCAGCGCCGGTTTTATGCCCATGAGTGCGGCGTACTCTGGATTTACCGTCAGGGTGGCCAGCTGGCTGGCAAGTTGCGCTCCTGCGGAATCTCCAGCCAGGACGATGTGGTCAGAATCGACACGCAGTTCTGCCGCATGTTCCTTGATGTAGGCCAGGGCCTCGTTGAGGTGTTCGATCGCGGCCGGGTAGGTGCTCTCGGGAGCGATCGGGTAATTGACTCCGATAGTGGTGTAGCCCTCTGCTGCCAGGATGCGGAGGTAGGGTTCAACATCCTGCTGGTTACCTGATATCCAGGCACCTCCGTGGATCCACACAATCGTCGGCAGAGGTCCGGTGGCACTCGTTGGGGAGAAGACGTCGATTGTCGCATCCGCGTTGTAGGCAACCCCTGTACGGGTCCTTAAGGGCGTATCGGGAACATGGGGAGTCATTTCCCGGATGGTGGCCTGCGCTCCCCGTTCAAAGACACTTCGGATCAGGAGGGCTGAGGGCCATGGGGTCGCGGAAAGAACGGTAAGAACGGCCAGTGCCAGCAGGACTGCCGTGTCGGTCTTCCTGAAGCGAAGACGCTTCTTTGCCCAGCTCATTTTCCCGGACACTGGTGCGCCCTTGATGTTTTCCAGCGATAACGGCTGTTGACTGCCGGCTTCCGGCGAATCCAATGGCCCCATCACACGATCCCCCCATACGTGTCATCAGAATGTTAGGGCCAGACTATGCCACTGGACAGCACCAACGATGCCTACGATGTCCGGTTTGTCCTCAGCAATACGCAGCGCCACCGCGGCTTCGCGCTGCTCCTTCGAAACGAAGTGCCCGTGAACATGAAACTGCGCCCCGAAAGTTGGCACCGAATTTGAGTCCAATTTTCGGGGCGCAGTCCATTGGGCCAGGCCTTTCCGTTGCCTGCTTCCATGTCTCTGCCTGGGATGCCCGGAGGGCTTAGGAGGCCCCCGCGGCGGCAAGTGCCGCCGGGGCGGCGCTGACCACAGGCGTGCCGATGCTGCGGCGCCATTTGGCGAAAAGCCGAGGCTGGTTCATTGCCAGTACCGCCAGTGGGGTGTCGCCCTGGTAGTAGACCGCAAGGAAGCTGTGCTGCTCCGGATCGCCGGCTTCTATCGCAAGCCGGTCATAGCCTGCGGAGTGGCCTGCAAACTGGATTTTTACGCCGTGCTGGTCGGACCAGAAGTAGGGCGGCTTCAGGGGTTGCTGTGGCGCGCCGTCGTCGAGCAGCGCCTGGACGGCGAGCGCGGCACGCTCCAAAGCTCCGGTCCAGTGTTCAACGCGGCGGTGCCTGCCAAGGCCAGCCTCGAACCAGGCAGCACAGTCTCCGACTGCCACGATGCCCGGGACATTGGTGCGTCCCATGGAATCACACACCACGCCGTCGCGAAGCTCAACGCCGGAGCCGTCCAGCCACTCCACGTTGGGCTCGGCACCGATGCCCACAACAACGACGTCGGCGGGCAGGCGGCGTCCATCCGAGAGCCGGACGGCGGTGACCTGCCCGTCGGACGTGTCGAACGAGTCGATCGCCACGCCGCAGACCAGGTTGACCCCATTGGCGGTGTGCAGCCGGGCCACCGTGGCTCCCATGTCGCCGCCCAGCTGGGCGGTGAACGGGAGGGGGTTGTTGTTGATCATGGTGACGTCCATGCCGCGCGATGCCGCGACTGAGGCAGCCTCCGCGCCGATGAAGCCGGCCCCGATAATGACCATGCGGTTCCCGGGAACCAGCCTGGGTGCGAGGTTCTCCGCGTCCGCGATGGTGCGCAGGTAGGAAACGTTGTCCAACCCTTCAAGGGCGGGGAGCCTGCGGCAGCGGGCTCCCGTGGCAATAACAATGCCATCTGCCGCCACGGACCGGCCGTCCGAGAGCTCAATGGTCCGACTGGGAGCGTGCAGCCCTACAGCACCGACACCGAGAACCCATTCGGCCTCGAGTCCGTCGTCGGCTGATTCCAGGAAGAGGTCCTCGGCCGTGATGGCACCCAGCAGGAAGTCCTTGGAAAGCGGAGGCCTGTCGTACGGGCGGTGCTGTTCATCGCCAATGATGACCAGCCGTCCCGCGAAGCCCTGAGCGCGGGCGGCCCGGGCGGCCGACAGGCCTGCCAGCGAGGCTCCCACGATCGCAAGCGTCTGCATTGTTTTCCCTTTCAGTCGCTTTCTACGCAACATGAATCGCGATAAGCAACAGCGTGACCCACGCCACGGAGCCTGTCAAGGGATGCGGCCTGTACTACGAAATACCTTGACTTTGAGTGTGGCCTGGTTCACTCTGTTGCTTAGCGCGAGTTTTGTTGATTCTTGCGGAACACCTCCCCCAGGGGCCTCCCGGCCCCCGACAGCGACCACGATCCTCAATCGAAGAGGTGCAACATGCACAAGGCCTGCCCCCCACAGCCCGTTCTCCAGCGCGACTCTTCGGCTTGATATCCAACCCCAAGCGCATGACTCGCCGAGCAAAGGACCCGCTCATGGCCATCAACAGTGAAATAAAATCCCCGCAACCCAAGAAACCGTCGGCGGGCAGCGATCCGCTGCCCGATCCCGGCCTTCCGGACTCGGCCAAGACGGCGTCAGCCGACCCGGCCGAGGAAGAAACCACCGTCCTGCCCGAAACGGAGGAGTACGAGCAGATCCTGGAGGAACTGCGCCAGACCAAAACCGAGCAGGCCGTCTCCGAACGCCGCAACCGCAAGCTCATCCTGGACAAGACCACCTTCGGGATCACGGGCGCCATCGCCGTCGCCTTCGTGATCTGGGGGTTCGTTGGCAAGGACAGCCTTTCCACCACGTCGAAAGACGCCCTCAACTGGGTGATGGAATACACCGGCTGGCTCTTCATGGTCCTTGCCTCCCTGTTCGTTGCCTTCGTCCTGTGGCTGGCCTTGGGCAAGTTCGGAAACATCCCCCTCGGCAAGGACGGCGAAAAGCCCGAATTCCGGACCGTCTCCTGGGTGGCGATGATGTTCGCCGCGGGCATGGGCATTGGCCTCATGTTCTACGGCGTGGCAGAGCCGCTCTACCACTTCATCACTCCCCCGCCCGGCACCGTGGACGGCCGCACGCCGGCCGCCATCCAGACGGCGATGGCCACGTCCATCTTCCACTGGACCCTGCACCCCTGGGCCATGTACGCGGTGGTGGGAATTGCCATGGCCTACGGCACTTACCGTTTGGGCCGCAAGCAGCTGATCTCGGCTGCCTTCACGTCCCTCTTCGGCATCCGGACGGTGGAGGGGCCGGTGGGGAAGTTCATCAACATCCTCGCCATCTTCGCCACGCTCTTCGGTACTGCCGCTTCGCTGGGCCTCGGAGCACTCCAAATCGGCAGCGGCCTGTCCTCCAACGGCTGGATGGGCGAGGTCGGAACCCCGGTCCTGGTGGCCATCGTAGCGATCCTGACAGCATGCTTCGTGGCCTCTGCGGTGTCCGGCATCAGCCGCGGCATCCAGTGGCTGTCCAACATCAATATGGTCCTGGCCGTCATCCTGGCCTTGATCGTCTTCATCGCCGGGCCCACGTTGTTCATCCTCAACCTCATTCCGGCTGCCGTGGGCGACTACGCCCGTGACCTCGCCGAAATGTCCTCCCGGACCGAGGCGGTAGGCGACGAAGCGCTGAGGACCTGGATGTCCGGCTGGACCATCTTCTACTGGGCATGGTGGATTTCCTGGACGCCCTTCGTAGGGATGTTCATCGCCCGCATCAGCCGCGGCCGGACCATCCGGCAGTTCGTCACGGGCGTCCTGCTGGTTCCGAGCATCGTCAGCGTGATCTGGTTCGGCATCTTTGGCGGCACGGCGTTCAACATCCAGCAGGAAGCCGACAAAGCGAACCTGCCGGGGCTCATGACGGTCACGGACGGGACAGCCAGCATCGATTTCGACGGCGCCCTCTTCAACCTGGTCAAGAACCTGCCGCTGCCTGCCTGGCTCACCGCAGCTGTCATCGTCCTGGCCATGGTCCTGGTTGCCATCTTCTTCATCACGGGGGCCGACTCGGCATCCCTGATCATGTCATCACTGAGCTCCAACGGTTCCTCCGAGCCGAAACGCGGCCTGGTCATTTTCTGGGGCACGCTGACCGGGGCAGTTGCGGCAGTCATGCTGCTGGCAGGCGGCGACGAGCCCTCCGAAGCCTTGTCCGGCCTGCAGAGGATCACCATCGTGGCGGCGCTGCCGTTCGTCCTCGTCATGCTGCTGCTCTGTTTCGCCCTGGCCAAGGACCTGCGCCGGGACCCCCTCTCCCTGCGCCGCCGCCTTGCCACCTCCGTGGTGGAGCGGGCCATCCGCACCGGAGTGGAACAGCACCGCGGCGTCCAGTTCGACCTCGTGACCCGGCATGAATGCGCCGAATCCTGCCCCGACCCTGAGTCCTGCCCGGGCGGAAGCGCGGGTCCGGAGACCGACAAGAAATAGCCAGTGCTTCTGGCCCCGGTGACCACCGGGGCCAGAAGCATTTAACCCCTATCCCAGGACGGACCATCCTAGGGCTATTCGCCGTTCAGCACCACCTCGTAGGCCTCCACGCGCCGGTCCGTCACCGTGGTGGGGGACTCCAGGTGCACGGCCCCGGACGGCAGGATGCCGGCCCCGCCGGACCGCTCCATGACCTGCCACTGGGCCAGGACGTCCTCTCCGGCATGCTCGGCCGGCAGGTCCGGCCAGAACGTGAACCCGCCGGCGTCGTTCAGCGCTTCCCGCCGGTACAGCACGCAGCCGCCCAGCCACGCCACCCGGTACGGCATCCACTCCCCCGGCTGCAGGGACAGTTCGGCGCTGAGGTGGCTGAGGTTGGCCGCGTTGTGGAGGGGCCAGCGTTCGAAGCCGGGTGCGCCCGGGCGGATGCGCTCCGGTGCCACCTGTTCCTCCCAAGCTTCGAATCGGGCCGTCTGTTCAGGGCGCCTGTCATTCAGGTAGGACAGTCCCTGCGGTGCCATTCCGACAAAGCCGCACCCCAGCCCATCCAGCGCCCTGCTCAGCCGCGCCAGCGCGCCCGGTTCCAGCCAGACGTCGTCGTCAAGGAAAAGGCATTGGTCCGCGGTGGACTGCTCCAGCAGGAACTGGCGGTGCTCGGCCAGCCCGCGCCGCGGCAGATGGCGGAGCAGCGTGACCTGTGTCCCCTGGGCTTCCAGGACCCGGACCATGGCGGCAGCGGCGGGGTGCTCCCACCCCGGTTCCCCGGCTGACTGGTCGCTGATCACGACGGCGAACGCAGGCTCCGCTTGTCCGGCAAGCCCGGCGAGGGTAACAGCGAGCTCAGCCGGGCGGTTACAGGTGGGCACCAGCACGTCCACTGCCACCTGCGCGGGAATACCGGCGGGGCGGGCCCATTGTTCTGACGATCTCCTGATCACAACTCCTCCTGGCGCCGGCCGGCCGTGCCGGCCGCTGGCGGATTGGTTTCCCTGTGTTCTTTACCCAGCCCGCATCGATGTATGCCCTCGGCACGGCAAGGCCCCCGCCCCAGCATCTCGAAGCGTCGAGCAAGCGGGGCGAGGGCCCTTTGCCTGTACCGGAACTCTTTGTCCAAGGAGCCGTCTCTAGGCGGTTAGCCGGCGTCGAAGCTTTCGCCGCCGCCGTCCTTGGGAGACTCGTCCTGCGGAAGGTCGTCGCCGCTGCCGTCCGGGATGCCGGCCGCTTCCTGCCCGGACTCCGAGGAGACCGGCGCAGAACCCTTGGAGTCATCGTTCTGATCGTTGATCTCGGCCTCCCCCGAAGGAAGGTCCATATCGTGGGGAACCGGCTCGGTGCCGGCACCGGGCTGCGGTGCATTGGTGTCGGCACCGCCGGCCGCCTGGCTGGCCGGAGACGCGCCGCCGGCGCCCTGGCTTCCCCCCATCTCCTGCTCGGCGGTTGGGGTTCCGTATCCGCCGGGATCCGACTCGGGCTGGGCCTGCTGGTTTTCCTGCGTCATGGTTCCTCCTGTTGGGTTGTGGTTGGAATGGTCTTGAGGGGCTGTTCCACCGGCTAGAGCCCTTTGCCGCCGGTGACCGGAAGTACTGCCCCGGAGATGTAGGAGCCGTCCTCGGAGGCCAGCAGCACGTAGGCCGCGGCGAGCTCGGCGGGCTGCCCGGCGCGCTCCAGGGGCGTGTCCTGGCCGAACTTGGGGAGCTTGTCCGGCCATTCGGTGGCCGGGATCAGCGGGGTCCAGATAGGGCCGGGAGCCACTGCGTTGACACGGATGCCCTTGGGGCCGAGTTCCTGGGCCAGGGCTTTGGTGAACGCGACCTGTGCCGCCTTGGTCATGGCGTAATCGATGAGGCCCGGCGAGGGGTTGAACGCCTGGATCGATGCCGTCGTGATGATGGAGGCGCCGGCTTTCAGGTGCGGAACGGCGGCCCGCGCACTCCACAGCAGGGAGTACAGATTGGTCTTGAAGACCCGGTCAAATTCTTCCGTGGGGAGGGTCTCCAGGCTCTCGCGGTTCTTCTGGTAGGCCGCGTTCAGCACAACGATATCCAGGCGGCCGAACTCGGACACCGTTTCCTCCACGATCCGGGTGCTGAACTCCTCATCCCGCCCGTCCCCGGCGAACAGGAGCGCGCGCCGCCCAGCCTTTCTGATCCAGTCTGCGGTGTCCTGGGCGTCGTCTTCCTCCTCGGGAAGATAGGAAATGGCGACGTCGGCTCCTTCGCGGGCGAACGCAATGGCCGCCGCCTTGCCAATCCCCGAATCGCCGCCGGTGATAAGCGTTGCCTTGCCTTCCAGCTTGGCGTGGCCCTCGTAGCTGAGCTCACCATGGTCCGGCTTGGGGTCCATGGGCGCCGTGAGGCCCGGCTGCTTTTGTTCCTGCTCCGGGAACGGGCCCGAGTGGTAGCCGCCCCGGGGGTCTTTTGGCTGGTCTGTTTGCTTCTCTGTGCCGCTCATAGTCCGCCTCGCTGTGTCGGTGCCGCAGTGCCGGTTGCCGAAGGCCGCGCCGGAGCGCCGGCCCTTCGAAGCTATCCCGGCCGGAGGAACAAGTCCACCGATCGGCATGAATAATCAGTAAACTTATCAAATGATGGTACGGGCGCAACGCCTGTCGAGTTTTTGGGTACGTGAGGAGTAGAAAGGGACTAGGGGCGGCCGTCGAAGGAAGGAGAGGCAATGTCCGAGGTGGAGGATTACACCGGTAGAACGGGGCGGAACGAGACCCGTGAGGAACAGCTGGACCGCAACTGGGCCGAGCTCCTGCAGGAACTCCGGGTGCTGCAGATGGGCGTGCAGATCCTGGCAGGTTTCCTGCTGACGCTTCCCTTCCAGGAACGGTTTGAAGACCTCGATGACTTCCAAGTGAACCTGTACCTCGCCAACGTGGTGGTCGCGGCCCTGACCACCGCTTTCATCCTCCTGCCCGTCAGCGTTCACAGGAGGCTGTTCAGGAAGCGGCTCAAGGAGACGCTGGTTTCCAGCGGAGACACGATTGCCAAGATAACCCTCGCCGGCATCGCGGTGCTGAGCGCCGGCACGGCCGCCCTGGTCTTCGACGTGGCCGCAGGGCGTTCGGCGGGCTTCACCGCCGGCGGGGCACTGCTGGCCTTCATGGTGGTACTCCTGGTCTACGTTCCCATCCATCTGAACAGGAAAGCGGCCGCGGGGAAGCTTGACCGGCAGGTGTGAGTCAGGAGTTCGAAAAAATGCGCAAATGGGCGAAAGAGCACGGGCTGCTCCTGGCGAATGCGGCCCTGTTCCTGGTGTTCTTCGGAGGCATGGTCCTCTCCGGAGCGGCATCCTACAGCGAGGAACAACAGGCGCACGGCGAACCCGCTGCCTCAGTCCTTCAGTTCATGGGCACGGGGGAGTTCTTCGAGGCCACGTTCGAGAACTGGGAATCCGAGTTCCTGCAGATGGCCATGTATGTGGTGCTGACAGTGTTCCTGTTCCAGAAGGGTTCATCCGAATCCAAGCCCGTGGGCAAAGAGGCCCCGCAGGATGAGGATCCCCGGCACGCGGCCATCAGGAAGGCAACACCCCTGCCGGTGAAGCGCGGCGGGTTGGTGCTCAAGGTCTATGAGCATTCGCTGTCCATCCTCCTGTTTGTACTGTTCCTGGCTTCCTTCACCGGCCATGCCCTGGGCGGCGCCGAGGCCTACAACCAGGACCAGCAAAGCCACGGCCAGCCCACGGTCACCTTCCTGCAGTACATGGGTACCAGCCGCTTCTGGTTTGAGTCCTTCCAGAACTGGCAGAGCGAGTTCCTGGCCGTCGCCGTCCTGGTGGGCGCGTCCGTCTACCTTCGCGAGAAGGGATCGCCCGAGTCCAAGCCCGTTTCCGAACCACACTACGAGACCGGCGCCTGAGCCGGTTCTCAACATCGAGAGGAACCTATGCGAACTGTCGCGAAATCTATTCTCCTGGCCCTCCTGCTCCTGGCCGCCCCGGCCCTTTCGGCAGGCGCAGCCTCAGCGGCCCCGGCGGCGCACGCCGGCCAAGGGAACGCAGTCCAGGCGGGCGCGGGATCCTTCGGAGGGGTCTGGGTGCTGGCTGGCAATACCCCCACGCCGTCCCCCGGGGATACCGCCGGCACCGGCCCTGCCAACCCCGGAACAGGCGAGTCGGCACAGAATGAGTCCACGCGGCTGGATTGGGCGCCCTGGGTCATTGGCGCCATCGCTGCAGTTACGCTCATCGTGGTGCTGATCTGGCGCCGCCGCCGCAACACCACCATCGTCGGCTAATGGATACTGGACAGCCTTTGGGGCCCGGCGGATGCGGAACGCCGGCATGATCACGTCCAATGTGGCGGACGGTGTCCACCTGATGACGCACGCCCACGTCAACTGCTATGTGATTGAGGACGACGACGGGCTGACCCTGGTGGACGCCGGCCTGCCGAGCATGTGGCCCATGCTGCTGCAACTGCTCGAGGACCGCGGCCGGCGCCCCGAGGACATCAAGGCGCTGGTGCTCACGCACGGCCACTTCGACCATGTGGGATTCGCCCTTCGGGCGCAGCAGGAGTGGGGCGTCCCGGCCCTGGTCCATCCTGCTGATTCGCACCTGGCGGCCCACCCCTACCGGTACACGCCCCAGCGCAACCGGTTCGCCTACCCCTTCACGCATCCACGCTCGCTGCCGCTCCTGGGGAGGATGGCTGCGGCCGGGGCGCTGAAGGTCAAGGGAATCTCCGCCACCCGGCCGCTGCGCGCCGGGGATGCGCTGGCCGTCCCTGGCCACCCGATGGTGGTCCACACTCCGGGCCACACTGACGGGCACTGCATTCTGCATCTGCAGGACCGGAATACCGTCCTCAGCGGCGATGCCCTGGTGACGCTGGACCCGTACACGGGCAGGCGGGGGCCGCAGATCGTGGCTTCGGCCGCCACCAAGGACACCGGCCGGGCACTGTCATCCCTGGCTGCGCTTGCGGCCACCGGTGCCGCCACCGTGCTGTCCGGCCACGGGGAGCCGTGGACCGGGGGCGCGGAGGCGGCGGTAAACCACGCACTTGGCGTGGGTGCGCACTAACGCGGGCGGGAAGCCGCCCGGGCAGCTACGCCCCTTCGAGAACCTGGCTTGTTGCCCAGGCCAGGTACTTTCCGGCGTTCGCGACGGCGTCTGCCGGGCTGGAGGCCACGTCCAGCAACTGCGCCGCGGCCACCACCCCGTGCCCGGCAAGATCCTCAAGGGTCACCAGGATCCGGCCGGCCACAACGATCACCGGAATCCCCTTTTCCCGGGCCGCGTCGGCGAGCGCGATGGGCGCCTTGCCGGTCAGGGACTGAGAATCCATGGACCCCTCGCCGGTGATCACCAGGTCTGCGCCGGACAGCTGGTCGGCAAGTCCGGTGAGTCCGGCCACCAGCGCGAAGCCGCCCTCCAGCGCGGCGCCCGTGAAGGCCAGGAGTGACGCAGGGAAGCCGCCCGCGGCGCCCGCGCCCGGCACGTTCACGTCCCGGCCCGTTGCTTCCCGCAGCACCGATGCCCAGTTGCGGAGCCCGGCGTCGAGCAGCTCAACGGCCTCCTGGTCTGCGCCTTTTTGCGGAGAGAAGACGTGCGCGGCGCCGGCCGGCCCGAAGAGTGGGTTGCGGACGTCCACGGCGATGCGGAACCTGGTGGCGGCCAGCCGGGGGTCCAGCCCGCTGGTGTCCAGCGAAACGACGTCGGCCAGGGAGCCGCCGCCCAGCGGCACCACGTTGCCGGCGGAGTCAAGCGGTTTCAGCCCGAGGGCGCGCAGGGCACCGCTGCCGCCGTCGGTCATCGCCGATCCGCCAAGCCCGAGCACGATCTCCGTGGCACCGGCGTCCAGTGCGGCCGCGATCAGCTGGCCGCAGCCGTAGCTGTGCGCGCGGAGCGCATTCTCCGGGGTGGGTTCCATGTCCGCCAAACCGGAGGCCTGCGCGGTTTCGATGACGGCTGTGATGGTGCCGTCGCCGGACTTGCGGATGGCCCAGGCTGCGCCGAGAGGGGCAAGGATGGGACCCACCACGG
Organism: Arthrobacter sp. K4-10C; assembly: GCF_059090085.1. Lineage (NCBI taxonomy): Bacteria > Bacillati > Actinomycetota > Actinomycetes > Micrococcales > Micrococcaceae > Arthrobacter > Arthrobacter sp. K4-10C. Next base: position 101,275 of record NZ_JBNHFI010000006.1, on the reverse strand, counting down.
CGTTGAGGCGTTCCTCGTATCCGGCAGCTACTGCCGCTTCGAGAGTGCCCTCGCCGCCGTCGGCAATGGGGAATTGGGTGGCCACCGCGTCCGGGTAAACGCGCAGGGCGCCTTCCGCCATTGCGGCGGCAGCTTCGGCCGCAGTCAGGGAGCCCTTGAATTTGTCCGGAGCAATAAGGATGCGCATGGGCTCCATCATGCCAGTTGCACCCAGGAAAGCGATTGCCTGATCCGGGATGCGGACTTCGGACGCCTTAGCCCTCGCGCCATTCATGGCTGGTGATGTGAGAGCCCGCCTGCGGCCCCATCTGGAGCATGCCGCCGTCCACGGCCCAGGCTGCCCCGTTGACGTAGCTGGAAGCGGGTGAGGCCAGGAAGGCTATGACGGCGGCGATTTCCCGTGCGTCGCCGGGCCGGCCTAGCGGAACTCCGGGGCGGTCCTTTGTGGTGGGATCCTCGTCCTCCTGGCCGGTCATTGGTGTTGCGATCTCACCGGGTGCCACGGTGTTGGCGGTGATCCCGTGCGCGGCCAGTTCCAGGGCCAGGGTCTTCATGAGCCCGCCCAGCCCGTGCTTTGAGGCATCGTAGGCGGAGGAGCCCACGCGGGGCTGGAATTCGTGGACGCTGGAGACGGCAATCAGCCGCCCGCCCCTGCCGGCCTGGACCATGCGGCGGGCGGCGGCCTGCAGGCAGACGAAGGCCCCGTTAAGGTTGGTGTCCAGGGTTTGCATCCAGCGGTCCAGGTCCATGTCCAGGAACTTGGTGCTTTCCCCGGTACCGGCGTTGTTGACAAAGACGTCCACTCCGCCCAGCTCCTCCGCGAGTTCGTCGATGACGGCCGCCGCGGATCGCAGGTCGGTAGTGTCCAGCTGGCGAACGACCGCCTTGCGGCCAGCAGCCCGGATCTCCTCGGCCGTTCCCTCGGCCCCAGCCTTGTCCGAATGCCAGGTGACACCCACATCCATCCCCGCCTGGGCAAGGGCTACTGCGGTGGCCTTGCCGATTCCGGAATCGGACCCGGTGACGATGGCGGTGGCGGGTGAGAAATTGCTGGTGTCCTGCATCGCGGCAGCCTTTCGGTGGGTCAGGTGCTGGGATTGGGGTGCGTGGTCACGCGGGACGGCGAAGCTCCGGCTCGGAGCGGTAACGGCCGCTGGCCACTTCGTCCGGTTCGTCCTCCACGGCCATAAGCGGAACGGCGAAGGTGACCACCGGGCGCTCGGCGTCGTCTGCCGACCTGACCGTCAGGCTCCTGGTGCCCGGCGGCACCGAGGGGGTGAAGACCTGCAGGTTCCGCGAGCCCAGGACCGCCGAGTTTTTGAACCTGTACTCGGTGCCAAAGTGGTCCTGCAGGATGATGTTTGGCTGTGGTGCCCCTTCGGATGCCATCTGGATATTGACCACCAGCCCGGTGGCCCAGATTTCGACGGACAGGACGGTGAATTCGGTGGATTCCGTGACGTGGCTTCCGTAGGTGGGTGGCAGCAGCATGCCCCGGAGGGAGCCTGACGGTATGAGTTCTCGCATTGTTGTTCCTGATGGTCTTGCGTCCGCGGTCGCCGAAGTGGCGCCGGAGGTATTCCGGTGCTGCTGAAACGATTGGGGCGCGGGTGCGGCTTAGGCGTCTTCGCGGTTGGGGTTTTCCAGCCGGAAGAAAGTGGATTGTTGCCCGTCGCTGCGCTGTTCCTGGTAGATGAAATTCAAACGCCGGGAGTCAAAGGTTTCGAACCATTCCTCCCAGCTGATGTGGCGGAGTTTGTCATTGTCTCCGCCGAAGTCGATCCGCAGCACTCCGAGGTGGTCTCCGTGTTCGGTGCCCTCCACGGTGGCCGGAACACCGTCGCGTTCCTCGGCCCACTGCCTGATGACTTCGTGATGCGTGGTTGCCAGGCTTCGGCCCTGGCGTTCGGGTTCGTCCTCCGGAGAGGTGACCTCCTGGGAGTATTTGAGCGATTTGGACGACTCAGGCCCCTGCCGGATCTTTCCGTCGTCCGGACCGGCGCCCAGGTCCTCTTCGTCCCGGTCCGCGTCAGCGTCGCGGGTCCTGTTGCCCTTGTCCTCCGCCATGGTGGCCTTCCTTTCCCCAGAGGCTATAACTAGTAAGTCTACTTACCATGGAGCCTCCCGACCGGCCCCTGTGTCAAGGGGATGGAGGGGTTTCGGCGGCTTTCCACAAAGGCCGGGGCAGGATTTCCCGCGGCTAGTTCCGGGGCCGCAGGACGGCGTAGTACCCAGGCACGCGGCTTCGCCCCGCCACTCCGGTTGCCGGGTTGGTCTCGATGGCCACCTCGCCGTCCTCCAGCAGCTCCCATGCCTCGGACGGAAAGGCCCGCTGCCTCTCGTCAGGACCGAAGTGGCCGGGCATGGGCAGGCCGCGGATCGCGCGTTCAAGCGGGGCGGGAATGCCGCGTCTGGTGGCGCCGAGGAGGGATACGTACTCCACCGGGTTGCCCTGGAAGTTGGTTTCCGCCAGGAAGACCGTCCCCCGCTCCCCTGCGAGGCGGCGCAGGTTTCTGACGAGTGCTGCCTGGTCCGCCGGGTCCAGGACGTGGAGTACGCCCCGGATGAAGACGTTGGCACCGCAGTCGAAGCCCTTCTCCGCTCCCGGCACGGTCATGTCCCGCACCTCGAACCGGACGTTCCCGATCCCCTCGGATTCCGCCGCTGCCCGCGTGACCGCGTGTTCGGAGATGTCCACGCCGACGGCCGCGGGGAAGATTCCGGCCAGCGCACGCGTGAAGCTGCCGTGCCCACAGCCTACGTCCATCACGGGCAACCCGGGATCCAGGTGGCGGAGGAGGACATCCTGGTAACTGAGGAATTCGTTGTCCGTTCCGGAGTCCCACAGCACCTCGCCGCCCGCGCCGGTTGCCTTGATGCCTGCCCAGTACCGGTCCCAGGCCAGCGGCCGGTCCTTCGGGGCGGAGCGGGCCAGCCGGACAAGCTTGGGGATCAGCAGGTACTTCCGCGCGGCGGACAGTACCGCTTTGGCGGGCGAGGGCTTCGCTGGGGAGGACACCGGTCAAATATAAGCCGTCAGGCAATTACCGGCCGTAATCGCCGGGCAAGTTCGCTGAAATGACGACGGCGGGATCTCCCCTCCGCCGCCCCCCGCAGCAGGAGCGGGGTTCAGGCTGCCGGGTCGCCGTCCAGCACGAGCCATGCCATGGCATCCTGCCGGGAGGTGAAGAAGCGGGTGGGACAGGGCAGCCTGCTGACCCCCAGGACGAAGTTGGCCATCACCTTGTCCACCGGCGAGGAGCCCAGCAGCGCAATGCGCGAGGCCTGGCAGGGCCGTCCGAACACGGCGCGCGCTCCCCGGCTCACCTTTTCCGTCGTCGCCATGTCCACCAGCATGGGACGCCTGCTCTCCCCGCACAGCTCGTTGACCCGGCTCATGGCATTCTCGGCATCAGCCTCGCTGATGGAAGAGCCGCGCGGCCATCGCAACTGCAGGATCCCGGCCTCATCCAGGCTCAGATCTCCCTTGGCAAATTCTGCCGGCTGGTTCGTCACTTTGTCCTCCATGCAAATTTCTGGGGCCGCCCGACCTTCATCCCCCTACAATGTACTCAACTGGGAGGGAAGGGGTCATTGTGGCGGATGATACGCCGTGTGACTTGCGCGTGCCACGCACCGCTGTGGTGGCGGACCCCGACGCCGCACGACTGAAGCGAAATGCTTCCGCACTGCAGGAGGCGGGCTTCTGCGTGGCAACTGCGGTGGATGCGGCGCGGCTGTCTGCCGTCCTGGCAGAGGGTGAGCCCGCGGTCATCGTTGCCGACGCCTCATTGCTTCCTGCCATTGACGCGGACGCACCTGTCCTGCTGATGGTGGACCTGGACAACCCTGCCGAGACCTCCGCCCGCCCTTCCGGCATCCACGACTGCATCGCCAAACCGCCCGCGCCGCGCGAGCTCGTCCATCGGGCTTCGGCACTGATCGACCTGGTGGCCAGGCGGAATGCGTCCCGGCAGGAGGCCGAGGCGCTGCGCGAACAGCTCCGGATGGTGTCCGCCGCTGTGCGCGCCACCAACGATCCCCAGGAGATCGCCAACCATGTGGTGGCAGGCTTCGGCCGGACGTTCAGGGCCGACCACGTCCGGCTGGCCACCTTCGAGGACGAACGGGTTCCACCCATCACCGCGTCATGGGACCGCCCGGGGCTCCACCCACTGCCCGACGGCGCCCTGCCGGACGGGGAGGAGGCGCGCCGGACGGCGGACCTGCTGTGGGCGGGCGCGGAAACGCTGTCCTCGGACGCAACCGAACCGGACGACGGCCACGGCAAAGCCGGGGGCACGGCGGCAGGAGGGGTGCCGGCGCCGGGCACCTCCATGGCCCTTTCCACGCTGGCGATACCCATGGGGGAAGGCGAGTCCTCGCTTGGCATCATCTGGATTGCCATGCGTGACCAGCCCCGCCGGTGGTCCCGGGCGGAGCTGGGCCTGATCCAGCACGTGGCGGGCAACGCCGCCCACGGCCTGATCCAGAGCCACTTGATCAGCAGCCAGCAGCAGGTGGTTAGGCAGCTCCAGCAGCTGGACAAAGCCAAGACGGACTTCCTTGCCACCGTCAACCATGAGCTGCGGACACCGCTGACCTCGATCATGGCCTACCTGGACATGATCCAGGAAAGCACTGAGCAGCCCGTCTCCCCGGAAGTCCACCAGATGCTGGACATCGTGGTGCGGAACACCGAGCGGCTCCGGTCACTGATCGAGGACATGCTGAGCGTGTCGCGCAACGGCCTGGATGACAGCATGATGCACTTCACCCCGGTGCGCCTGGGCCAGACCCTGGACCTTGTGGCGGCAGCGCTCCGGCCGCTGGCCAGGCTGCAGAACGTGACCATTGCGGTGGAACCGGTCCCGGAGGACCCGGAGATCCTGGCCGACGAGGTGCAGCTGCAGCAGGTGTTCACCAATCTGGTGTCCAATGCCATCAAGTTCACGCCCAGCGGCGGACGGATCGAGGTGGGCAGTGAGTCCCACGCCGCCGAGGACGGCACCCGCTGGGCCACCGTCAGCGTGGCGGACACCGGCATCGGCATTTCCAGCGACGAACTTGACCACGTGTTCACCCGGTTCTACCGCGCCTCCAACGCCATGTCCGGGGCAATCCCGGGGACGGGGCTGGGACTGGCCATCACCAAGGACATTGTGGCCAGGCACGGGGGGAAAATAGACGTAGCGTCCACCCTGGGCGCGGGCACCACCGTCACTGTCAGCCTCCCCTTGGATGCCGACCGCTCCCGGGCCAACTGAGCGGGGGAAGGAGGAAACCTGATGTTCGAGGATGATGATCCCCGGCTCTCCCAGCTGCTGGAAGGCATTGTCCGGCTGGCATCCGGAGACCTCAGCTCCCGGATTGAGGTGTCCCCGGCACGTGACGAGCTGGACGCCATCATCACCGGCACGAACCTCCTGGCCGAGGACCTGCAGATCATCTACGAAGAGCTTGAACAGCGCGTACAGGTCCGGACCCAGCTCCTGCACGAAGCACACCTTGAGATGCAGAAGATGGCCATGGAGGACCCGCTTACCGGCCTGGCCAACCGGGCCGCCCTGATCGAGGCGCTGCAGACGGCACTGGAGGCCGAGACCGAACCGGGCGAGGGCCCCGTGCTCCTCCTGATGGACCTCGACGCCTTCAAATCCATCAATGACAGCATGGGCCACACGGTGGGCGACCAGGTCCTGGTCACCGTGGGGGAACGGATCCGCGGTGCGGTACGGGCCAGCGACGTCGTCGCGCGCCTGGGCGGGGACGAGTTCGCGATTGTCATGCCTGCCGCTACCCCCGACCAGGCCACCATCGTGGGGCATCGGATCCTTGCGGCGCTCAAGCATCCGATCGAACTGCCCGGCCGGAGCGTGCGCTGCGGGGCCAGCATCGGCCAGAGCGTTGGCGGCGCAGGCCAGACGCCCCAGGACATGCTGATGGAGGCCGACGTCGCCATGTATGCATCCAAGGCAGAAGGGCAGAACCGGCTGCACCGCTTTGAACCTGCACTGCTCCTGATGCGGAGGCTCCGGAGCCAGCTGGTGGACGACCTGCGCGCCGCGATCAGGAACGATGGCCTGACCCTCCACTACCAGCCCGTGGTGGAGCTTGCCAGCGGGCGGGTTGAGGGCGTGGAGGCTCTGGTGCGCTGGAACCATCCCACCCGCGGGTTTGTCATGCCCGACGAGTTCATACCGCTGGCCGAGGAAGCAGGGCTGATCTCCGAGCTTGGCCTGTGGGTGCTCGGCACGGCCGTGCGACAGCTCCGTTCCTGGATTGATGCCTCCCTCGTGGACAACAGGTTCTCCGTCCGGATCAACATCTCCGCCACGGACCTGCAGAGCCTGCAGTTCATCGAGGATGTCCGCAACGTGCTGAAGGAAACCGGAGTGAGGCCCGAGCAGGTGGTCCTGGAACTGACCGAAGTGGCCATCGTCAAGGGCAATGAACTGGACCGGTACTCGCTGGCCGGGCTGCGCGGGCTGGGGGTCGGCATCGAAATCGACGACTTCGGCACCGGCTACTCTTCCATCAGCTATTTGCGCCGCCTCCCGGTGGACCGGGTGAAGGTGGACCGTTCGCTGATCACGGGGCTGGGCACCGATCCGAGCCAGCCGGCGCTGGTGGCGGCGGTGCTGCAGCTGGTCCGGGCATGCGGCCTGGAAGCTGTGTGGGAAGGTGTGGAAACTGCCGAGCAGGCCGAAATCCTTCGCGGGCTGGGATGCCTGAGCGCGCAGGGCTATTACTTCAGCCGGCCCGTTCCGCCCGACCAGATTCCGTTGTTTCTGGCCGACCAGCCGGAAAGCGCTAACCCGTAGCCGAAAGCTGCTGGCAATTACCGGCACACTGCTGCTTAAAACTATTGGGAACTACTGCGTTTTTCGTGCCGCCGATATACGATCATCGTGCGGTGTCTGGTTTTCCTTGCCGCTAAAGCTGGGATGATCAGAAGCACCGAATAAAAGGCGTTTGGAAATTGAACAATAATTGGGCCACTGGGTCATTACTTCGTCAACTGGGGGCGTAGCTAATGTCGGTTCGTGTACAGGCATGGGGCATTATTGCCGCGGTACTGGCGGATACTGATCCGTCCGGCGCGGTTGTCCGTCAGCGCCTTAGCAAAAGTCTCGACGAGAATCCGGGGGTCCCCGAGCGGGCCCTGCTGGAATACCTCCTGGAAACGCGGCGCAGCGATGCCAACACCGTGGAAACGCTGGAGACCGCACGGGAAATGCGCCTGACTCCCCCGGCAATGCCGCCCAAGCTTGCGGAACAGATAGATGCCATCCGGAGCATCTCGCGGATCAGTGCGCTGCTCGAAAGCCAGATGCTGATGACGGCCTTCCAGCCAATTTACGGACTGGCCGGAAAAAGCGTCGTAGGTGTGGAGGCGCTGTCCCGCTTTGTCAGTGACGACGGTGCCGCGGCCGAGTTGTGGTTCGCGGAAGCGGCGGCCGTGGGCCTGGGCGCCAACCTGGAATTTTCGGCACTGGGCTCCGCGGCGGCGGCAGCCAGGGACCTTCCACCCACCCTGTTCGTTTCACTCAATATCTCGCCCACGTCCTGCCTGGACCCGCGCCTTCCGGAGCTGTTCGCGCACATCGATCTGCCCATCAACCGGGTGGTCCTCGAACTGACGGAAACCATTGCGGATGAGGAGTACGCGCAGTTTATCGCCGCCATCAATCCTCTCCGCGACCAGGGCCTCCGGATCGCCGTCGACGATACCCACTCCGGCGCCGGCGCGCTGAGCCGCATGGTGCACCTGCGGCCCGACTTCCTCAAGGTGGGCCGGGACGTGATCAGCGGCGTGGACAACGACGGCATCCAGCGCGCCCTGGCCTCCTGCCTGGTGGACTTCACCCAGCAGATCGGCACCACCCTGGTGGCGGAGGGCATCGAGACTGTGGGGGAACTGAAAGTACTTACCGAGCTGGGTATCCACGCCGGCCAGGGCTACCTGCTGGGCCGCCCCTCGGTCCGGCCCCAGGACTGGGCTTCGTGGAACACCCGCTTGGACGCAGACGGCCTTAACCGGCAGCTTGTCGGCCCCGGGAAGTCCAGCCGGAAGGCGAAGACAAACGACGCACCCTGATGTGAACCACGTTCAAAACAGTGGACCGGCGGACAGTTGCCGCCGGTCCACTGTTTTGTGTGTGGGGCTCTATTCGTCGTGCCCCTGGTCCCCGCTCATCTGGTCCTCGGCCGGGGGCGTCTCACCGGGCGGCACTCCCCCGCCCGGTTCCAGGCCGGTGATGTTGCCTTCCGCCGGGTCCGGGTTCGGTGTGCGCGCCGAATCCTTCCCGCCCGGCTGATCAGGGTTCGCCGGATCATTTTCCGGATGGTAGCTGCTCATCGTGCTTGTCCTTCCTGCCCGGCCGCGGTTCTTCACCCCAGCTCTGGACTAATTGTAAGCATGCTGATAATTCTGGAGGGTAGGGCCGGGCGGCCGCTGGAGCGCCCGGCACACGCGACGTCAGGAGGAACAGTCATGGGAATCGGCGACAGCATCGGCAAAGCAGCAGAGAACGCCATGGAGGACCTTGCGGGTACCTCAAAGCCCACGGAAAAGCTCAATGTCCCCGACCCAACGGACCCCAACGACGACGTGGAGGTCCATTCCTCCATCAGCGAGGGGTCCAATGCCATGGAAGCTGAGAAGGAGAAGGCGCCGGGGCTGAAGACCGGACCTGCGCCCGGTCCGGTCTCGGAGAATCCCTTCGGCGGCGACATTGACGAAACGGACAATGACAGCGCCGAGGCAGGCCGCGGAACGGGTGATGCCGGGCTGACGGGTGATGCGTCCGCTCCCACCGGGGCCGGGTCAGCCGGGAACGGCGGCCCAGGCGGCGTTTCGGGCGGGCTGCCGGACAGCAACCCGGACGAGTTGCGCGCCGACCCGACGGAAGGCGACGAGGACCCATCCACCAGTACCGGCAGGGGCTAAAAACCGGCAGGAAAAGCAGGATCAGGCGGGTGGCAGGGGCGGCCACCCGCCTTTTTCCATGAGGATCTCTTTGAGCAGGTCGGCGCGGTCCGTGACGAGGCCGTCGACGCCCAGGCCCAGCAGGCGGCGCATCTCCGCGGGGTCGTTGACGGTCCAGACATGCACCACCAGGCCTAGTTCATGGGCGCGGCGGACAAACCCCGGCGTGACCACTTCAACGCCGCTGCGGCGTGCCGGCACCTGCAGCGCCTGGACGTCGCGCAGGATCCGGCGCATCAGCCACCTGAAAGCCGGGCCGGGCAGTACCGGTCCCAGGAAGGTGAAGAGGGCGATCGACACAACGCCGGCCGAGGCGGCAACCGGGCGGCTGAGCAGCTTCAGCACCGCCCGCCGTCGCCGGTCGGAGAAACTGGTGACCAGCACGCGGTCATGCACCCCGTGCCGTTCAATGGCGGCCGCCGTGCTGCGGACAGAGTTCCAGTCCTTGACGTCCAGGTTGAGCCGGGCGGTGGGAAGTTCGGCAATCAATCCGTCAAACGTTGGAATAGGCTCGCGGCCGTCAATGCGCACCTTGGCAACGTCCGCCGCGGCCAGATCCGAAACCTTGCCCCGGCCATCGGTCACCCGGTCCAGGGTGTCGTCGTGGAAGAGGAGCAGCACGCCGTCTGACGTGGTGTGGACATCCGTTTCCAGGTACCGGTAACCGAGTTCGACGGCGGCGCGGAACGCGGCCATTGAGTTTTCCAGCCCCTCGGGCGAAAAGCCGCGGTGCGCCATGGCGATGGGGAGCTGGCGCCCGTCAGTGTCGGGGTTGGCGAAGAACGGCAGGGTCACAGTGCGAGCGTACCGGAGGTGCCCGCACGGCAGTCAGCCGGTTTGGAGTTACTCCTCCAGCGGCAGGATTTCGACGCCGTCGCCGCAGTGCAGCAGGGTACGGCCGCGGCCGCCGTCGAGGTTAATCCACACCACGGTGTTGTCGGGGGTGATGGCGTCCACCACGCCTCCGGTCTCGAACCCTGGCGTGAACAGGACGCGGACGCGGTCGCCCTGGCGGAGCGTCTTCCAGTGCGGCGCGGGTGTTGCCCTGCGCAGCGGTGCATCGGCGATATCATGCTTGGCGTTCCGTGCCATCTCTACCCCTTCAGCCTGCAGGAGAGGTGTCTGCTCTCCGCACTTCACGCTACCGAGCGAAAGTGAACGCGAAGTGAGCGCCAGCTGTGAGAACGGCGGCGCGAAGGAGAATCAGGAACGCCGGGCCCCCAGGGAAGTCAGCCGAGCCTCCAGAACCTGGGCCACGCCGTCGTCGTCAAAATGCGGGGCCCGCTGCCCTGCCGCCCTGATCGCCTCCGGGTGGCCGCTGGCCATGGCATAGCCGTGGCCGGCCCAGCGGAGCATCTCGATGTCGTTGGGCATATCCCCGAATGCCACTACCTCAGAGGAGTCAATCCCCAGCGCCGCAGCGTACTCGGCCAGGGTGACGGCCTTGTTCACGCCGGGCAGGGACAACTCAAGCATGGGGACGCCGGGCGAGGAGTGCGTGGCAGCAGCAAGGTGTGCGACGGCGGGGCGCACCTGGGCGAGGAAATCGTCCGGGGTGCCGTCCCGGACGATGGCGAGGAACTTCACCACGCTGTCGTCATCAACGAGGGTTTCCTGGAGCGGGGCCGGGGTGAACTCTGACAGCAGTTCGCTCGATTCGTTTTCGATGAAGCCGGGCTCGAGATGGAACCCGGTCAGTGTCTCCGCGGCGAACAGGGCTGCCGGCCGCAGGTCTTTGATGATGCGGCGGATTTCCAGTACGGCGGCGATGCTGAGCGTGCGGGCAGAGACCAGCTTGTCCGTTTCAAGGTTCCAGACGACGGCTCCGTTGGAGCAGATGACGGTTCCGGTGTGGCCCAGCTGTTCTTCAAGGGGGTGCAGCCAGCGGGGCGGGCGGCCGGTGACGAAGACGAGTTCGACGCCGGCGTCGCGGCAGGCGTGGAAGGCGCGGATGGTGCGGTCGCTGATTTTTCCGTCGTGCCCGAGGATCGTTCCGTCAATATCGCTTGCCACCAACCGCATCCCGCAAGTCTACGTGGCTCCGGGAGGGAGCGGCCGGGCGGGCTGCTTTTGCGGTTCGGCACTCATCGTGGAGAGCAGCCCTCTTTATTTGTCGTCATAGAACCATGCCGCCAAAAAGGCCGCATAGCAGCCGGCCATGGCGAGGAACGCCCAGCAGAGAGGGTGCCCCAGCGGATGGCGAGCTCCTGCAGCCCGTTGGTTTGATCAGCCTTTCCGGGCACGACCACCAGCCATGCTGCGGTCCCTGCCCCCTTGTCCGACCTCCTTCGTCGTGGGGTAGACACACTTTTGCCGTCCCGGCAGACTGAGGTGCCCAAGCACTAGTTCGAGGTAGGACATGAAGGCTGTGGTTGTCGGTGCCGGTATCGCGGGCCTGGTTGCGGCCCGCCAGCTGGGGCTGGCCGGCTGGGAGGTCGAGCTCCTCGAGAAATCTGCCGCTCCGCGCCCGGAAGGCTACATGATGGACTTCTTTGGGCCAGGATTCGAGGCAGCGGAACGGATTGGCCTCTTCCCGCGCCTCACGGAAGTGGCCTATCAGGTCGACGCCCTTGAGTATGTCGATGTGACGGGACGCCCCACTGCCCGGCTTGATTACCAGCAATTCGCCCGGCTTGCCGGTGGAAAGGTCCTGAGCCTGCTACGCCCCGACATGGAGCGGGCCGCTCTCGCGGCCCTCGATGACGTGGCCCCGGGCCGAGTGCGCATCCGCTATGGCACCCCGGTATCCCAGGTCCGGAGCGAGGATGACGGCGTAGGGGTCGCCGTCGACGGCTCGCCGCAGGCGTCGATCGCCGCGGACGTCCTCGTCGGCGCTGATGGCATCCATTCAACGGTCCGCTCCCAAGTGTTTGGTGGCAATGAGGATTACCTGCGCGCCCTGGGCATGCGTGCCGCTGCATTCATCGTGACCGAACCGCTCCTGAATGCCCGTTTCCGGAACCGGTTTGTCCTCACGGACAGCATCGACCGGATGGCCGGGTTTTACAGCCTCCGCGCGGACGAGGTGGCGGCGTTCATGGTCTACAGGGAGGCCGGAGGCGCTAGCGGGCATCTGCCATCCGAGCATGCCCGGGAGCGGCTGTGGCGGGAGTTCGCCGGACTCGGCGACCAGGTTGACCGGCTCCTTGAACTGTGCCCAGAGGACGCCTACGACGATGTCGTCGCGCAGATAGTCATGCCGGCCTGGCGGAGCGACCGAACAATTCTCGTTGGCGATTCTTGCGGAGCAGTATCGCTCCTCGCGGGTCAGGGCGGATCGCTCGCCACCGCCGGTGCCGCTCTCCTGGGCGACATCCTCGGCCCCGTGACTTCACCTGAGGGAATCAGCTCAGCGCTCACCGAATTCGAGCGACGTTGGAGACCCGTTGTGGAAGTCGCCCAAGCAGCCGGGAGGCGCGCCGCATCATCGTTCCTCCCCTCAAACCAAGCCCAGCTCCTCCTGCGCAGGTGGATCATCAGGGCAAGCCACCTGCCAGGGATCGACTGGCTTGTGGCCCGCCAGATCGTTGGCAGAACCGCCAAGTAGGCCTGTTCGACAGTGCCGTCCGAAACCGCCTTGACCCTTTCGTCAGCTCCCCCGGACCACTAGAACACACATTCGGTGCCTGAGTGTCGGTGTGTCGTGGCAACCTGATCAGAGTCGACTGCGCCAAACGTGGAAGACAGCTGTATCCGACCTATACCCGCAGATCAAAATCGCCGCACACGGCGTAAGCTAATGGGAACATATTTTCGAATAAGGGTGTGTTGTGGGCGTTATTGTTGGTCCCCGCGTGATAGATGCGGGTGCCTCGTACTTGTCGGTGCTGGTCTCTCCCGTCGCGGTGGCGGCCGGTTTCCCGTCGCCGGCGCAGGACTACTTCGACGGCCGGATCGACCTCAACGCGCACCTGATCAAGGACATCACCAGCACGTTCGTGGTGCGCGTTACCGGGGACTCGATGGAGGGGGCCGGCATCAGCGACGGCGACGAGTTGATCGTCAACCGGGCGCTTGAGCCGAAGGACGGTTCGGTGGTAATCGCGGTGCTGGACGGGGAACTGACAGTCAAGCGGCTTCGTATCACTGCCACGGGCGTGGTGCTGCAGGCGGAAAACCCGAAGTACCCGGACATCCGGGTCCCCGCACTGTCGGAGCTGACAGTCTGGGGCGTGGCCACCAGGTGCCTGCACCATGTCTGACACCGGCCATGCCTAAGCCGGTCTTGATGCGGCAGATGCCGCAGATCGCGCACGTGGACGTGAACTGCTTCTACGCCTCGGCAGAACGCGCGTTCGACCCCTCACTTGAGGGGCGGCCGCTGATTGTCCTGTCCAACAACGACGGGTGCGCCGTGACCCGCTCGCCCGAGGCGAAGGCCCTTGGCATCCGGACCGGTGACCCGTGGTTCAAGCTCGCGCCCCGCGCGAAGGAGTGGGGCCTGGTAGCCAAATCCAGCAACTACGAGCTGTACGGGGACATCAGCGCCCGGGTCATGGAGCTGCTCCGCAGGTACTCGGCCTGGCTGGAGGTCTACAGCATCGACGAGGCCTTCCTGGGAGTGAAGGGTGAGCCGGAGCAGCTGCTGACGCTCGGCCGGGCCATGAAAACTGCGGTCCGCAGGAACGTGGGAGTCCCCGTCTGCGTAGGGATCGCGCCCACCAAGACACTGGCCAAGCTGTGCAACAAGTGGGCGAAGAACAACGCCTCTTTCGGCGGAGTGTGCCACTGGGACGCCGTACCGGCGCCGCAGCGGGAGGCGCTCCTGGGCTGGCTGCCCGTGGACGAGATCTGGGGCATCGCCGGCCGGCTGGCCAGGCGCCTGAATGTCCTCGGCATCTTCACCGTGCTGGACCTGGTACGCGCAGACCCGGTGGTCATCCGCGACAAGTTCTCGGTGGTGGTGATGCGCACGGTGCTGGAGCTGCGCGGTATCCCCTGCATTCCCATGGAGGAAGAGCGCATCGGCCGGGACCAGCTCATCTTCTCCCGTTCCTTTTCCACACCGGTCACCACTGTTGCAGGCATGCGTCAGGTCCTCAGCGTTTACGGCCAGCAGGCCAGCGCCCGGCTGTGCCGGCACGGGCTCCAGGCAAAAGTCCTGACCGCCTTTGCGGCCACATCCCCCTTCAGGCAGCATGAGCAGGCCTACCCTTCGGTGTGCGTATCCCTTCCAATGCCGACGGCGGATCCGCTCCTGCTCGCCAAGGCCGCCTATGCCCTGCTGCCCGGCGTCCGCGATGGCGTGCAGTATGCCAAGGCGGGGCTCATGCTCACCGACCTGCGCCCCCCGGGCAACCAGTCACCGCTGGAGCCCTTCGAAAACCGCCATGAGGAGCGCGGCATCGGCCCGCTCCTCGAGGACGTGAGCCGCCGCTTTGGGCGCGGCTCCATCGGACTGGGCCACGGCGGCATCAAGGGCGGAGTGGACTGGTCCATGAAGCGCGCCATGCAGTCGCCCCGGTACACAACGCATTGGGACGAACTCCCCCTGGTCAAAGCCTCCTGATCCGCCGCCTGGTGGACGTGGAGGAACCAGGAAGATGATGCCCTCACCGATCCGCCCAGCCGGTGGGCGCGGGCGCATCCAGGAACGTCGTCACAACGTCAAGCACGAGGTCGGTCCGCGCCAGCCCAAAAAAGTGGCTGGTGCCCGGGAACACCGCGAGCTGCGATTCCGGCACACCCTCAAAGTCGCCGTTCACGTCTCCACCGCGCAGTTGGAGGAACTTTACCGCGTGGTCTAGCCTGACCATGTCGCAGTCGCCCACCGTGATGAGCGTCGGCGCGGCGATTCCGCGGATGTCGTCATCGCTCCATCCAATCTCGCCCTCGCCGTAGCGTGCCAGCTTGTTGAGCAGGGCCTGCAGGTGCTGGCGATCGGGATGCGGAGACACAGCGAGGTAGCGTTCCTCCATCAGTGTTCCCGCGATCATGTCCACCGTCATCTCCCCGACAGCTTCGGCATTGCCGCCACGGTCCCCCTCCGGCCGGAACGACACCGACGAAACGATGAGCTTGCGCACGAGTTCCGGCTGGTTGATGGCGATGTCCAGCGCCACCGCACCTCCGACGCTGAAGCCGAAGATATCGGCCTTGTCCACGGCTAGGTGCCGCAGAAGCCCGATGACATCTGAGGCCAGATGGGGAGTGGCCAGTGGCCGGTCTGTGTCGTTGGTGCGTCCGTGCCCTTGGAAATCCGTGGCGATCACCCGGCGCCCGGCTGACAGGCTCGGGATCAGCGCACCGAACTGCTGCTCAATATCGAAGAGCCCGCCGTGCAGGAGCACCAGCGGGGTGCCGCCGTCGCCATGCAGCTCGTAGTACATCTGGAGCCCGTTGACCTGCGCGTAGCCGGTTTCGGGTGCGGCTGGTGCCCCGCCGGTCATCAAGCCTCCTCTTGCCACGGGCGTGGTCGTGTCTCCAATCCTGACACTGCTCCAGTGCGGCCGCCAGTAATAGACTCTTCAGAGGGACGTCCCCCTCGGCGCGTACGGCCCGTCAAACAATGCGCTGTTGCTGGACTGTGGCACGACGACGTGAACGGCGTTTCGCTGCACAGTGAAGTCGGTCGGGGTGATGGCCGCGATCTCGCCGTCGAGGTTCACCGGCATCGGTGGCGCGGTGACCAGCCGGACGCGCCGGCTGGTCACGTGGTACACCCGGTCGTGCTCCACAAAGCTTCCGTCCCTGAGCAGCCTGGCGATCTTCACGTGCTCCCAGAGCGGTGCTGCCAGGATTGCGTAGATGTCAAGAATGTGATCGTCGATCCCCGCCGTTGGCGAAACTGTGTTGCCGCCTCCGTAGAACCTGCCATTGCCCACGGCCACCTGCAGCAAGCCCTCGAGCTGCATCGGCTCGTGGTCCCCTTCAGGGAACTCCAGACGGGCCCGGAAAGGCTCGTGCCGGGCATACGAACGAAGGGTGGCAACGCCGTACGCCAGCGGCCCGATATGCCGCTTCAGGCGTGGGCTGAGAGCCTCGGTAACACGCACCGACAGGCCGGCTGAGGCCACGTTGAGGAAGGGCTGGCCGTTCGCCCGGCCGAGGTCGACGTCCACCACCCTCCCGTCTGCGACGGCAGCGCACGCCTCGGCCAGATTGGTTGGTATCTCCAGCGTGCGGGCGAAATCATTCGCGGTGCCGAGCGGCAGAACACCGAGCATCACCTCCGTGCCGGCTACCCGGCCGGCTGCGCACGTCACGGTCCCGTCGCCGCCACCGACCACCACCAGGTCCGGCCCGTCCGCAAGCACCCGGTCGAGCGTCCCGGCCAGCTCGGCCCCCGATAGGACGTGGTACACGGAGGAGATTGGCACGCCTGCCGTTTTCATCCGGTGCACCGCGAGTTCGCTTGCCGCCGCGCCACGGCGTGATCCTGCGTTAATCACCACGGCAGCAGAGCGGGCCTCTCGGGCAACCTTCATGGGGACATGTTAGGGCGGTTGACCTTGGAAATCCCTGCTAGCCGCGTCCGCCCCCGGGGACTTCTTCCGAAGCACTGATGGGCATCCCGTTCGCAGCGCTCGCGAAGGGGATGCCCATCAGGACTGACATGCCAGAGGTTGGACAATGCTATGGATTGGGCAAGGCTACGGATTGGATGAGGGGGCCGACACCAGCTGGTGCGCAACCGGGGCATCGGGTTCGCTCAGGCCGCGCGCCGGCTGTGCTGCTGCCGCGTGCTCCGCCAGGACTCCTGTCCGGTGCCGGATCCGCAGACGGTAGAGCAGTGCGCCGCCGATGCTCACGGCACCCACGAACATCACGCCGCCCCACTGTAGGTACCACTCAAACGGCGGCACCGAGTTGTAGATTTCCGGCCTCGGCCAGATCAGGTTCAGCGTCATGGCCCCGCCCCACAGGACCGCCAGGATGTTCACGGGCACCCCCCACCTGCCCAGGCTGAACCCGGCCTTTCCGTGGCCTTCGTCGGACAGCGGCCATTTCTTCAGGAAGCGCTGCCGAAGCATCGGGACGGTGACCAGCAGGTAGGACAGGTAGATCAGGACAATGCTGATGCTGGACAGGATGGTGAAGATCGCAGGCTGGGAGATGTTGACGATCAGCGGAATGATGGCGATGAGTCCGATGACGATGGCCGCCACCGTGGGCGTCTTCCGCTCGGGGTGCACCTTGCTGAGCTGGCGGCTGAAGGGCAGGTTGTTGTCCCTGGCCATGGCGAACATCATGCGGATGGCGGCAGCGTGGACGGCGAGCGTACAGACGATCACGGCCACGACGATGCACACCAGGAAGGCCTTGCCAAACGGGCCTCCCAGCACGGAGAGCACAATGTACTGCAGGCCGCCGTCGGCAGCGCCCAGCTTGGGGTCGTTCAGGTCGGGGGCGGCCAGGAGTCCGCCGAGGAGAATCAGTCCGCCGAGGATGAAGGACGCCGTGATTGCCCGCAGGATGGCCTTGGGAGCCGTCTTTTTCGGGTCCTTCGTCTCCTCACCGAGGGAACTGGCGGTGTCAAAGCCGTACATCACGTACCCCGATGCCATGGCGCCGATGAGGAACACCCCAAAGAAGCCAAGATCGTGGTCCTCGCCGTAGCCTGAGGTGCTGAAAAGGACTTCCGGCCCCCGCACCACATGCCAGGCAAGGGCCAGGATCAGGAGCACGGCGGCAGCGAGTTCCACGAAGACGCCGATGCTGTTGATTTTGGTCATTAGCTTCACGCCGAAGGCGTTGATGAGGGTTGAGATGGAGATCATGATGCTGGCGAGCAGCACGCCGTTGAGGGCGAAATCGTAGGTGCCGGTGCCGTCGCCGATGATCTGGAAACCGGACCAGATCTGGGGCAGGGTCAGCTGCAGCGCCAGGGCCACGGCTCCGAGCGCCACGATCGAGGAGATGAGCAGCAGCCAGCCGGCCAGCCAGGCGAACGTCCCTGATGAGAGCTGTTTGGCCCAGTTGTAGACCGATCCGGCCACGGGATAGCGTCCGGCGAGCTCGGCGAAGCAGAGCGCCACCATGAGCTGGCCGGCGAAAACGATGGGCCAGGACCACGCATAGGCGGGCCCGGCCATGGAGAAACCAAAGTAAAACAGTTGAAAAACGCCGGTGAGGATGGAGATGTAGCTGACTCCGGCCGCGAAACTGGCGAACTTGCCGATGCTGCGGTCCAAGGTTTGGGCATAGCCGAACTCGTCCATGCCGCTTGAATCAGTACTCTTGCTGGGTTCCAACATCTGAACTCCTAGGTCAGAAAAGCACAATGGTGATGACCCGCGGCCGCCGTTGGACGCGGGTGATATCGGCGGCCGGGCACCGCGCCTGCGGCGCCCGGCCGTTTCCCCCAAATGCTGTTGCTAGCCGGCGGCCCCCACCACGGCGTCACCGGCAGGTGAGCCAAACCAGCCGCTGGGTGCGGGCTGGATGTTCTGCCAGATATGTTTTGCCTCGCGGTACTCGTTGAGTCCCGCGCTGCCAAGCTCCCGGCCAATGCCGGACTTCCCGAAGCCGCCCCACTCCGCCTGCGGGACGTACGGGTGATAGTCGTTGATCCATACTGTTCCGTGCCGGAGGGCGCCCGCAACACGCTGCGCCTTCGACGCGTCGGATGTCCACACCGCGCCTGCCAGGCCGTACTCCGTGTCGTTGGCGATGGCCACGGCCTCGTCCTCGGTCTGGAATGTCTCCACGGTCAGCACCGGACCGAATGACTCCTCCTGGAGCACGCTCATGCCGGAGCGGCAGTTGCCCAGGACCGTGGGCGGGTAGAAGAAACCGTCCGCAAGTGGCCCGTCGTCGGGAATGTAGCCGCCGCACAAAAGCTCAGCGCCCTCCGCAATGCCGGCCTGGACGTAGGCGTGGACCTGGTCGCGGTGCCTGGCGGAGATGAGCGGGCCCGTCTCGGCGTCAGGATCGAACGGCCCACCCATCCGGATCTTCTTCGCCCGTTCCACCACCTCCGCCACAAAGCGGTCCGCGATCGTCTCCTCGACGACGAGCCGCGCCCCTGCAGAGCAGACCTGGCCGGAGTGCAGGAACACGGCGGTCAGGGCATTGTCGACGGCGGCATCCCAGTCCGCGTCCGCGAAGACGACATTGGGGTTCTTGCCGCCGAGCTCGAAGGCGACGCGCTTCACCGTCTCCGCCGCGGCGGCCATGATGGTCTGGCCCGTGGCCAGGCTTCCCGTCAGGGAGACGAGGTCCACGCGCGGGTCGGAGCTGAGCGGGCCGCCCACCCGCGACCCGGTTCCGGTGACCAGGTTGGCGACGCCGGCGGGAACACCGGCTTCTGCGAGGGTCTCCATGAGCAGGATCGAGGTGGATGGCGTGAGCTCGCTGGGCTTGAGCACGAACGAGTTTCCGGCGACGAGTGCCGGCGCCACCTTCCAGGCCGCCTGGAGGAGCGGGTAGTTCCACGGGGCGATGAGGGCACAGACGCCGAGGGGCTCGTAGACCACGCGGCTGATGGCGTTCGGCCGGCCCGTGTCGATTACCCGGCCCGCATCGAGTCCCGCGATCTTGCCGTAGTACCGGAAGCAGGCGGCAATGTCGTCCATGTCGTATTCGGCCTCGACGAGCCGCTTGCCTGTGTCCAGCGCCTCGGCCCGGGCATAAGCCGCCTTGTCCCGCTCAAGCAGCTCAGCCACCCGAAGCAGGACGGCGCCCCGCTCGATGTCCGTGAGCCGCCGCCAAGGGCCGCCGTCGAAGGCTGCCCGCGCACTGGCGATTGCCCGCTCTGCGTCCTCCGCCGTCGACCTGGCGACAACTGCCACCTCGCCGCCGTCCGCGGGGCAGCGCACGACTGTTGTGCCGCCGTCGGACGCCTGCTGCCAGGCGCCGTCGATGTACAGGCCTTTGACGGTGTTTTGCGCTTGGCCGGCCTGGTGTGCCTGCTCAACGGTGGCGGTCATGCTTGCTCCTTTTCCTGTGCATCAATCATGCCTAGGCCCTGCCTGCCGGGGCAGCGGCGGCGTTCCGCTCAAGCGGGCTGATGCCGTGCCGGTAGAACTCCGCGTGCTGCGGCGCCAAGGGTGCCTTGCCGGCGATCAGGTCGGCCGCCTTTTCTGCGAGCATCATCACCGGGGCGTAGATGTTGCCGTTGGTGACGTAGGGCATGGCCGAGGCGTCCACCACGCGGAGGCCTCGGGTACCGTGCACGGTCATGTCCAGGGGGTTCACCACGGCCATCGGATCGGAGTCCGGGCCCATCTTGGCGGTGCAGGACGGGTGCAGCGCCGTCTCGGCGTCGCGGGCAACCCAGTCCAGGATCTCGGCGTCGGTCTGCACCGCCCGGCCGGGGGAGAGCTCGCCGCCGTTGAAGGGGCCCATGGCGGACTGGCCCAGGATGTCACGGGCAACGTGGATGGCCTCGACCCATTCACGGCGGTCCTGGTCCGTGGACAGGTAGTTGAACACCATGGACGGGTGCACCGTGGGATCTGTGGACTTGATCTTGAGGGTGCCGCGGGCGTCGGAGTACATGGGGCCGATGTGCACCTGGTAGCCGTGCTTGGCATCCGCCTTCTGGCCGTCGTAGCGGACAGCGACCGGGAGGAAGTGGAACATCAGGTTCGGGTACGCCACGTCCTCGTTGGAGCGGACGAAGCCACCGCCTTCGAAGTGGTTGGTGGCGGCCGGGCCCTTGCGGCCGAAGAGCCACTGCATGCCGATCCACGGCATGCGCCAGACGTCCAGGGCCGGCTGCATGGACACCGGCTGGGTGCAGGCGTGCTGGATGTAGACCTCGAGGTGGTCCTGGAGGTTTTGTCCGACGCCGGGCAGGTTGACAACGGAGTTGATGCCCAGGGAGTTCAGGTGGGCAGCTTCGCCAACGCCGGAGAGCTGGAGCAGCTGCGGGGTGTTGATGGCGCCGCCGGCCAGGATCACCTCGCCCGCGTTCACCTGGTGGGTCTTGCCGTTGCGGCGGTAGGTGACGCCGGTGGCCACGTTGCCCGTGAAGTTGATCTTCGTGACCAGTGCCCGGGTCAGGACGGTCAGGTTGTTCCGGCCGAAATTGGGCCGCAGGTAGGCGCGGGACGCGGAGAGCCGCTGGCCCTTGTGCACGTTGCGGTCAAACGCTGCAAAGCCTTCCTGGCGGTACCCGTTGACGTCGTCCGTCAGCGGGTAGCCGGCTTCCTGGGCGGCTTCGAAGAAGGCCTGGAACAGCGGGTTTGTGGCCGGGCCGCGCTCCAGTACGAGGGGACCGTTATGCCCGCGGAGCTCATCGTTTGGGTCTGCCGCGAGCGCGTTTTCCATTCGGTTGAAGTACGGCAGGCAGTGCGCGAAGTCCCACGTTTCCATGCCGGCTTCGGCGCCCCAGCGCTCGTAGTCGAGCGGGTTGCCGCGCTGGAAGATCATGCCGTTGATGGAGCTGGAACCGCCCAGGACCTTGCCTCGGGCGTGGGCCACCCGCCGGCCGCCCATGTACGGTTCGGGGTCCGATTCGTAGCGCCAGTCATAGAGCGGGTTGCCGCTGGGGAAGGTGAGCGCGGCCGGCATCTGGATGAAAAGGTCCCAGGGGTAGTCGCTCCGTCCGGCCTCAAGGACCAGGACGCTGCTCTGGCCTCCGTCGCTCAGGCGGTTGGCGAGCACGGACCCCGCGCTTCCGCCGCCGACGATGACGTAGTCGTAGCTGGTTTTTGTCATGCTGCTAAATCTCCTTCTACCTGCTGCATCCACCGGAGACTGCGGGAAACGCCTTTATTTCCGCGCCACTCCGATTGTGTGGTGTAGGTCATACCGAAGGACAGTAGTTCACTTTGAACGAGTGTTCAATAGTTAAACTGGACGAACGTTCAAAGAATTTTGATTGTTACGTGGCAGGTCAGGAATTGAGACGGGCGGCGTTGTCCGGCAGGCGCATCGGCCCTAGGTGGCGAAGGCGATTTCTTCCGTACGGGCGATGCTTCGCTGGATGGAGGCTTCGTCCACGCCGAGGAGCGCAGTCAGCCACATACCGTTCTGCACGACGACGATGTCGGCCGCCCGCTCCCTGCACACGTCGGTGGACAGCTCAGGCCGGGCATTCCCCAGCAACGCTGCGAGCCCCTTGAGGTAGCGGTCAAAGGCTGCAGCATTGATGTGCGCGAAGTCCTCATGGGCCTGCGCGAGCGCCCAGAGGTGAAGGCGCAGGGACAGATGCTGCGTGGTGAGGAACTCCGGATCCGCCACCCGCCGGAGGGCTTTCCGGAGCTGCTCGTCCGGGGGCGAAGCGGGATCGGGCGCCACCAGCCTCAGGTCGCGTTCATCGATCCGGTGCAGGGCGGCGCGGATCAGGCTCGTCTTGTCCTCGTAGTAGTAGTTCACAAGCCCCAGCGCGACGCCGGCCTCGCGGGAAACGGCACGCATGCTCACACCCGAGATGCCGTGGCGTGACAGGAGGTCCAGTGCGGCCTCGAGAATGCGGGCCTGCCGGTCAACCTGTTCGCCGGAGTTCACGGTGCTTGTATCCACCCGGCCAGAATATGGGGAAACCAGAGACGGTGCATCCGGGCGCCAGGCGATCACGTTCCTAGTGGGCCTGGCCGGCACCGATTTCGACGACGAGCACTCCGGCGGAAATGAGCAGGATCCCGAGAGCCACGGTGGGCGTCAGCGGCTCCTTGAACAGGACGCGGCTGGCCACCGCTGTCAGCGCCACGCCGCAGGCCACCCAGATGCCGTACCCCACGCCAAGCGGCATCCCATGGTCAAGCGCCAGGCTCAGGAAACCGAAGGCGGCGACATAGCCGAGGACGATGGGAACCAGCCACAGCTTCTTTTTCAGGCCCTCCGAGGCGCGCAGGGACATGGTTGCCGCAACCTCGGTGAGAATTGCCAGGCCAAGGAAAAACCAGGTCATGACTGCTCCTCCCCCCGGCTGGCGCGGTGGGCTTTTTGCGATCCGGCTTCGACGGTGATGACCCCTGCCAGAATCAGCGCGATGCCGAAGCCCATCAGCCAGGTCAGCGGCTCGTCGAAGATCGCCGCCGACAGCACGGCGGTAGCGGTCACACCACCGGCGCCCCAGGCGCCGTACGCGACGCTGATGCTCATCCCCAGGCGCAGGCAGACGGTCAACAGGAAGAAGGCGGCGGCATATCCAGCAACCACCAGGACATACCAACCCGGCGTTTCCAATGCAGCCTTCAGGGCAAGGGTTGCACTGACTTCCGTGACGATGGCTCCGCCGAGGTAAAGCCACCGCTTCATTCCGCTCCCCCGTCATCAATGAGGCCGAGGATGTGGGCCACGATTGCCGCCCTGTCAGCTTTCCCGGGCGCACCCACGCCGCTGGCCTGGGCAGCCCATAGTCCGTCGGCGGCCAGCCGGGCAGTCAGAAGCCTCGCCCGCCGGGCAGGCGGTGTCCCGTCCGGTATCAGGAGCCAGGGGTCCAGGTGCTGGGCCCAGGCTTCCTGCAGCTGAGCCTGGCATGAGGAGTGGAACCACAGGGCCCACTCCGCGCGCATGTTCTGCCCGTCGGCCGCCGCCTGGACATAGGCGCGGTACCGCTCCTCCACCGTTCCTTCGCTGCGGCCCAGGAGCGCCGCCATTCTACGCTCCAACTGGCAGGCGGCGTACTGGACCAGGGCGACCATCAGCGCATCACGGTTCGGAAAGTGGTACATCAGCCCGGGCTTGGTAACACCTGCCTCCGCAGCCACGGCATCCAGCGTTATGGCGGCACCTTGGCTGCGCGCTGCCACGCGCAGGCCCGCTTCCAGGATTTGGGGGCGCTGGCTCTCTCTCACTCTCAAACTTTACCATCCGGACGGTAAAGTTTGAGCGCTGTTCATGCCCTCTCTAAGCCGCCCCAATAAGACGCCCCGCGACGTTTCTGGACGCTCCACTACGCCGTGTTGAGCGTCCGCGTCGCCCCGTGAACGCCTGCTACAGGAACGATTGTGGCGCCGCTGGCCGCTCCGTACTCTCAACTCAGCATCAGACCCAGCAAAGGAATTCCAATGGCAGAACCCACGGACAAGAGCCCCCGGAACGCGGGAAACTCCACCCGCATCGTCGCCGGGCAGGCAGCACCCAAACGGCCCCTCGGCTTCAAGATCGGCATCGCGGCAGCAGTCCTCGCCCTCGTGGGCGGGGGCGCCGCCGTCGCCTCCGCCGTCAGCAGCAACAACCCCGGCACTGCCCCGGCCGCCGAAGCCGCCCCCGCCGGAAACCCTGCGACCGAACTCAAACTTGGCTACTTCGGCAACGTCACCCACGCTCCCGCATTGGTGGGCGTAAGCCAGGGCCACATTGCCGGGGAGCTCGGGGATACCAAACTCAGCACCCAGGTGTTCAACGCGGGCCCCGCCGCCATCGAGGCGCTGAACGCCGGCGCCATCGACGCCACCTACATCGGCCCCAACCCGGCCATCAATTCCTACGTCAAGAGCGCCGGCGAGTCCGTGCACATCATTGCCGGCGCCGCCGCTGGCGGCGCCCAACTGGTGGTCAAGCCGGAGATTAACTCTGCGGCGGACCTCAAGGGCAAGACGCTCGCCTCTCCACAGCTCGGCGGCACGCAGGACGTGGCCCTCCGCGCCTGGCTCGCCTCCCAGGGCTACAAGACCAACGTGGACGGCAGCGGCGATGTGGCCATCAACCCCACGGAAAACGCCCAGACCCTCAAGCTGTTCCAGGACGGAAAGCTCGACGGCGCGTGGTTGCCTGAGCCGTGGGCCTCACGCCTGGTGCTGACCGCCGGAGCGAAGGTTCTGGTGGACGAAAAAGACCTGTGGGACGGTTCGCTGTCCGGCAAGCCCGGCGAGTTCCCCACCACCATCCTGATCGTGAACCAGAAGTTCGCCGCCGAACACCCTGACACCGTCAAGGCGCTCCTGAAGGGCCACGTGAAGTCGGTTGAGTGGCTGAACAAGGCTGCCGACAGCGAGAAGGCGAGCGTCATCAACGCGGCATTGAAGGAAGCCGCAGGCGCCGAGCTGAAGGCGGACGTGATCGACCGGTCCCTGAAGAACATCGTGTTCACCGTGGATCCGCTGGCCGGAACCTACGAAAAGCTCCTGGCCGACGGAGTCGCTGCGGGGACCACCAAGCAGGCCGACATCAACGGCATCTTCGACCTGGCGGCGCTCAACCAAGTCACGGGCGAAAAGACCTCTGCGGCGCGACTCGGCAAGGAGTAGGCGCAAAGCACCGCACAGCAACGCTCTCGCACTTTGAACTGGAAGGTGGGAGAGCGTTGCTGCTTTTCATGCATCAAGTGAGAGAGCGTTGAGCGGCGGCGATTTCTACTATCAGCGCCGCGAATACTTGCTATCAAAAACCGCGCCTTCCCCAAATACATGAGCTGCCTCACAGTAGTTACAGGACCTGCAGCAACCTGCACGGCAGCCAGTATCCAGAAGGAATAGGAATTCAGCGTGGAAACTCCCCTCTCCCATCTCGCCCACCTCGAGATCACCGCCCCCGACGTCGAAGCATCGGCCAGGTTCTACGAGGAAAAGTTCGGCATGCGCATCGTTGACCGTGTGGACGGCAGGGTCTACCTCCGCTGCTGGGGCGACTACTACCGCTACAGCCTGGTGGTCACGCACGGCGAGGAAGCGAGCCTTGGCCGGATGGCGTGGCGCACCAGCTCCCAGTCGGCCCTTGAGGCAGCGGCCCAACGGATCGAAGCCGGCGGCGTGCAGGGCACCTGGACTGCCGGCGGACATGGCTACGGCAAGGCCTACGAGTTCACCGGCCCCTACGGCCACCACATGCGACTCTTCTTCGACGTCGAAAAGTTCGTCGCCGAGCCCGAGTTCAAGTCCACCTACCCGGACCGCCCGGAGAAGCGCAGCAGCCACGCAGCCGCCCCGCGTTTCCTGGACCATGTCACCGTGGCCACCCAGGACGTGCGCGGCTTCGCCAAGTGGTACAGCGAGGCCCTCGGCTTCCGCGTCATGGCCTTCGTCGAGCTGGATGAGGCCCCCATCACCGTCTTTTCCGTGCTCACCACCAACGAGAAGTCCCACGACCTCGGCGTTGTCCTGGACACCTCCAGCCGTGCCGGCCGCGTGAACCACATCGCCTTCTGGGTGGACACCCACGAGGACCTGCTCCGCACCGCGGACGTAATGATGGAAAATGGCACCCCGATGGAATACGGCCCCTCCATCCACGGCGTGGGCGAGCAGAACTTCCTCTACTTCCGCGAGCCGTCCGGCCTGCGGGTCGAGCTGAACTCCGGCGGCTACCGCAACTACGTTCCGGACTGGGAGCCCAACACCTGGAAGCCCTCCGAAGGCTCCAACAACTTCTACAAGAACGGCGCCATGCCGCACTCCATGACCGAGTCCTTCCCGCCGGCCGAGGGCTTCACCGCCACCGAGGAAGGCGCCTCCCCCGAAATGAAGGAAGCGCTCCTGAACCCGTACGCCAAGCAGGGCCGGGGCTAACGGCACCATGACCGACACCACCTACGCCCTGGTCCGGTTCCAGGAGCCGGGCGACAGCAAGGCCCGGGCCGGGCTGCTGGTCAAGGACCGCGTCCTGCCGCTGGACGGGGACATCAACTCCCTGATCCAGCACTGGGACACCGCCGAGGGCCGGCTGGACGCCCTTGCCGCCTCTGCCGGCGAGGACACCGGCCTGCCGCTTGCCGCCGTCGAAATCCTGGCTCCGGTGGAGCCGGCCCAGGTGCTGCAGACCGGCGCCAACTACCGCAAGCACGTCATCGATCTCGCCGCCGCGCACCGCGAACCCGGCGAGGACGAGGAGGAAGTGCGGACCAGGACCGCCGCGATGATGGACAAGCGCGCGGGCCAGGGCACGCCGTACTTCTTCATCGGCCTCCCGACGGCGATCGCTTCCGCCACCGACGACCTCACCCTGCCGTCCTACTCCAAGACCCACGACTGGGAACTGGAACTGGCGGCGGTCATCGGCAAGGAAGCCTTCCGGGTCACCCCCGAGGAGGCCCTGGACTACGTCTTCGGCTACACGATGGTCAACGACATCACCACCCGCGAATACGTGTTCCGCAAGGACATGCCCGCCATTGGCTCCGACTGGTACCGCGCCAAGAACGCCCCCGGTTTCCTGCCCACCGGCCCGCTGCTGGTGCCCGCCAAGTTCTTCGGCGATCCCCAGAACGTGCAGGTCACGCTGAAGCTCAACGGCAAGGCCATGCAGGACGAATCCACCGCGGACATGATCTTCGGCGTGGCCAAGCTCGTCAGCGAAGCCTCCCAGATCATGCCGCTGCGCCCCGGCGACCTGGTCCTCACCGGCAGCCCGGCCGGCAACGGCCAACACTGGGGCCGGCTCCTCCAGGACGGCGACGTTATGGAAGGCACCATCACCGGCCTGGGCACCCAGCTCATCCATTGCAAGGACGAAGCCACAACTGAAGGCAGCAAGCAGTGACCAGCCCGGACACAGCTGTAAACACCGGCACCGGGGAATCCCACGATTCCCCGGTGATCCGGCGTGATGACGCACTGGCCAGCATCACCGCTGCCGCCTACAAGTACAACAACTGGGGCCGCTGGGGCGAGGACGACGTGCTGGGCACGCTGAACTTCATCGACGCC
Source organism: Arthrobacter sp. K4-10C (assembly GCF_059090085.1). Classification (NCBI taxonomy): domain Bacteria; kingdom Bacillati; phylum Actinomycetota; class Actinomycetes; order Micrococcales; family Micrococcaceae; genus Arthrobacter; species Arthrobacter sp. K4-10C. The sequence continues at coordinate 73,804 of NZ_JBNHFI010000006.1, read as the reverse complement.
GGCAAACGCATCGAGGCAGCCTCGCTGGTGACAACAGGCGAAGCGTTCTCGCTGTCCCAGCCGTTCGACACCAACGGCCCGCAAAAAGGCTGGCGGCGCCGGACCAACCCCGTGCACACCATGACGGACACCGGTGTTGACGCCGAACGCGGCAACCAGGGCTTCCCGCACGGGTTCGGCGGCGCTGACGACGTCATCGCGATGCCCCTGCAGTGCTCCACCCAGTGGGACGGCCTGGGCCACATCTTCGACCGCGGCAAGGCCTGGAACGGCCGCGCCGCGGGCGACGTGGTCACCTCCGAGGGCGACCTGGTCACCGGCATCGAAACCGCCGCGGCCAAGATCGTCACCCGCGGCGTACTGCTCGACGTCGGACGTGCGCTTAGCCCAGACCTTGGCCTGACCGATGGCGAACTCCCGGACGGCTTCGCCATCACAGTTGATCACCTGGAGCGCACCATCGCACTCCAGGGGCCCAGTTCCCAAGTGCGGCGCGGGGACATCGTGGTGATCCGCACCGGGCAGTACACCCGGGCGCGCCGCGACGGCTGGGGTGACTACGCCGGCGGCTCCGCCCCCGGCCTGTCCTTCAGTACGGCCCCGTGGCTGCACTCCTCGCAGATCGCGGGCATCGCCACCGATACCTGGGGCTTCGAGGTCCGGCCCAACGAGTTCGACGCCGCCTTCCAGCCCCTGCACCAGATCGCCATTCCCAACCTGGGGCTGTTCCTGGGCGAGATGTGGGATCCGGACGCGCTGGCGGAAGCCTGCGCCGCGGACGGCAGGTACGACTTCCTGCTCACCGCGGCCCCGCTGCCCATCACCGGCGCCGTGGGCTCCCCCGTCAACCCCATCGCGCTGCGGTAGCCCCCGGCCGCCGGCAGCACAATAATCAGCAGTAACGCCGTCCATACAAAGGAGTCAACGATGGCAGCAGTACAGAACGTCGGAATCGTCGGAGCGGGAGCCGCGGGACTGACCGCCGCCATCCTCCTGGCCGACGCCGGTATCACGGTGGAAGTCCTCGAAAAGGCCACGGAACCGCAGACCCTCGGGTCCGGCATCACCTTGCAGGGCAATGCCCTGCGGATCCTCAAGCAGCTCGGCGTTTGGGACAAGGTGGAGGAGAAGGGCTTCGGCTTCAGCACGCTGGGCCTGCGCGCCCCGGACCCCAACGGCACCGTCCTGGCCGTGCTGGAGGACATCCGCACCGGCGGCGAGGACCTTCCGGCCACCATGGGCATGTACCGCCCCGAGCTCACCGCGATCCTCCGCGAACGCGCCCTCGAGGCAGGGGCAACCATCACCTACGGCAAGTCGGTCACCGGGATCAAGGACGACGGCGGCAGCGTCACCGTGAGCACCGCCGACGGCGGCTCGGCCACCTATGACCTCCTGATCGGCGCCGATGGACTGCACTCCGCCGTCCGCAAGGCCATTCGCATCGACGTGGAACCCGTCACCACCGGCATGGGCATCTGGCGCGCGTTCGTGCCCCGGCCCGAGGAAGTGGTCCGCACGGACCTCACCTACGGCGGGCCCTGCTTCATCGCCGGCTACTGCCCCACCGGCCCGGACACCATCTACGCCTACCTGGTGGAGAAGGCCCAGGAACGCAAGCACGAGGAGGGCCCCCGCATCATGGCCGGGCTCGCCGCAGCCTACGGCGGCCCGTGGAAGGAAATCCGGGAAAACCTGGACCAGACCGCACGGATCAACTACACCAAGTTCACCACCCACATCGTGGAGGGGCCCTGGAACCGCGGCCGGACGGTCATCATCGGCGACGCCGCGCACAGCTGCCCGCCCACCGTTGCCCAGGGCGCTGCCATGGCCCTGGAGGACGCCGCCGTGCTGGCGGAGCTGCTCACCAGCCATGACGAACTGACCGAGACGCTGTGGAAGGAATTCACCGACCGTCGCCTGGACCGCGCCCGGACGGTGGTCAACGCCTCCGTGCAGCTGGGCCAGTGGATGCTCGACGGCGTGCGCGACGCCGACGTTCCCGGGCTGATGCACTCGCTGTCCTCGATGCTGAAGAACCCGGCATGAGCGCCCGCCCCGCCCAAACCCATCCCACTGTCGACGTCCATGCGCATGTCCTGCTCCCGGCCCTGCAGCAGCTGGTCGCGGAGCAGGACCCGGCCGCGTTCGCCACACACCAGGAACTGGAGGTGCGGCGCAACGGCCCGGAGTCGATGGCCGCCTCCGGACGGATGATCAAGGAACGCTGGCCGCAGCTGACGGACCTGGACCGCCGGCTCGCTGACATGGACGCCCAAGGGGTGGACGTGCAGCTGGTCTCGCCGTCGCCGTCGCATTTCTACTACTTCGCCGGCAGGGAACTTGCGCTGGAGCTGGCACGCCGCGCCAACCAGGCAGTCCGGGAGTATGTGGACCGGGCTCCGGACCGGCTCCACGGCCTGGGCCTGGTGCCCCTGCAGCATCCCGAACTGATGGTCGAAGCGCTGGACCATGCCGTGCTGGAATGCGGGCTGCTGGGCGTGGAAATCGGCTCGTTCGCCGGCACTCCGGACGATCCGGACCGCAGCACGGTTGAGCTCTCGGACCCGCGGCTCGAGCCGTTCTGGGCCCGGGCAGACGAGCTGGGCGCGCTGGTGTTCCTGCACCCCTTCGGCTGCTCGCTGGATGAGCGGCTGGACCGGTTCTACCTGGCCAACACAGTGTCCCAGCCCGCCGAAAACGCGGTTGCCCTGTCCCACCTGATCTTCAGCGGCGTCCTGGACCGGCACGCCGGCCTGAAAGTTCTGGCCGCCCATGGCGGCGGCTACCTCCCCACCAAGCTCGGCCGATCGGACCACGCCTGGAAGGTGCGGCCCGAGGCCCGTGGGTGCGCCGAGCCGCCGTCGTCCTACCTGAAGAGGCTGTATTTCGACTCCCTGGTGCACAGCCCCGAAGAGCTCCGCGCCCTGGTGGCAGCCGCCGGACGGGAGCAGGTGCTGCTCGGCTCCGACTACCCCTTCGACATGGGCTCCGACCTGCCGGTGGACGAGGTCCAGGCTGCCGGACTGGCGTCCGACGACGAGGCACAGGTCCTGGGCGGCAACGCCCGCAGGCTGGGCATCGCCGCGGCCGCCTCCCTTACCGCCCGACCCACCGCCTAAGGCAGACGACGCATGGTCAAGATCGCACGCTGGAATGACGACAGCGGGACGCACTCCGGGTTCGTGGAGGGCGGCAACTGCTACGCCCTGCCGCCGGAGCACACCGTCAACACGCTCCTTGAGGCCGGGCTGTCCGAGGCCCGGCGGTTGGCGGTTGAAACCGTTGGTTCTGCGCCGCCGGTGCCGCTGGCCGGGGTGACCCTCCTGGCACCGCTGGTTCCCTCCACCATCAGGGATTTCGTTGCCTTCGAAGAGCACGTGGAGGGGGTCCGGAAAAGCATCGACGGCGCCGCCGGCGTGGTCCCGGAATGGTACGAGGCCCCCACGTTCTACTTCACCAACCCGCACACCGTCACCGGCACCGGCGAGGTGATCGGAATACCGGCAGGCTGCACGGACCTGGACTTCGAAACGGAAGTCGCCGCCGTCGTCGGCCGCGTCCCGGACAGCGACGGCAGGAACCTGACCGCAGCCGACGCGCACCGGCACATCTTCGGCTACACAATCCTCAACGACTGGTCCGCGCGGGACCTCCAGCGGCGGGAGATGAAGGTCAGCTTGGGCCCGTGCAAGGGCAAGGACTTCGCCAACACGCTGGGCCCCTGGATCGTCACGGCAGACGAGTTCGAGGACCGGCACGACGCCGAGGGGTTCCTGCCCATCTCCATGTCGGTCGAGGTCAATGGCGAGCAGATCGGACAGGACCTGCTCTCCAATATGGGCTGGCCGTTTGCCGAACTGGTGGCGTACGCGTCGCAGGATTCCGTGGTGAAGCCCGGCGATGTGCTCGGTTCCGGCACCTGCGGCAGCGGCTGCCTGGCAGAACTCTGGGGACGCAACGGGTCCCAGACTCCCCCGCCGCTCACAACCGGGGACGTGGTTAGGATGACCGTTGAAGGCATCGGCACCATCGAAAACACGGTGGGCAGCCGGCGCGAGGCCGTGACCCGGGTGGCAGCCCGGCCCCGGCCGCGCAACCGGATTGTCCAGCCGGCTTCCGCCGGGTCCTAGGGTGGTTTCCCTTCAGCTCGAGGGCCGGACGGTGGTGGTCACCGGGGCGGGCCAGGGGCAGGGTGCGGCCGAGGCACGGATGCTTGCCGAGGCCGGGGCACGCGTCATCGCCACCGACGTGCCGGCCGGCATGCCCGCCGGGCTCGCCGACGCATCCCCTTCGCCGAACGGTTCCCTGCTCTACCGCCAGCTGGACGTTGCGGACGCCGTCGAATGGTCCGGACTCGGGGACTGGATCCGGTCCCAGGGCTGGGCCGTGGATGGCCTGGTGAACAACGCCGGCATCACCCAGCGCAGCCGCCTGCTCGACGCCTCGGCAGCTGACCTGCACAAGGTCTACGACGTCAACGTCGCTGGAGCACTGCTGGGCATCCAAACTCTGGCACCCTTGATGGCAGGCGGGGCATCGGTCGTGAATGTGGGCTCCGTTGCGGGCCTCACCGCCCACTATCCGGTGGCGTATACGGCCAGTAAGTGGGCGCTGCGCGGGCTCTCCCAGGTGGCGGCCATGGAGCTTGGGGCGCGCGGGATCAGGGTCAACACCGTCCATCCGGGCTTTATCGAAACACCCATGACGGCGAGTGCCAAACCTGAGTTCCGGGAAGCCACCCTGGCCGAAACCCCACTGGGCCGCACCGGAAACGTGGAGGAGGTGGCCGCCGTCGTGCTCTTCCTCCTCAGTCCCCTGTCATCCTTCGTGACGGGCGCCGAGATTCCGGTGGACGGTGGCCAGTCATCCCACGGCGGCGCCAAGTCCATCTCAGACGCCCTCTCCCCAACTAGGTAGCAGTTAATGTCGTTATGGACCCTCAAAACGACATTAACTGCTACCTGGTTGGGTCAGCCGGGGAGCACCGCCGACCAGCCGCCGTCGACCATCAGGTTGGCGCCGGTGACGTAGGAGGCTTCGTCGGAGGCCAGGAACAGCGCGCATTTGGCAACCTCATCCGGCGAGCCAATCCGGCCCAGGGGAATGCTGCCTGCGATGGTCCGCATCGGGTGGCCGGGAGCGAGAAGGTTCCCCTCGGTGGCGGCGGTGCGGATCATCCCGGGGCTGACGGCGTTAACCCGCAACCCATGCGGCGCTCCTTCCGCCGCGAGCTGTTTTGTCATGGCCACCACGGCACCCTTCGTGGCAGTGTGCGCCAGCCGGCCGTTGGTCATCGAGCCGGTCACGCCCGCCGTGGAGCCCACCAGCACAACGGCGGCATTCTGCGCCTGGATCAGCTGCGGCCAAAAGTATTTGACCGGAAGGAACACCACGTCCATTTCGTGTTCAACGTTCCACTTCCAGTCGGCAAAAGTCAGTTGCTCCACCGGGGCGAAGCGGGTGATTGCCGCGTTGGCGTAGAGGATATGGACCTGGCCGTGTTGCGCGGCGACGTCGGTGGCCCAGCCTGCAACGGCTCCCTCGTCCGTGAGGTCCACCCGGCTGCTGCTCATCCGGCCCCCGGCCGCGGTAACGGACGCAACCGTGGCCGCGGCGCCGTCGTCGTCCATGTCGCAACCCACCACTACGGCGCCGGCCTCCGCGAACGCGAGCGCGGCAGCCCTGCCTTGGCCGCTCGCAGTGCCCGTGATGACGGCGGTTTTGCCGGCCAGGCGCTGGCTGGTGGCAGGCATCAAGACTCCTTCCGAAAGCGCGTGTCTCCTCGACTTTCGCAGGGATGGGCCGGAAGCGGAACGGCGGGTTGGGTCTACGCGGTATCCGCCGCGTGGATAGTCACGGGGTGTGCGGTGACGCGGAAGAGCTCGTGGAGCCGGGCGCAGGAGCGCTGGACCACGGAGCGAAGCCACACGCTCGCCGGGTCCTCCGCCTGGGACGGGTGCCAGTACATGGCCTCCACCAGCGACGCCTCGGCACCTTGGGAAAATTCCAGCACAACGATGTCCGCGCCGCGCTGGGCCCGTCCCGCCAGCATCCCAGGGACCAGCGCCACAAGGTCTGTCCCTTCCACCAGGAGCGGCAGGGACAGGAACCCGGCCACCACGGCGGCCACCCGGCGCTGGATGCCCCGGGACTCGAACAGCTTGTCCGCCGGGGTGCTGATGCCTTCGCCGAAATAGCCGACGGCGTGCGGCACCGTTACCAGGTCTTCGAGGGTGAGGCGGGGCTGCTGCAGAAGGTGGTTGCCGGCGTCGGCGACGGCCACGAAGCTGTCCCGGAAGAGCTGCTTGCTTGCTCCCTGCATCTGGTACCCGGTGGGCCCGACGAGGAGGTCGATTTTGGAGTAGTCGGCCATCTGGCCCTGGATCCCGGAGCCTGCGGTGGGGACGAAGTCCACAGATACACCCGGCGCTTCTTCCCGCAGGATCCCCCGCAGCGGCCCCACGATCAGCGCCGCAGCGTAGTCCGAGGCGGCGATGATGAACTCCCGCTCGCTGGTGGCGGCGTCGAACCCGGACCGCACGCGCGTAGCCCGCTGGATGTGAAGCATCGCTTCATCAACCAGCGGGACAAGGGACTGCGCAAAGGGCGTGAGGTCATAGGTGCGGCCGTTGCGGACCAGGAGTTCGTCGTCGAAATGGCGCCGGAGCCGGGCCATCGCAGCGCTGGTGGCCGGCTGGCTGAGCTGGAGCCTCTCCGCTGCCCGGGAGATGTTCCGCAGTTCAAGCAGGACCTGCAGATGGGGCAGCAGGTTCAGGTCCAGGTTCTTCATACCCACAGGTTATCCATGCCCCAGGTTTTGCCCTGCAACGGCCGCCTTCCACCACGCGTCCGGGTCAGGAACCCAGTTCTTCTGCCACTTTCCGTGCACCGCGCACCGCAATGGCAACGCTCATCAGGGTGGGATTCATCGCGGTCGCCGTCGGAATCAGCGCATTGCCGCCGACCACCAGGTTCTCGTAGCCCCACACGTGCGACCACGGGTCCGCCACTGAAGTGCCGTCGTCGGCGGCGCCCATCCGCATGGTGCCCTGGTAGTGCAGGCTGGAGCCGTTGGGCATGAGCCGGGGCTCGGCAACAAAGACGCCGAGGGCCTTGCCGGCACGGCGTAGCCGCTCGGTGGCCTGGGCGATCTCCGTTTCCTCCCGCTCAGTGAGCGCGTATTCGATGGTCATGTTCGGAAAGCCCCGGTAGTCCGGCTCATTGTCGTTAAAGGTGACGGCGTCCTCATAGCGCGGGTGCTTGCGCATGCCGTAGCCCATGTTGACGTACCCCCAGCGGTTCTCGGAATAGGGCGCACCCGGGTCCATAGGAAACGGGGTTGCTTCGGAGTACATCACCTGGACGGAGAAAGGATGCTCCGGCTCCGAGAACGGGATCCGGTTCACCGCCGCCACCGGGTCTGCCGCGTTCTGTGCACGGCGGGCCAGTTCGGCGTCAAGGTCATCCTCGGTGGCGAAGCGGCTCATCTTGTCGGGATCCAGTGCAACAGTGGAGATAACCACGGGGTGCTCGGTCAGGTAGTGGCCCAACGCCCTGGGCCGCACACCTGAGGCCCACAAAAGCTGCGGGGAGCGGAAGGCGTCGGCGGCCACGACAACAACGTCAGCTGCCACAAAGGAGGTCACCCCCGTGCGCAGGTCCTGCACCGTTACGCCGGTAACGCGGTGTCCATCCAGCTCCACCCGGCGGACCAGGGTCAGGTCTCGCAGTTCAAACCGGCTGGAAAGCGGGCTGTCCTTCTCGATCAGCGGGCCGAGGACGACGTCGGCACCCGCCCAGCGCACGGACCCGTCGGGCTGCGGGTCCCCGGCCACCGGAAGGGTACCCACGCCGTAGCCCTCCGGCAGTTCCGCGCCGAACTCTTCGTTCAGAAGGGAACGGATGGCTTCGCCGACCTTGGAGTCCGCGAAAGCGGCGCTGTGGACGTGCAGCAGCTGCCTGGCATCCTCAATCAGACCGTCCCACTCGTCGTCGGCGATGAAGGGGATCTTCTCGCTGAAGGCGGGCGACGGCGTCGCGCAGGTCCAGTGGGCGCCCTGGCCGCCCACGTTGGTGGCCGCAGCCGCGGCCGGGAAAGAGGGGGCGTGCGCTGAGCCCGCGCCCCCGAAGTCCAGAAGGTGGGTGCCCTGGCGGGCGGTGAACATGCCTTCCGTGACAGTGGCTGCCGGGATGCCAAGCGATTCCCGGTAGGCGCCGGCCTGCGGCCCCTGGGACATTTCGCGGGCACGCGCCTTTTCGGCGGGGTCGGGGATGTTGCGGACGCTTTCGCCGGGGACGTCGGTCAGCTGCGGCCCGGCTTCGAACATCACCACCCGCGCGTTCTGGACCTGCTCCAGGAGCACCCGGGCGTAAGTGGAACCGATGGGTCCGCTGCCGACGATGGCAATGGTGGGATTGGACATGATGTCTCCTTTGAAATCAGGCCGAGAGGGATTCGGAAGTGCTGTGCGGAGCGGGTTCGTCGGAGAGGCGGCCGTGCGGGAGCAGGACCGCAGCGACAATCCCCACCGCATAGGTGGCCGCCAAGGCAATGAAGATCGGCGTGAAAACCGAGCTGTAGATGTGTGCAACGGTGGTTTGGATTGCCGGCGAGGCCCCCTGGACCAGCTGCGGCGTCAGCGTGGACGCATCCAGGCCTGCCGGTAAAAGAGCGGCGACGCCGTAGCCAACCACACCGCCGATGACCGCCGTCGCCACCGTGGACCCCACCTGCCGCACCAGGTTGACGGTGGCCGTGATGGTGCCGGTCTGGCTGGCAGGGGCGGCACCCTGGACTACGGCCACGATCAGGCTCATAAACGCGCCGGTGCCCATCCCCACCACGGCCATCACCATCATGGGAACCCACAGCGGAAGGCCCGCAGGCAGCATGGCCATCACCAGAAGTCCGGCGGCCCCCATCAGGGTTCCCGCAATCGGGAAAATCCGGTACTGCCCGGTCCGGCTGGCCAGCCATCCGGTCAGCAGGTTGCTGACCAGCATGCCGAACACCGTAGCGATGGGAACAAGGCCGGACACGGTGGCGGTGGTTTGGTAGGCCATCTGGAAGTACGTGGGCAGGTAGGCAGTGATGGAGAAGAGGCCGACGCCGATAATCGCCGAGAGTGCCGTGCCTGCCGCGATGGTCCGGTTGGCGAAGAAGTGGAGCGGCACGATAGGTTTGGGGGCACGCCGCTCGATGACGAAGAAGGCAGCAAAGCCGGCGATGCTTACCGCGAGCGCGGCGGCCGTGGCGGGTCCTGCGCTGCGTTCGGCGGCCCAGGTAACGGCGAGCACCAGCGCCACAAGGGCGGTGGTGAAGACCGCAGCCCCGGCAACATCGAAGTGGCGGGGTATGGGGCCGGGCTCCAGATGGGGAACGGCGATGAGCGCCAGGCCCAGGGCCGCAGCCCCCACCGGGATGTTGATCCAGAAGACCCACTGCCAGCCCCAAAAGTCGGTGATGGCACCGCCGAGGACGGGGCCAACCAGGATGGCGATGGGGAAGGCGGCGCCAATGATGGCCATGTAGCGCGGCCGTTCCCGCTGGGTGGTGACGCGGGCAATGATGGTCTGGGACATCAACTGCAGGCCCGCGGAGCTCATGCCCTGCAGGACGCGTGCGGCAATCAGCCACGCCATGTCAGTGGCGAAGCCGCAGGCCAGTGAGGCGGCCAGGAACATCACCAGCGAGAAGATGAAGATGCGGCGGGCACCCAGCACGTCACCGAGTTTGCCGAGTACCGGCAGCAGCACGGTGCTGGCGAGGGTGTAGCCCACCACAACCCAGCTCATGAGCGTCAGTGCGCCCAGCTCGCCGGAGATGGTGGCCAGGGAAGTGGACACCACCGTGTGGTCCAGGGCCCCGAGGAAGGAGACCGAGAGCAGGGAGACAACAAGGAGACGGAGTCTCAGAGGCGAAAGTGGCATAGTGATCTACCCGAACGATCGGGCCGTCGACGCGACGTGGTGTGCCTCCGGCGCACCATCACACCGGAGAACGGGTCCGGAAGGAACCCCGGCGCCGTTATCCATGATACTGCACTTTAGTCAGAAAACAACATAAGAATGACAGGATCAGACATGAAGCTGGGACGCGCCACCTACGCATTGAGCAGGCCCCAGGTCAGTGTCATGTCCTGCAGCAGTTCCTCCAGGTCCGCTGCCGGCCGATCCGACAGGCAGGCATCCATTGCGCGGCGGACCGCCAGGCGCGCTGAGGACTCATAGCGCTCCGGAGCCCGCAATGCCCCCTCCCCGGTGAAAGCCTCCACCTTGGTCAGCCCGGCCGGCTGGTCGATGGTCACTTCAGTCCGGACCTCCCCCAGGGCAAGCACCTGGAGCAGGCCACCAGCATGCAGGCCACCGACGGCGGTTGCCGAAAGGGTGGCGGGGACAATTCCGTCCTTGAAGTCGTTCGAGCCCAGGAGGGCGATCCTGCTGTGCGCGGTGGCAATGCTTGACTGAAGCGTCAGGGATCCGCCGGCAACGGACCGCATCCAGCCGAAGCCGTCGCAGATGAGCGCACCAAGGCCCGCAGCGGGGCCGGCGCACTCAACAGTGATGATCCGGGGAAGGCTGCGGCGCCTTGCCCCGACTGCATCGGCCGCAACATCTGGGCGCAGGCGGGGGCGTTCAACGATCACCGGGATGTCGCCGGGCCACTGCTCCGGGTCAACGGCTCCCGGCGGAAGGACATCAGGATCAGTCACCACGACCACCGACGCTCCTGCGGCGCGGGCGGCCAGCATCCCCCGCCACCAGTCGCCCGCTCCGGGCACTACCACCACCGCACCACGCATATCCTCCGTGAGTGTGGCACTCACGGGCAGCTCGGCGACAGCGGCCGTGTAGGCGGGCAACGCGGTGAAGACCCCGAACGCGCGATCCTGACTCATTGCGGCACGCCTTCAAGAAGTTTCGCCGCAGCAGCATCGGCCAAGTCAATGGCATAGTGGACATCTGCCAGCAATTCGTCGTATTCAACGGGGGCATCTCCCTGAAGGAGCGAGGCCAGCAGGCGCCACTCGGCCACATAGCCATCCTCATCATCACGCGGATACTCCGTCCACAGTCCATCGGCACTCCGCACCCTCGTGGCAGCGCTTCCGGCATGGACAAACGCGGGCGGGAAATTCACGTCGATGCGGTCGTGGGAAGTGGCGATACTCATCCGCCACAGCGCATCCGGTCCCTCCGGAAGCATGGTGAGCGCCAACTGGACCAGGACACCACCGGCCCGGTACCCCACCAGGTAGCCGATGGGGGAAACGACCCGCGCATAGACAACTTCATCGATGCCGGGCGCGATGTCCCGCACCGCGGGAAGATCATGGATTGCGAGACCGGTCAGCAACTGCCGCAAGACGCCTGCCGCCACGGCGGGGTTGCCAAGATCCGGGCGTCCCCGCCCGGCAGCCTGGAAGGGACCGTCCTCGCCCACCAGCTGGTGATACCTGTCATTCGGCGGAAGCGCCAAGGTCACCGAGATGGCCTGCACCCGCCCCTCCAGGGCTACAAGGTGGTGTTTGGCGCGCCCCCATGCGGCGTCGAACAGGTGGTTGGTCCCCACCACCAGGATGGCTCCTGCATCCCGGCACGCGGTGACAACGCGGTCCGCCTGCCCCCTGCTGGTGGCCAGAGGCTTCTCGCAGAAGAAGGCGCGCTTGCCTGCGGCGAGTGCCGCCAGAATCTGCCGCGGATGCTCGCCAGGCGGGCTGCAGATGGCCACCAGGTCCACGGCCGGGTCCGCCAGCAGGCCTGCCTCCCCCTTCGACCAGCGCGCCCCATGCCGTTCAGCCAGGCCCCGGGCCCGCCCGCTTCCCGCGTCGGCAACGTGCACCACCCTGAAGAGCTCCTCAAGGCGCCCCAGCACCGGCAGGTGAAGCGCTGCGACCCCGGGCCCGGCGCCAATAATCCCCACGTCCCAAGGCATCATCGCCCTCCTTCTTCTGTCACTATTATTCATAAGTATGGATGGATCTGGCTATAGTCGCGGCAAACCGCGCGTTAGTGGGCGTTGATGTGTGAGAATTGTGAATTATGACGACAGAGTCCACCCTCCGCTTCGGAGCCCAGACCGATGAAGTGACGAGCCTCCTGAGGATCGTCAACCTCGTGCGGACGGGCGAGGCAACCACCCGCCCCGAAATCGGCAAGGTCACGGGGCTGGGCAGGGGCGTTGTCAGCCAGCGCGTGGATCAGGCCATCCAGATCGGCTTCCTCGGCGAGGGGGAATTCGGCGCCTCCTCCGGCGGCCGCGCGCCCCGGACCCTGCGCTTTCGCGCCGAGCAGGGGCGCATCATCATCTGCGCCCTCGGAGCGGCCCATATCAGGGTGGGCCTGACGGCGCTCGACGGCGACGTCCTGGAGCACGCCCACCGCACCTGGGATATTTCCCGCGGCCCCGAGAAGACCATTGAGGCAGTCATGGCCCTCGTGGACGACGTGCTGAAGAAGGACTCCAAAGTGCCCGTCTGGGCCGTAGTGGTGGGCCTTCCCGGTCCGGTCGACTTTGCCTCCGGGCAGCCCGTGTCGCCTCCCATCATGCCCGGGTGGAACGGCTTCGACGTTCGGACCCCCTTCGAGGAGCGCTTCAACGCGCCAGTCTGGGTGGATAACGACGTCAACCTGCTGGCCCTCGGCGAACGTGCGCGCCGCCGCGATTCCCTCGCGGACCTCATCTATTGCAAGATCGGCTCCGGAATCGGTGCCGGACTGCTGTCCCAGGGCAGGATCCACCGCGGCGCCAACGGCGCCGCCGGCGACATCGGCCACGTCCGGGTCCTGGATTCAACTGCCCAGTGCCGCTGCGGAAAGACCGGCTGCCTGGAAGCCGTGGCCAGCGGCTGGGCCCTGGTCAGGGATGCGGAACAGGCCATCAGGGAGGGTGCCAACAGCTCCATGGCTGCGGTAGTGAAAAAGGGAGCCCTGACCCTCGAGGAGATCACCCTGGCGGTCCGCTCCGGTGACCCCCTGGCCATCACCCTGATCCAAAAATCGGCGCGCGTAGCGGGTGAGACCATTTCTGCCCTGGTGAACATGTTCAACCCCAGCGTCATCGTGATCGGCGGCGCCATGGGGTCGGCCGGCGAGGTATTCCTGGCGGAAGTTCGGCAGCGGGTCTACGAACTGTCGCTGCCACTGGCCACGCGCGATCTGACGATCACCCTCTCCGTGGCGGACGAGCGCGAGCCCCTTCGTGGCGGCGCTGAACTCGCGCGCGAGCAGCTGTTCGATGTCACCTTCCCGCGATGGTTTGCTGCCGGCCGCCCCTCACCGGAGCGGGTGGCAGTTCCTGCCTGAGAGTCCCACAGCGCCGCGAGCGCCCACTCAGGCGACGTCCCGGCAGACGCCGGGTACGGGTTTTCCGTCCAGTTCCAGCCGGGCCTCCAGATGGAAAGGCAGGACCAGGGGCGAGCCGGGACGCGCCTGCAGGTACGGCACCATCAGCTGGAAGTGGACGGCGACCGCGTGCGGCCCGGAGGACAGCTCGCGGCGGCATGCCAGAACAAGCCTGTCCTGCACGAACCACCAGCCCCGCTCTTGCCGCAATGCGGCAGGGGACGCACGGCGGGACCCGAGCATCACCACCAGCTCCCCTGGTGCCACCGGAACGCCGTCCACCTCCACTGCCAGTCCGGCAATACTGGAGAGCGGCATCGAACGGATCCACGGCAGGCCAACGCGGAGTTCACAGCCTCCGGGAGTAGAGGTCAGCGCATCTTCACGCAAAGCGGTTTCCAACACGGCTTCCATCCTTTATCCTGAAACTGACATAAGTTTGTCATAAACAAGCATAAAGGGGAAGAGTCCGTATGGCTTCCGAAATTCCAAGCAGCTGGACCCTTTGCGCCAGCTCCTTCAACTGGGCCCCGGACATCATCGGCGCCCGCCGGACGGCCCAGGATATCGTCACGGGCATCGCGGACTCAGTGGTGAAGACGCTAGAGCTCGAGCCCGGACTCGTGTGGCGCTCCTTCCCTACTCCGTACGATGCCGAGGTGGACGGGCTGCGGAATGCCCTGACGGCAAGGGGCGGATCTGTCAGCATCGTTGGTGCCAGCCTGGACGACTTCACGTCCCCTACGGAGCGCCGCTCCCTGCAGCAGCGCCTGGAGTTCCTGGTCCCCCAACTGCATGCCGCACACCGCGTTGGAGCCAGCGGAATCCGGCTCCCCATCGGGCAGGCGGGGACGGAACTGCTCAGGCTGGTCCAGCCCCTCCTGCACGAGTTCGACCTGGTCCTGTACGAGGAAATCCAGGGGCAGCAGGCTCCGGTCAGCGCCGCGGTCGAACCTGCCCTTGAAGCGATTGATGCGCTCGGGGATGACCACGTGCGGGTGCTCGTGGACATCAGCATGCTGATGCCCGCCCTTCCCGTCACCTACCTTGAAGAACTGCGCCGGAGTGGTATGCCGCAGGACTTCATGGGGCAGCTGGAGAATGACTGGCGGGACCCCGCCACCGTCGACGCCGTCACCGCACTGCTCCGCTCCGGCAATGTGCCACCGCAGATCCATACCCTCTTCATGAACCTGCTGATCCGTTTCGGCCGGAGCGACGCGGCGGACCTGCAGGGCATCCTGCCGCTGGTGGGCGCCTTCCACCTGAAGTTCTGGGACCTGCACGACGACGGCGGGCGGGTTTCGCAGCCGCTGCGGGACCTGGGCGGCCTCCTGGGCCGAAACGGCTTCAGCGGCACGCTCACCAGCGAGTGGGGCGGCCACGAGTGGCTGCAGGACGACCCCACCGACATGACGCGGCGGCACCTTCAGCTGGCGGAGACTTCCCTCGCCGAGGCCGCGCCCGTTGACCAAGGTGTTGGTGGTTGATCCTGTCGAAACCCCGACTTCGACAAGCTCAGTCACCAGCTGAAGTCCGCTGGCCCAATCGACAGAAAACGGCCGGTCCTGGAATTTCCAGGACCGGCCGTTCTTTGTGTTGGGTTACTTCGTGCTGAAGGCTGCGTCGAAAGCCGCTGCCGAGGGCTCGTAGCTGGAACGCCGGCGCACGAATTCGAGCGCTTCGGGGGCGCCGTCCAGGCGGTCCATGCCGGCGTCCTCCCACTCCACCGAGAGCGGGCCGGGGTAGTTGATGGAATTCAGCATGCGGAAGGCATCCTCCCACGGCACGTCGCCGTGGCCGGTGGAGATGAAGTCCCAGCCTCGGCGCGGGTCAGCCCAGGCCAGGTGGGAGGAGAGCCGGCCATTGCGGCCGTTGGCCAGCCGTTTCTTCGTGTCCTTGCAGTGCACGTGGTAGATGCGGTCCTTGAAGTCCCAGAGGAATCCCACGGGGTCGATGTCCTGCCACACCATGTGGCTCGGGTCCCAGTTCAGCCCAAAGGCCTCGCGGTGTCCGATCGCTTCCAGGGCGCGGTGGGTGGTCCAGTAGTCGTAGGCAATCTCGGACGGGTGCACCTCGTGCGCGAACCGGACGCCCACCTCGTCAAACACGTCAAGGATGGGGTTCCACCGGTCCGCAAAATCCTGGTACCCGGCGTCGACCATTTTTTCGGAGGCGGGCGGGAACATCGCCACATACTTCCAGATGGACGAACCCGTGAACCCGGTCACCGTCTTCACACCGAGCTTGGCGGCGAGCCGGGCCGTGTTCTTCATTTCCTCGGCGGCGCGGCGGCGCACCCCTTCAGGGTCGCCGTCGCCCCACACAGCATCCGGCAGGATGCCGCGGTGCCGTTCATCGATGGGGTCGTCGCAGACGGCCTGGCCCTTGAGGTGGTTGGCGATGGTCCACACCTTGAGGCCGTAGCGTTCCAGAATGTCGAGTTTTCCCTGCACGTAGGCGTCGTCGTCCCAGCGCCAAGGGTCCAGGTGGTCACCCCAGCAGGCGATTTCCAGCCCGTCGTAGCCCCACTCGCCGGCGAGCCGGGCCACCTCCTCGAATGGCAGGTCGGCCCACTGGCCAGTGAACAAGGTAATCGGTCGTGCCATGTGTTTCCCCTCCTACGAAACCTGCGCCGGGACGTCGGCGGCAACGCGTGTCCAGGCGGAATCATTCTCGGAACTGCGCTCGACGGCGTCGAGCACCCGCTGCACCCACAGCCCGTCAGCGAACGTGGGATGCGGGTCACTGCCGCCCACAATGCCCTCCACGAGATCCTTGACCTGGTGCGAGAACCCGTGCTCGTAGCCGAGCATGTGGCCTGCCGGCCACCATCCGGAGACATAGGGATGCTCCGCCTCGGTCACCAGGATCTGTCGGAAGCCCTGGCGGTCAGCGGGTACCGTACGGTCGTAGAACTGGACGCTGTTGAGGTCCTCCAGGTCAAACGCCAAGGCGCCCTTGTCGCCCGAGACCTCGATCTGCAGTGCGTTCTTCCGCCCGGTGGCGAAGCGTGAGGCCTCAAAGGAGGCCAGTGCCCCGGATTCGAAGCGTCCGGTGAAGATGGCTATATCGTCCACGGTCACCATGCCCTTGCCCACACCGGCGGTGCCGGAAAGGCCGGACCCGGAATCAAGAAGGGGACGCTCCTTCACGATGGTGTCGATGACGCCGGAAACCTTCTCCAGGCTCAGCCCTGTCACGAACTGGGCCAGGTCGATGGCATGGGCGCCGATGTCCCCAAGCGCGCCGGAACCGGCGTGCTCCTTCTGCAGGCGCCAGGCCAGCGGCATGTCCGGATCCACCAGCCAGTCCTGCCGGTATGAGGCGCGCACCTGGTTGATGGTCCCCACGGCGCCTTCGGCGATCAGGTTTCTCAGGAACGTCACCGCCGGGACCCGGCGGTACGTGAAACCGACCATCGCCCGGATTCCTTTTGCGGCTGCCCGCGCGGCAGCTTCGGCCATCGCTTCGGCCTCGGCGACCGTATTCGCCAGCGGCTTTTCGCACAGGACATGCTTCCCGGCTTCCAGCGCCGCGATCGCGATCTCGGCGTGGGAGTCACCGGGGGTGACAATGTCGACGACGTCGATATCGTCCCGGGCGATCACTTCCCGCCAGTCAGTGGCTGACTCGGCCCAGCCCCACTTACCGGCGGCGGCAGCCACCGCTTCGGCAGTCCGGCCGACAATGACCGCCATTTCCGGTTCGGCCGGCAGGTCGAAGACCCGGGGCGCCGTGCGCCAGCCCTGGGAATGGGCTGCCCCCATGAAGCCATAACCGATCATGGCCACGCGCAGGGTTGTCATGCGAGCACTACTTTGCGTTCAACAGCCACCCGGTTCCCCACGTAGCGCATCGGTGCGATCTGCATGTACAGCAGGCGGAGGGTGAGGATGACTTCGACGTCAATTTCCTCGCCGGCGTCGGGCACGCGGTCCAGCGGGATGATCACATCCGGCTTGTCAGCGACGAACCACAGGGTTTCCCATTGCTCGGGCAGCTCCTCGATGGTGTAGGACTTGCCCTGCAGTTCGAAGCGGAGGGCTTCCCTGGGGATGGCCACGCCGTTGACTGTGGCCGCAACATCGTCCACGGCGGACAACCAAAGGCTGCGGTACCAGGGCAGTTGCACGGACACCGAAATGCCCTCGGGGTGCCTGCGGACGTCGGCGTCCTGGAACAGGGAGTTGTGGGTTGCCATGATTAGTCCTTACTCAAAGGTCTCAACGAATGTCTGGTGGGGTACCGGCGGCTGGGGCTCCAGCGTCTGCCTGGCCGACGGATTGTAGGGGTGGTACTCACTGGGGACGGGCTCGTCCGCGGGTGGCATGAACACCGGCTTGCCGTCGTCGCCGAAGTACATCAGGTCCAGGGCGAAGGCATGCTGGTTCTTTTCGGCGAAGCTGATCCAGTTTTCCTCAAACGGCGCCCGCAGGAGCTCGTAGCAGCGGAACTTCCAGATCTTCCATTCCCCGTCCTGGCGCAGGAAATCCACGGCGTACTTGCACCACACCCAGTGGGCCCAGACCTTCTTGCCCTGCACCTCCCCCGGCGAGTACATGTAGTCCGGGCTGTCCTTCGCCACTTCCGGGTCGGTCAGGCCGGACTCGTTGCCGGTCATGATCCACACGCCCTTGGCTGTGGTGCCGTCGGCTGCCACCTCGATAACCGGCGTGGTGGTGTAGTGCAGGATCAGCTTGCCCTCGGGCCGCGGACGGCCCTGGTGGTAACGGATGACGCTGTCGTAATCCGTGTACTGGCCGGCGTTGGTGTACCTGGCCCGGATGCCGGGAGTACCCGGTTTCACCCACAGCGGGATAATCTGTTCGTCCTCGAATGCGTTGTGCAGGTACATGTAGCGGCTGAACAGGTTCTCGATGTCACCGCGGTCGTTGGCCCGGCGGGCCAGTTTCAGGGCCTCGGCGAGTTCGCCCCGGAGGCGTTCCACCTCGGCCATGAGTTCGGTATCGATGGCAGACACTGGACCTCCCCTAAGCCGGTATGACGGCTTCTTCGATGGCCCGCCGCATAAGAGAGTGCTGCTTCTTGACCAGGTGGATGGGATCGGATTCGCCCAAATCGGCGAAGGCGTGTCCTTCCCACTCGCTGGAGAGGAAGCCCTGGTAGCCCCCCTTGACGAACTGGCGCACAATGCGCGGGATATCCATGGCGGGCTCGTTGCCATTCTCGTCGATGTCGTAGAACTTGGCGTGCACGTGGAACATCTGGGGCATGATGTCCAGCCACTCCTCCGGCGGAACCAGCCCATGCATGTTGAATGCGAGCCGCGTGAATGGACCCAGCCGGGCTGGATCGAAGTTGTTCTCCCTCAGGTAGTCCTCGAACTCCTGGTTACGCTCCTGCATGGGCAGCGGCTTGCGCCAGATGTCCTGCATGACCGCGAAGTGCTCCTCGGGCAGACCCATCTGGGTCAGTGTGCGGAAGAGGGTGGGGGAAAGGCTGTGCATGGTGGAGCTGAAGTCGGCAGTGAAGCCGAGCCGGTCGCTGCCGAGCTCCTCATACATCTCGCGGATCTGCAGGATCTTGGGATCGTTCGGTCCCTGCGGGGCGTGGATTTCGTAGCCGAGCTTCTGGTCGTACTTCTCGGCCAGGGGCAGCAGCCGGCGGAGCAGTTCCTTGCCGGCGGACCGAATGACGATTTTGTTGAAGCCCAGCGTGTTGGCGGTCTTCAGCTGCCGTGCGAAGAAGTCGTACTCCTCATCCGGAGTCATATCCCGGTCCTTGCGGCGGCCCATGTCCAGGTTGGTGCCCACGGCACTGGGGGTCAGGCCGTAGCGGTCCATGCTGTCACGCCACAGGCGGACGAAGTCCTCGTCCACATCGGGGTAGGTGCGCAGCATCTGGGCGATGTTGAACTCGACGCCGGGGCCGAGGCCTTCATCCGCGACGGCCTTGATGAGGGTCTCCGGGGTGTAGAGCCCGGCGGCGAACTCGGAGGTGAGCGAATAGAGGGTGATGCCAAGCTCGATGCCCGAGCCTGCGATGCCTTCTGACATGTCTTTGATTCCTTTTGTTTCAGCCGCGGACGGGCTGGGCGAGGTGGCTGCTGAGGATGCGGCGGGCTTCCGAAGCGTCGGTGATCATGGCGGAACCGGCGTTTGCAGCGGCTGCACGCTGGACGGCCTGCTCCCCGCGGATGATGTCGAACGGGTCCTGCCAGTTGTTCCAGTGCCAGCCTTCGTATTCGCTGGAGATGGCACCGTTGTAGCCGTTCTCCACGAGTTGCCGGACCAGGTCACGCACCGGCACTGAGGGCTCTTCGCCATTCTCATCGATGCCGAAGAACTTGCCGTGCACGTGACGGACCCACGGCATGATTTCCTGCCAGGTGTCCAGAGGTGCAGGACCGAACAGGCCCGTTCCGTTGATGGCGAAGTCGATGCCGAGGTCCGGCCGGCCGTTGCGGGCTGCCAGGCCGATGAAGGCGCCGAAGCGCTCACCGTGGATCTTCTGGGTGTTCGGAGGTCCTTCCGCGTAGAAACCGTTCCACAGGTCAACCACCTGGCGGAGAAGTTCCTCGGAAGCACCGCGGCGCCGGTAGGCCTCAAGCAGCGAGGGGGCAAAGCCTGTGACGGTGGCGCCCCAGTCGGCGGTAAAGCCCAGCAGCGGGGAGTCCAGCTTCTCGTAACGGTCGCGCAGGGCCAGGACGCGTTCGTGGGCGCCGTGCTGGTCCGCATGGACTTCGAGGGCCAGGGTGACGCCGTACTTCTCGGCCACGGGCAGCAGGCTTTCCATGGCGTCGGGTGTCAGCGAGATCTGCACGCGTGCAATCGGGAAGCCGAGCCGGGCTGCCACCTCGATCTGCTTGCGCATGTACTCGACCAGCTCGTCATGGTTCATGAGCCGGTCGCGGCGGATGCCGGTGTCCACGTTGACTGCGAGGGACGTGGGGACCAGATCCACCTCGGCCACCAGGTCGCGGAAGTGCCCCACGAAGGTATCGTCAATACGGTCCGGGAAGCCGCGGAAGCTGGAGAATCCAATGACCTCAAGCCCCGGGCCGAAACCCTCGGCCGCTACCTTGCGGATCAGGCCATCGAGGTCGTACTGGCGGGCGTGGAAGGCACGGGTGAAGCTGTAAAGGGTGACGCCCTGGATCGGCGTGCCGAGGCTGGTCATCGCTGTGCCACCTTCATGGTCTTGGTGTCGTGCTCTTCGATGTGCAACACGCCGTGGTCGGTGATGATGTAGGGGATGTAGAGCTTCAGGTCCACCCGGACCTCGTGCTCTGCCCGGCCGTCCCAGACGGGAAGATCGCCTGAAAGGACGGCCGAGTCCAGCGGGTACCACCACTCGCCGGTCTCGTCCACGAGTTCTTCAAAGGTGAACGTCCGGTTGTTCATAGTCCAACGCAGTGAGTCCTCGGGTGCGGCCACACCGTCCACTGTCAGTGCCGCGCCGGCAATGCACGAACCCGGAAGGGCGCGGTACCAGGGGATGCGGACTTCGACGGCGGTGCGGCCGTCCTGGGTGGTGAGTGTTCCTTGCTCGATAATGCGGTCGGCGATCATCGAGACCTCCTTGTCTGCGGCGTGCCTTGCCTGGGATTGAACGAAAGGGCGGCCTTGCACCACTTCTTCATTATTTACTCATTCTATTGTCTGATTCAGACATAAGTAAAGAGCTAGTGAGTTGGTCGACGATTTTGCGGGCACCGCGCACGGCGAGCGCTACCGCGGTCAGGGTGGGATTGCATGCCGTGGCGGTGGGAATGACGCCATTGCCGGCCACGAAGAGACCTGGAACCTGCCACACCTGGCTGTCGGGGGAACAGACGCTGCCGCCATCGTCCGCCGCACCCATCCGAGTTGTGCCCTGGTAGTGCAGCGATGCTCCGGGGGGCATCACAAAAGGGCGTTCGTCGAGCGGTTCGCCCACGGCCCTCCCCAAGCGAACGATTTCCTTTTTCGCCCGCTCCAGGACCTCGTGATCCCGCTCCGTGAAGCGGTAATGAATGCGCATGGCGGGCATCCCGTACGAGTCACGGGCGTCGTCGTCGAACGCCACCCGGTCTTCCCGCTGAAGGTCCTTGGCGCAGAACAGGCCCAGCCCGACGATGGATCCCGGCACAACCGGGTCATCCTCGGCCAGCGGAACCGGGGAAGCATCCAGCTGCATGATCTGGCCATGGAAGGGCGCTTCGTCCGTGTAGGGAACCCACGCCACCCCGCTTTGCTCACTGAGCGCACCGTCAGCGGCATGTGGCACATGTTCCGCCGAGACGCCGCGCAGCCTGCTCGCGAAGACCACCTGCGCCTGGTCGTTGAGGTAGCGGCCAAGGGCGTCCGGCCGGATGCCGGAGGCCCAGAGCAGCTGCGGGGTGCGCAGCGCGTCTCCACCCACCACAACATAACGGGCGGCCACCAGGTGGGTCGCGCCGCTGCGGCGGTCCTGGACTTCGACGCCGGCGGCAACGCCGTCCTCCACCAGGACACGCGTCACCAGCGACTCATCAAACAATTCGAACTGGGGGTTGCCCCGGGTGACGTCCCCCATCACGACGTCGGAGCCTGACCAGACCAGGCCGCCGTCCTCCCGCCGGTGCACGGCAAGCGGCATGGGCTGGACGCGGAACGCAGGGTCGCGGCCATCGTCCACGGCCGCCGACAGGCGCTTGATGACCAGGTCCGAGAAGGGTGCGGCGTCGAAGGCATGCGTGGTGACCCCCAGCAGGCGGTCGGCCTCGCCAAGAAGCTGCTCCAGGTCCGGCAGGAACGGAATGCGCTCCTTGCCGCCCGGGCGGGGGCACGCCGCAGTCCAGTGCGCGGCCATGCCGCCCACGTTGCTGGACATGGCGGCGACGGGCATCCCGTCTTCCCCCGGAAAGGCATAGCCTTCCGGCAGCAGGTACGTGCCGGCCCGGGCCCTGCGCTCTCCGCTCTTGACGGCTCCGGGAGAGTTCACGGTTGCGGCGCCGGCCCCCGGGCCTTCGGAGGCACGCTGCGCCAGGCCGCGGAGTTCAGGATCCTCGATGTTCCTGACGTGCGCGCCGGGCGGATTGCTCACGGTGGGGCCGACTTCGAACATGGCGATCGTGGCGCCGGGGGCCTCCTCGCTCAGGATCCGAGCGTAGGCCGATGCCGTGGGCCCGCTGCCAACGATGGCAACGTCCACGGAGGCCGGATACCGCTGACCGCTCACCGCCCCGCCACCAGTTCCTGAATGCGCCGGAGGGACTTTGCCGAGTCAATGGTCGGGTAGTACTCCAGCCCGATGGGGCCCGTGTAGCCGCTGCTCCGCAGGTCGGAGAGCCGGGCAGGCCAGTCGATGGAGCCTGAGCCGGGCTCCCCGCGCCCCGGAGCATCGGCAATCTGTACGTACTTGATGAGGTCACCGGCGTTGGCCAGTTCAACCACCACGTCCTCGCCTTCCACAGTGGAGTGGTAAAGGTCGTAGAGGACGCCGAAGTCCGGCGAGTTGACCCCCTTGGCCACGTATACGGCTTCGGCGGTCCGGTCCAGCAGGGCGCCCGGGTGGTCCACCCGGATGTTCACCGGTTCCAGGACGAGCGTGATTCCCGAGCCCGCGATGTGGGCGACCCCCTTGGTGAAGATCTCGATCAGTTCGTCCAGCTGGTCCTGCCGCTTGCGGCCGCCGAAACCGGTGCCGCTGCCCACCACGATCCGCGGGCAGCCCAGCTGCCGGGCCACCTCGACGCCGGCGTCCAGTCCTGTGTAGAACGGCGCGTGGTCCTTGGGCGGGATCATGAACTGCATCCGCGGCTCTGCCAACTGGGCGGTGAGCTGGACTCCGGTTTCCTCAAGGGCTTCCTTGAGGGCAGGAATGTCCTTGCCCGTGGGGCCCCACATTTCGACGGCGTCGAAGCCGGCGGCTGCGGCGGCACGGACCCGGTCGGCGGCGCTGTCGCCGGCTTCGGCGAACAAAAGGTCGATGTTGGGCGCAAGCTGGTACATGCGGGGTCTCCTGAATGTTGAGGGTGGTGAGCTGGAATGGGGGCAGCGGCGGGGCTGACTGCACCGGTTTTTGGGTGTGGGGCATCGCCGCGAGGCGTTTGGTCGCTTTGCGGTTGTTAGGTGCCGTGCAGGTCAGCCTTTCAGGCCGCCGGAGAAGCCCTGGATGAAGCGCTTCTGCGCGAACAGGAACAGGGCCAGGATGGGAACCATGGACACGATCACGATGGCGAAGATCGAGTTCCACTGCGAGACCAGGGAGCCGATGTAGTAGTACATGGCGACCGGCAGCGTCTGGTTGGCGGAGCCGCCCAGGAAGATCAGCGAGGTGAAGAAGTCATTCCACACGATGAGCCCGGCGAAGATGGTGACCGTTCCCGTGGCGGGGGCCATCATGGGCAGCACCACCTTGGAGAAGATCTGGGTCCTGCTGGCACCGTCGATGGTGGCTGCTTCCTCATAATCGGTTCCCAGTCCGCGGAAGAAGTTGGAGTAGAGGAAGATCGACAACGGCAGGAGCATGCCGGTGTACAGGACGATCAGGCCCCAGGCGGATCCTGTCAGCCCGATGGCGCGTGCACCCATGTAGAGCGGCACGGCGCCCAGCTGGCCGGGGAGGATGATGGCGACCAGGAAAAGGTAGTACGCGCCTTTGCTCCAGCGGCGGGTGCTCCGTGAGATGACGTATCCGGTGATGGAGCCGAGCGCGATCAGCCCGATGATGCTGCCCGTGGTGATGATGGCGCTGTTCACGAGCCCCATAACGACGTTGGAGTTGCCGGTAGCCGTCAGGACATCCACGAAGTTGCTGAAATCCGGACTCTTCGGCAGGGCCAGGGGTGACGTTGTGTACATCTCACTGTCCGGCTTCAGGGCCGTGGTCACCAGAAAGTAGAAGGGGGCGAGGAACATCAATGCCAGTGCCCAGAGGCCGACTTCGCGGAGCAGTGTGAGTTTCGTGTATCGGAACATTGTTAGTCCTCGGGGTTCGATCGCGTCAGCCGCTGCTGGATTACGGCGAAGAACAGGATGATGACGGCGAGCACCAGGGCAAGGGCGGCGCCGCCGCCGAAGTTGCCGAGCGCAAAGGCCTGCTTGTAGACCTGGGTGGCAAGCGTTTCGGTTGCCCCCGATGGTCCTCCTCCGGTCAAGGCCATGATGGGGTCGAAGACCCGGAGGCCCTGGACGATCCCGAGGGTGGTGGCAATGGCGACGGCGGGGCGGATGGCCGGGAGCGTGACGTTCCGGAAGCGCTGCCACAGGTTGGCGCCGTCAATCGCGGCGGCCTCTTCGACTTCCACGGGGACGCCGGCCAGACCCGCCATAAAGATGACCATGGCAAAACCGGTGGTACCCCAGACAAGTACCACGAGCACGGTCCAGATGGCCCATTGCGGATCAGCCAGCCAGGGCTTTGCGAGGTCGCCTGCTCCTATCGAGGCGAGGAAGACATTGATGGGGCCCTCGAAGTCGAAAATGTACTTCCAGATGTAGGCCGTGGCCAGGGGGCTGAGCACCACGGGCATGAAGAAGAGTGTGCGGAGGATGTACCGCGTTTTTAGGACCCGGTTCAGGCCAAGGGCGATGACGAGCCCTGCAACGTTGCCGAGGAAAACGGAGCCGAAAGCCAGGAAGAGGGTGTTGGAGAGGGCCCCGAGCTTCGTGGGGTCCTTGAAGATGGCCTCAAAGTTTGCCCAGCCCGTGATCTGGAACGAGCCGATGCCCGTCCAGTTGGTAAAGGCGAAGAACCCGCCGATTCCGGTTGCCACGTAGTGGATCGCGAAGACAAGGGCAATCCCGGGCAGGGCCCACCACCAGTGTCCGAACTCCAGGCCCCGGCCCCGGGGGCGGGCGTTCTGGCCCGCCCCCGGAGTGCGCCTGCCTCGCCGGGGTGCTTCAGCTGCTTCACTTTTGGGTTGCATCGTGGCAGTCATGGTAATCCTTGCTTGTCCCTTTGAGTCGTCGGAACCCGGGTGGTGTGAAACTGTCACTGTCCCCAGGCTGCGTCCATGGCCTGCAGGACCTGGTCAGGTGTCTTCTGGCCGGTGATGAGGCCCTGGACGCCTGTAGCGAGTGCGTCGTACACCGAGGAGTTGGGCCACTGGCTGTTCGGCAGGGGACCGTACTTTCCGTCCTTGATCAGGTTGCCGACGTTCTTGTAGGCACCGGCGTCGAAGTCGTAGCTGTCCAGGCCGGTAACCGGCAGGGCGCCATCGATTTCCGCGAAGGCCTTGGTCTGCTCTGGCTCGGCGGCCCAGTCGAGGAATGCCTTGGCTGCTTCCTTGTTCTTGGATGCGGCGTTGATGGAGAAGGCGTAGTTCGCGCTGGCGTAGACGAAGGCGTCGCCCGAGTTCTCGGCCGGGAGTGCGCGCACATTGAATTCAGCGTCGGCAGCGGCGGACTTCAGCTGCTTCCAGCTGGGGCCGGGAATAAACCCGGCAACCGATGTTCCGCTGGCGAGACCCTTGGTGATGGCATCAAAGCCGGCACCTGCGGCGCCTTTCTGGAAACAGCCTGCCTCGTTCAGCGTGACCACTGCCTCGAGGGATGACTTCCAGCCCTCGGAGTCAGCGAACGTGGTTTCCTTGGCAGCGCGCTTTTCGTTCCACTTCGGGTCCTCGGCATAGACACGCGACGCTGCGAGCGACATCGCCATCAGGCCGGTGTTGGGAGCGGCAGAGCCGGCGAGCGCGATAAGCGACTTGCCTGATGATTCCAGCGTTTTGCACTGTTCCTCAAGCGCGGAGAAGTCTGCGGGGAAGTCGGAAATGCCGGCCGCTTTAGCAGCGGTTTCATTGGCAACCAGGCCAACTACCGTGATTTCGGGAGCCTGTCCGTAGACCTTGCCGTCGGTTCCGAACAGTGCTTCGCTGCCCTCGGGAACCAGTTCCTTGGCGGCGTCATCGAGCGGATCCAGGAAACCTGCCTGGACTAGCGGCAGGATACTGCGCCCGGTGCCCGATCCGGGCGAGGTCACCACGACGTCGGAGGCGTTGCCGGCCTGGAGCTGCGTCCGCAGGGTCTGGTCGTAGGAATCGTTGGGCTGGGGGTTGAACGTGATCTTTACGTTCGGGTTCGCTTCCATGTACTTCTCACCCAAGACCTGGAAGGGGCTTTCGATGGTGTTGGACGTAGCGAACGACAGGGAAAACTCCTGCGAGCCTCCTGAGGAGGAGTTGCTGCCGGTGGGTGCCGAGCAGCCCGTAAGGATGAGGGCGGCGATCGTGGGGACGGCGAGGGCGCCGACCTTCAGGCCCGAATAGCGACTGTGCTGTGACATGTCCAGCCTTTCTGACTTCGTTGTCGAAAAATCCGGGAGCCGTGACCCCGGTCACTCATCAGTATGCAGGAGATGTGTAGAAAAAGCACATAAGTCTTGCCGATGCCAGACATAAGTTTCACGGGGGTCTGCTTAAGCACGCATCAAGGCTTGTGATAGGCACCGTGAAAAGTATCGACGCCGCTGATACACTTGGACAACGAAGTTCACTGTTGAAAGAACGCGGCGCCGTGACGAATCATGTCCTGCTTTCCCGGCTCGACCTCAACCTGCTGATATCGCTCGATGCCCTCATAACCGAGCGGAGCGTGACCAGGGCGGCCGAGCGCCTGCATCTGAGTCAGCCTGCGCTGAGCGCTTCGCTTGCGCGGCTCCGGTCCCACTTCGGGGACCCTATCCTGGCCCGCCGCGGCAACGCCTACGAGCTCACACCTTTCGCCCTCCGGCTGGCAGAACACACCACCACAGCGCTGGAGGCGGCCCGTCGGGTCTTCGAGAGCCAGGCATCGTGGGAGCCCAGCGAGTCCGAGCGGGAGTTCTCCATCTACGGCTCGGACTACGGGTTCACCACCGTTGGGCGTGTGGTTTCCGAGCTTGCGGCTGAACGCGCCCCGGGTGTCCGGTTCCGGTTCATGCTCCACAATCCGATGGTGGTGGAAGATGCCGCCAACCGCCTTCGTTCCGTGGACGGTATGGTGATCCCCCACGGCTTCCTGTCCGGGCTGCCCTACCTGGACCTCTGGCGGGACGGCTGGGTCGCCGTCGTCTCCTCCTCAAACGAGGCGGTGGGCGAAAAAATCACTATGGAGAACATTGCAGAACTGCCGTGGGTGATGACCTATCAGACGCGGTCGGCGTCTACCTCAGCGGAACGCCAGATCATGCAGCTGGGCGTGGAGCCGCGGGTGGACGTTGTGGTGGAAAGCTTCCAGTCGCTGCCGCACTTTGTGGTGGGCACCAACCGGATCGCGCTCATCCAGGCTGCGCTGGTGCCGTTCGCGCTGCGTGTCGGCGGGGTGCGGATCCTGCCGCTCCCCTTCGATGCCACGCCGCTGGTAAATGCCCTGTGGTGGCACCCGGTGCACAACCGCGATTCAGAGCATGAGTGGATGCGGGCACTATTCCAGGAGGCTGCCACCATCATCGCAGCGGCTGCGGACAAGGAGGCCCCGTAACGCCTGGGGCGCTTGAATGCCGGGGTGCCCGGCCGGATGGACCGGCGGGCACCCAAGCATTGGGATGACAGGGTCAGGCTGATGCCAGCGCAGACCTCATGCTCTTGCGGATGAGATCATGCTGCTGGCGCACCAGCAGCAGCGGGTCCACCTCGCCGAGCTCGGCGAAGGCATGGCCCTCCCACTCGCTGGACCAGTAGCCGCGGTACCCGCCCTCCACGAAGACCCGGACCAGTTCCGGATAGTCGATGGCCGGCTCGTTTCCTTGCTCATCGATGTCATAGAACTTTGCGTGGACGTGCATGATCTGGGGCATAATGTCAGCCCACTCTTTCGGGCTGACATGGCCGTGCATGTTGAATGCCAGGTGCGCGAAGGAACCAAGGCGGGCGGGATCGAAGTCCCGCCCCCGGAGGTAGCCGATAAACTCCTCCTGACGAGCCCGCATCGGGGCGTCGGTGGCCCAGACGGCCTGCAGCTTTTGAATTGCTTCGTCGTCGAGCCCGGCGCGGCGGACGGCCCTCAGGAGGGTCGGAGACATGCTGTGCATCGTGGAGGAGAAGTCCGCCACGAAGCCCAGCAGCGGCGAATCAAGCTCCGCGTACACGTCACGGACCTTCATGATCTCGGGCGAGTTGGGGCCCAGCGGTGCGTGGATCTCGTACGCAAGCTTGAGCTCGAGGTTCTCGGCGAGCGGCAGTAGCCGGCGCAGCAGTTCCGGCTTGGCGCTCTGGATGCGGACCAGCGGGAAACCGAGTTTTTTGGCGCCGTGGAATAGCGTCTCGGTGAACTCGTATTCCTCATCCGGGGTCATGTCCCGGTCGCGGCGCCGGCCCATGTCCAGGTTTGCACCAAATGAGCTTGCGGTGAATCCGTGTTGGTCGAAGGCCTCCTGCCAGGACCGGGCGAAGGCATCCGTCACGTTCGGATAGGTGGGAAGAACCTGGGAGGCGACGATCTCAATGCCCGGGCCGATGCCCAGTTCCGCAACGCGGTTCAGCAGGCCGTCGAAGTCGTACCACCCTGCGCGGAATTCGGCGCTGGCGGAGTACAGGGTGAGCCCCAGCGAGAACGGATCGTCCTCCGCCTTTGGCGGAGGCGGCGCTACCCCCGTCACCAGTGCCGGGGCAGCGGCGGCTTCGTCCGTGACGGTCAGTTCCAGCGTTTGGTTGACGAAGTTGGGGACATACATCCCGGGGCCACCGTCCTGGCCCGGGGATATCTGCATGTAGGGCAGGCGCAGTTCACCAATGAGCTGGATGGTGTACTGCTCGCCCAGGGCAACAGGGGTTTCCCGCTTGGCGATAAGCAGGGGGTGCTCCTGGAGGTACCAGAGGGTCTCGCTTTGCGCCGGCAGGTCGGGAAGGGGATAGCGGACGCCGCCCAGCTCAAGGCGGAGTTCCTCTGTGGGAACCTCCGCGCCGTCAATCATGAGCTTCAGACTGGAGACGGAGGAGAGCCACAGGCTCCGGTACCAGGGAAGGGTCAGGGCCAGCGCGAGGCCCTCAGGGTGGGCGCGGAGGCTTGAGTGGTCAAGGAGTCCGTTTGGCATGATCATTCTCTCTGCTGGGAGGATGGGATGGTTCAGGGAAGTTCGGAGCTGATGCGGCGGATCAGGGCGTGCTGGCGCCGCACCTGTTCGATGGCCCGCCAGGGCGTGCGTTCGCCTTCGTACTCGCTGGAGAGGTAGCCGGTGTAGCCGGCGTTTTTGAGGGCCCTGAGCACCGGCAGCCAGGGAATCTGCTGGTCCTCGAGTTGCTCGTTGATGTCGTGGAACTTGGCCTGGATGAACACCACGTACTGGGCAACATCCGCGAAGTCGGCGGGGTCGACGCCGATGCCGTCAAGGAAAGAAGGCCGGGTTTCGCGGGTCTCGCCTTCGCGCAGCGGGATGGGCCGGTCCTGGAAGATTCCGGTATCGATGAGCAGGCCGAAGTTCTTGGTTCCGGTCCGTTCGATGAGGCTGATGTAGTCCTCGACGACGGGGTGCTTGATGGGCGTGGGTGAATGGATCTCGGGGCAGATGATGATCCCCAGCTCGTGGGCCAGGTCAAGGGAGCGCTCCACCGATTCAGTCCAGATGGGGTCCGGCACCAGGTCGCTGGACACCACTCCGATCTTGGGGCGCACAAAGCCGAAGCCCAGCCGGTGGGCCAGCCGCAGGTCGCGCTGCAGTGCCTCTGCACCCTCGGCAGCCGTCATGCTCCGGCCCGGGTGGAGCCGGGTATCGATCCAGGATCCGTAGTTCGTTGGCTCCAGGGAGTACTTCTCGAGCAGGCCGTACCAGTTGTCGATCCAGGCCGCAGAGGGCTCCGGATAACCTGGAACGTGGCCCTCACCGAGGATCTCGACGCCGGTAGCGCCCACATCGGCAATGGACGCCAGCGCGGTTTCCAGGTCCATTACGGTGCCGTAGTCACCCATGTAGCTGTAAAGGGAAACGCCATAGCGGAAGGTGCGGTCCCCGCCCTCCGGCGCAAGGGTTACCGACCGGCTGACACGGTGAATTGTGGGCTGGTGCTCGACGGGGATGTAGGACATGCGCAGCCGTAACTCGATAGTGAGCTCGTGCACACCCTGCGGAAGGCCGCCGTCGTAAGGAACCGTGACCACGGCAGCCTCCTCGAGGGGCCAACGGACGCCATCGCTCTCCCAAAGCTGCTGCAGCGTGAAGGTCCTCCCGCCGAAGGCCCACAGCGGAACGTCCGGCCCGACGTCGACAAGGTTGCCTACCCGGACGGCAATGCCGTCAATGAGGGACGCGGCCATGCCGCGGTAGGACGGCATCCGGACCCGGAACTGGAAGCCGGTCACGTGCCCGCCCTCCGTGACATTACGGAAGCCGGCGGACTGAATGAGGTCTCTTTCGAGAAGCATCATTGCTCACTCTCTTTAGGTACAAAACGATCGTAGCATTGCTTATGTCTATTTAGTACTAAAGTCGGTAGACTTTCGCCCTAACTTCGAACTAGAGAAGAGGCATTGCATGGCCGACGTGTTGAACGCACTCATCCTCTCCGGGCATATGACCCGCGAGCACGACAACGAGTCCCGCAGCTTCCGGGCCCACAACCAGTGGCTTACCACCCTGCTGGAGGACACCGGACGGTTCCGCGTCCGCGTCGTTGAGGACCCGCGCGGGCTCGGGGCGACCGTTATCGACAAATACGACGTCGTCATCATCGTGTTCGAGGGCCGCGACGGGTACCACGAAAAGGCGGTGGGTTTCGGCGCTGAAACCGACGCCGCCCTGCTGAAATTTGTTCACGACGGCGGAAAAGGCATCGTCTGGTTCCACGGCTCGGCCGTGCAAGAGGACGACTGGGGCTACCCCGAGGAATACAACATCATGCGGGGCGCGAAGCTCAGCGTGGCCACCGGGCTGCGTCCCCGCCCGTGGGGCGAGGCCGTGCTGCAGACCGCGGAGCCCCGGCACCCCATCACCGCGGGCATCAGCGAAACTTGGACGGTAACCGGTGACGACATCCTGACCGGCGTGGAACTCTACGACGGAGCGGAGGTACTTCTTTCCGTGTATGACGATCTCGAATCGTACGAAAATGCCCCCGTGTGGCCGATGTCCCATTATCCGGTGGCCATCCCCGCCGAGGGCCTAAGCGGCCTCCCCGGCATCAACACGCCGCAGCCCCTGGCGTGGATCAACAACTACGGCAGCGGCCGCAGCTTCACCATCACCATCGGGCATGACATCGACACCTTCCGGCGAATCGAGTTCATCCGGATGTTCCCCCGCGGGGTCGAGTGGGCGGCCACGGGGAAGGTCACGCTCGAAGGGCCTGACCGCCGTGGTGAACGCCGCTTTCTTCCGTGGCCGTACTACAACCAGGAGGGGTAGCGGCGGATCGGGCCCTAGCTCACGGCATCAGTCCCGAAAGCTCCGTTCATCTCAGCCCGCGTGGGCGGATTCGCTCCAGGGCGGGAGACGGTCACGGCGGCTGCCCGGGCAGCATGTTCGAGGAGCTCCCCCAACCCCTCGGCGGGCAGTTCGCGGAGTTCTTTGCGGTTCTGGGCACCGTCCAGGCCGCGGTCCACGATGCCGGACAGCAGCGCTGCCATAAAGGAATCCCCCGCGCCTACGGTGTCCGCCACGTCCACCTTGGGGGCCGGGCACTCCGCCTCGCCGGCCGCGGTGATGCCCCACGGCCCGGCCGCGCCGCGGGTGACCACCACCATCGCCGGCCTTTCGGTCCTGCCGAGGGTCATCCATCGCCGGGCCGATTCCAGCACGTCCTCGCCCGGGTACAGCCAGGCCAGGTCCTCATCCGAGGCCTTGACCACGTCCGCCAGGGAGACGAACTTCTCCGCGTGCCGGCGGGCGTAGTCCACGTCCGTGATGATGCTGGGCCGGCAGTTGGGGTCGAAGCTGATGGTGGCGGATGGGTGTGCGTATTCGACGGCGGCAAGGACGTCAGTGGCCCCGGGCGCCAGCATCGTGGCGATGGAACCGGTGTGCAGCAGGGTGGTGCCCTGCAGCATGAAGCCCAGCCGGTCCGCGATGCCGGGAAGTTCCCAGGCGAGGTCGAACGTGTGGGTGGCGGCGCCGTCGTCGTCGATCAGGGCGGTGGCCACGCTCGTGGGCAGGTCGTCCGGGCCCATCGGAAGCATCACTGAGCTGGCCCGGAGGTGGGCGGCGACGGAATCGCCGTATGCGTCCCGCCCATAGCGGCCAATGAACTGCACCGGGTGGTCCAGACGGGCCAGGCCCACCGCGACGTTGAGGGGGCTGCCGCCTACGTGGGCTTCCACTCCGGAGGCGCGCTGGACTACGTCGACGAGGCCTTCGCCTATAACAGTGAGCATGGTCATACTCTGCCAGAGAAGCGGCTGTGCCAGCAGTCTGCGTCAGCGCAGCAGCTTCGCAACCAAGTCCCGGCATGTGCGGTAAGCCCCCGCCGCTGGGTCGATCAGCGCGAAGTGGCTGCCGGTGACATTGATTAGCAGTGGAGGCACCGGCCCGGAGCTGCCCGCCTCCACGTACGCGGCCGACATGGCCCGCGGGACATCGTCGTCATCCTCCGCGTGGACAGCGTAGACGGGAACGTCCAGCGGCAGCGCCGCCAGCGGGTCTGCGTACCGGTGCCGGCCGGGAAATTTCGACGACGGCCCGTCCAGCAGGTTGGCCACCGCGCCGTTGCTGAGGTGGAGCCTTTCCGCCCCGGCAAGGTCCAGGACGCCCGACTGGCTCACCACGCCGGTGAGGCGGACGCCGTCGTCGTCGTTTGCCCGGACCTCCCGGTCCTCTTCGGGAAGACCCAGGGAACCCAGCCGGTTCCGTCCCGCCGCCCACACCGCCAGGTGCCCGCCGGCTGAGTGGCCCAGTGCCACCACCTTCCCGAGGTCCAGCGCGTGAGTTGCGGCGAGGCCCCGGAGCCTGTCGATCCCGGACAGGACGTCCTGGAACGTGCCCGGCCAGCCGCCGCCATTGCCGGCCCGCCGGTACTCCAGGTTCCATGCGGCCACACCGTACTCCGCCAGGTCCTGGGCAAGCGGTTCGCCCAATTCCGCGCCGTAGTGCGAGCGCCAGTAGCCGCCGTGGATGACGACCACCACACCCCGATCCCCGGTTCCTGCGGGCAGCTCGGGCAGGAACAGCTCGCCCCACTGGCTGGGGTCCGGGCCGTATCCGTAGCGGTGGCGCGAAATCATGTGCTGAGACTACAGCGAGCGCCCCCCCGCCGAGCCCTTGCCCGGTCATGCCGCGCGTGGTTAGCTGGGGGTCCAGCCGGCACATCCTTGGGGGGAACCATGAGCCAGTTCCGGGCGTCGTCCTTATACGCGCGGACGCTTCTCGCGGGAATCATTTCGGGGGCGGTGGCTGTAATTACCCTGTTGTCCTCGAACTGGTTTATGCAGGCTGTTGGAGTGGGGGCGCTCAACAGCGGAAACCTTGCGGCGATGTTCTCCGCCCAGCTTTACGGATTTGTCACCATGGCATCGCTGCCGTTCTCCGCCGCCCTCATCTCTGCCGCGCTCGTGATGCGGTACCTGGATCAGAGGCTGGCCGGCCTTGGCACCCAGGCCGGGCCCGCCCAGCCCCTTGGACACGAAGGCGCGGCGGAGGCCCGCGGCGAGTGACGACGTCGTGCCCGTTTGGCCGGGCACCTTTGTGGGCACGTTGCTGTCATGAATGCCCCTGAAACGGTCACCACCCACGGCTCAACAGTTGACGAATGGACGCTCGCCCTTGCCGAGTCCACAGGTTCCCCGGGCGGCGGGGCCGGGACCGGAGTCATGCTGGCCATCGCGGCGTCCCTGACATCGATGGTGGCGGGCTACTCCGGAAAGCAGGACGACGACGGCAAGGTCGCCTTGATCAGGGAACGGGCCCTGTCGCTCCGCCAGGAGGCTTTGAAGTTGGCCGACGACGATTCCACTGCGTCCCAGGCCTTCGGTGCCGCGTTCCGGCTTGACCCTGGACCGGACCGGGACGAAGCCATCCGGAGCGCCTCGGTGGACGCCGCAAAAGCATCTGCCGTCCTCGGCGAACGCGCCATTGAAGCCATCGACGACCTCGCCTGGCTGGCGGACAACGGGAACCCGGCGCTGGTTGCCGACGTCGTCGTCGCATTCGGCGCGCTGCGGGCGGCCGTGGCCGGAGCCCGCACCAACGTCAGCTTTGACCTGGGGTCGCTGCGGTCAGCCGGGACCTCGCTGGAGGATGTCCGCAATCAGCACCCTGGCTTGTGGTCCAATGTGGAACGGCTGAGCGCCGCCCTTGACCGGATCGATGGCCTGGCCGCCCGGATTGATGACCGGGCCGCCCCCACCGATAGCGCCTGATGCACGGGTTCCGTTCCCGAACTGCCTGTGCCTGGCCTGCGCATTCCTGCTCCCTGTCCCACCCCAGCCCTAAGCTGGGACCATGCCGAGTAACTGGGAAAGCCTGGACGCGCCGCTGCGTGAGTCCGTGCAGCACAATGTGGAAATCTACGAGCGCGTCCGCCCCGCCTTGAAGCTGGTCACCAAGGATGTCCTGCTGATCATGCGGGACATGCTGAAGGACACCGAGGTAACTCCGCTCTTCGTTACCGGCCGCACCAAAACGGTGGAGTCCTTCAAGGAGAAGATTTCCCGGACGGAGGAACCGCTGGAGCCGGGCGGGCCCCGCGTGCTGAAGTTCCCGGACCCGTTCCGCACACTCAATGACATGGTGGGCATTCGCGTCATCACCAGGCTGCCGGCCGAAAACGCCACTGTGGCCAACCTGATCAAGCGGCAGCGCCAGCTTTTCGACTGCCGGGGCGACCGCGAGAAG
Organism: Arthrobacter sp. K4-10C; assembly: GCF_059090085.1. Taxonomy (NCBI): domain Bacteria; kingdom Bacillati; phylum Actinomycetota; class Actinomycetes; order Micrococcales; family Micrococcaceae; genus Arthrobacter; species Arthrobacter sp. K4-10C. The sequence continues at coordinate 38,788 of NZ_JBNHFI010000006.1, read as the reverse complement.
GACATCGGCTCCATCGAATCGGGCACGTATGGGTACTCCAGCCGGCACCTGATCCTGCGCACCATCCAGAACGAGGCGGTCAAGGAGTACCAGCAGGTCTTTAACCCGGACCTTGCGCCAAACGGCAGCTACTTCTTCGAGTGCCAGATCCGCACTATCTTTGCGCACGCCTGGAGCGAGATCGAGCACGATATCCGTTTCAAGGCCGAGGACCCCCGGGCCTGGACGCCGCACTTCGACCGCCAGTTCACCGCCACCGCTGCAATGCTGGAGACAGTCGAGACGGCCTTCGCTGACCTGCACGAACGCTATGAGGAGGTCCGCAGCTTCTGGGACATGGAGGGCGAGGGCGCGGCGCCGCTGACCCCCAACCGGATCCGTGATGTCTGGCGCACCCTGCTCCCCCACGTCGACCGCAAGGTTGACGATGACTGGGGATGGGCCGCCGAGCTCCTGGCCGCGCATGGCCTCAACCAGACCATGCAGCTGGCAGGACTGCTCAGCGCCAACCGCATCACAGAGGTCCGCAAGGCCCTGGACCACCGCTACTCCCCCGGCCCCGACCGCCTCCTCGACGACCTCCTGCTCTGGCAGTACGGGACCAAGCACATCGACCTCACGGCGGAAGCGCCCGACGTCGTCCCCCACCCCCGGCGCGACAGCCTCCTGCGGCGGCTAAAACAGATCGAGCGGTACCGGCTGACGAAGAAGTAGCAGTCACTGTGTGCTCCCGTCGTTCAGTAGCCAAGCATCGGGCGCAGCCTTGACCCCGGGCGGGTCATCCTTTTAGTTTAGAAGGTGATCTAAATCGGCCTTGGCATGCTTCGAAAGGGGACCTTTGTGCCTCCCCATTATTTGCGGAGAAGCAATATCAGATGGAGAAGTCATGAAGCAGCCCAAGCCTTGGTGGTCCGCGGCGGCTGGGACGGCCACCAGCCCTATGAGGCAACGGAGCTTTTCATCCCCTATCTCAAGGACAACGGCTACGACGTCCGCGTTGAGGAATCACCAAAGGTTTACGCGGACCCCGGGTACATGGCGGGGGTGGACCTGGTCCTGCAGTGCATGACCATGAGCACCATCGAAAAGGACGAGTTCACCGGGCTGCGCGCAGCCGTTGAGAACGGGACCGGGCTCGCCGGCTGGCACGGCGGCATCGCCGATTCATACCGGAACACGTCCGACTACCTGCACCTGATCGGCGGCCAGTTCGCCTGCCACCCGGGCAAGCACCCTGACGAGTGCATCGGTGAACAGTCCGACAACTACGTGCCCTACACAGTCAACATGCTGCCCGCAGCCGCAGAGCACCCCATCACCCAGGGCATCACGGACTTCGACCTGGTCACCGAACAGTACTGGGTCCTCTCGGACGACTACATTGACGTCCTCGCCACCACCACCCAGAAAGTCCGGGAATGGGATCCGTGGAACCGTGAAGTCACGTCCCCGGCCATCTGGACCCGCCAATGGGGGAAGGGCCGGATCTTCGTCGCCACCCCGGGCCACCGGGTCGAAATCCTCCAGGACACCAACGTCCGCACCATCATCGAAAGGGGCCTGCTGTGGGCAAGCCGTTGAAAGTAGGAATCGTCGGCTGCGGAGCCATCATCGCGCAGTACCTCGCCAGTTTCCGCAGGCTCGAGGACATCGAACTGGTGGCGGTCGCGGACCTCGATCCGGCACGTTCCCAGGCCGTTGCGGAGCAGTACGAAGGCGTCCGTGCCGTGTCCGTTGATGAGCTCCTGGCGGCGGACGACGTCGAACTGGTCCTGAACCTGACCATCCCGGCTGCGCACGCCGAGGTGGCGCTCAAGGCCATCGCCGCAGGCAAAAGCGTCTACGGCGAGAAACCGCTCGCAGCAACAACTGCGGAGGCGCGGGAGGTGCTCGACGCAGCGCGCCAGGCAGGCGTCGTCGTCGGCTGTGCCCCTGACACCGTCCTTGGCACCGGCATCCAAACCGCCCGCAGAGCAATCGATGACGGGCTGATCGGCGCCCCGATTTCCGCCTCCGCCACCATGGTCACGCCCGGCCATGAGCGCTGGCACCCGAATCCGGACTTCTACTACCAGCCCGGAGGCGGCCCGCTCCTCGACATGGGCCCCTACTACGTGACGGCACTGGTAACCCTGCTGGGTCCCGTCGTCTCGGTGGTGGGAGCCGCGAGCCACACCCGCAGCGAGAGGACCATTGGTTCCGGGCCCCGCCAAGGCGAAAAGGTCCCCGTCGACGTCGACTCGCACGTGACCGGTGTCCTGGTCCACGCTTCCGGCGCACTTTCAACCCTCTTCATGAGCTTCGACGCCGTGAAGTCCAAGTCCCCCAACATCGAGATCCATGGTGAACGCGGATCGCTGATTGTGCCTGACCCCAACCACTTCGACGGCGACGTCCAGCTGTTTTCCCTCGGCGCCGGGGACTGGCAGACCCTTCCCGTGTCCGCCGGATACGTTGACTCCGGACGGGGCTTCGGCATCGCCGACCTGGCTTCCACCCCGCCGGACAGCGAACCCCGGGCGGGCGGCACACTGGCCTACCACGTCCTTGAGGTCATGGAATCCGTCCTCGAATCAGCCCACAGCGGCTCCTGGGTCCGCATCAACAGCACCGTCGGGCGCCCGGAAAGCGTCGAACTGACCATCGTGGCCGAGGGTGCGGAGGCGCGCCAGCCCCACGAAGCCGCATCCTAGGGCAGCAGACCTTGGTGGACGCCTTGAGGACCTCCGCCCGGCACCGGCAGGCTGAGCGCCCCTAGGACCCTGTGTGCCGGCCGGTGAGCTTGTCCAGCAGCCGGTCCACCATGCCGACGCCCGGGCCCACAGTCTTATGGAACAGCTCGGAATGTGGTGCGCTGGGGTGCGGCCTGGTGGGCGCCAGCTTCTTCGCTTTCTCCACTTTGTCGCCCATCTCGACGAGTTTCTCCCGGGGGATGTGCTGGCGCAGCTTCGGGAACTGCTCGGACTCCTCGTCCCCTGCGTGGTGCGTCAGCTGTCCCTCGAGCTGACCTACCAGATCCATAAAGACTGGCTCGGAAGGCTCGGCTTTCTCCAGCTGCTTCATCAGCTTGACGATCTCGTCGTGCTCCTTCTTGTCGTGTTCGACTTCCTCTTTACCGTTGGGGATATGGTCCACCATGGCGGGGTAGACATACATTTCCTCTGCCACGGCATGGCGCATTACTTCCGCGATCAGGGTGTCGGCCAGGTCCCGGCGCCGGTTTGCATCGGACGTGCCGTGGATCTGCCCGATCAATGCAACCATCTCCTGGTGATCAGCAGTCAGGATGTCCACGACGTCCACGTCCGTTCCGGCGGAATTGGTATCACTCACGGGCTTGCCCTCCTCCTGGATCGCTTCCTTGCAAGCGACGTAGGGGGTCAAAGTACCATGGCAAAACAGCGTGATCCATAGGTGCAACCTGCCCCTCAGGGACTCCGTATCTCTGGACATCTCCCCCGCCAGGTAGCACGATCTGAGGTGTGACCACCACTCCCCCCAAAGACCCCTACCTTCGGGAACTCACCGAACTTCGACGCGTCAAGGACCGGATGGACAGGGAGTACGCGCAGCCGCTGGACGTCGAATCGCTCGCCAAGGACGTGCACATGTCCGCCGGGCACTTCAGCCGCAGGTTCAAGCTGGCCTACGGGGAATCGCCCTACAGCTACCTCATGACGCGGCGGATCGAACGCGCCATGGCGCTGCTCCGAAAAGGTGACCTCAGCGTCACGGAGGTGTGTTTCGCCGTCGGCTGTTCCTCCCTGGGCACCTTCAGCACCCGCTTCAGCGAGCTGGTGGGGATGGCTCCCAGCGTCTACAAACAGGAGGCGGAACGCTCGACGGCGGGAATCCCGGCGTGCGTGGCAAAACAGGTCACCAGACCGGTCAGGAATCGAGAAGCGCCGCTTCCGGAGCCGCAACTAGCATGACTGCCATGAACATCACCATCTCCTCCAGCTTCCTTCCGCACACCGATCCGGACGCCTCCATGGCGTTCTACCGCGACGCCCTGGGCTTCGAAGTCCGCAACGACGTTGGCCGCGGCACCATGCGCTGGATCACGGTCGGCCCCGCGGGCCAGCCGGACGTCTCCATCGTCCTCTACCCGCCGGCCGCAGACCCTGGCATCACCGACGACGAGCGCCGCACCATCGCCGAAATGATGGCCAAGGGCACCTACGCCACCGTGGTCCTGTCCTCACCGGACGTGGATAAGGCCTTCGCCAAGGTGGAGGCGAGCGGAGCCGACGTCGTCCAGGAACCCATCGACCAGCCCTACGGAATCCGGGACTGCGCCTTCCGCGATCCCGCCGGCAACACCGTCCGGATCAACCAGCAGCCCTAAGCTTGAAACCAGCGACCCCGGGGGAGGCTGCGAGCGCGGCCTCCCTCCGTATCCCCGCCCAACAGATGGAGACCCGATGAGCACGGACACGAGCACAGACGCACAGCCGGCAGGCCTGCACGTTGCTGACAGCCACGACACCATCCGTGTCCAGGGGGCGCGGGAGAACAACCTCAAGGACGTCAGCCTGGAACTGCCGAAGCGCCGGCTGACGGTGTTCACCGGCGTCTCGGGCTCAGGGAAGAGCTCCCTGGTATTCGCCACCATCGCCGCCGAGTCGCAGCGGATGATCAACGAAACGTACAGCGCGTTCGTGCAGGGGTTCATGCCCAGCCTGGCCCGTCCCGAGGTGGACCGGCTGGAGGGACTGACGACGGCGATCATCGTGGACCAGGAGCGGATGGGCGCCAACCCGCGGTCCACCGTGGGCACCGCCACGGACGCCAACGCCATGTTGCGGATCCTGTTCAGCCGGCTGGGCAAACCATACGTCGGCCCGCCCACCGCATTCTCCTTCAACGTCCCCACCCGCAAGGCCAGCGGCGTGATGAGCACGGAGAAGGGCGGCCGGGTCGAGAAAAGCATCGTCCAGCAGGTGACCTACCTGGGCGGCATGTGCCCGCGCTGCGAGGGCATGGGCAACATCAGCGACATCGACCGGACCGCCCTGTACGACGACTCCAAGTCCCTGGGCGAGGGCGCCCTGACCGTGCCGGGCTACTCGATGGACGGCTGGTACGGCCGGCTGTTCGAGGGGATGGGCCTGCCGATGGACAAACCCATCGCGTCCTTCACCAAGAAGCAACTGGACACGATGCTTTACGCGGAGCCCACCAAGATAAAGGTGGAGGGCGTCAACCTCACGTTCGAGGGCATCATTCCCAAAATCCAGAAATCCATGCTGTCCAAGGACGTGGAGGCCATGCAGCCGCACGTCCGCCGCTTCGTGGAACGGGCCGTCACGTTCGACACCTGCCCCGACTGCGAGGGCACCCGGCTGACGCCGGAGGCGCTGTCCTCGAAGATCAAGGGCAAGAACATCGCTGACCTCTGCAGCATGCAGATCAGCGACCTTGCCGAATGGATCCGCGAACTGGACGAGCCCTCGGTCCGGCCGCTGCTGGCCGGGCTCCGGGACCTGCTGGACTCCTTCGCCGGGATCGGCCTGGGCTACCTCTCGCTGGAGCGGCCTGCGGGCACCCTTTCCGGCGGCGAGGCGCAGCGCACCAAGATGATCCGCCATCTGGGTTCCTCCCTGACCGATGTCACCTACGTCTTCGACGAGCCCACCATCGGCCTGCACCCCCACGATATCGAGCGGATGAACAACCTCCTGGTGCAACTGCGCGACAAAGGCAACACGGTCCTGGTGGTGGAGCACAAACCGGAGACCATTGCCATCGCCGATCACGTCGTCGACCTCGGTCCCCTGGCCGGCTCCGGCGGCGGCGAGGTTGTCTACGAGGGCGACGTCGAAGGGCTGCGTTCCAGCGACACCGTCACCGGGCGGCACATCGGCTACCGTGCCCGCATCAAGGAGACGGTCCGCTCCGCGACCGGGGCGCTGGAAGTGCGCGGCGCCTCAACCCACAACCTGCGCAACGTGGACGTCGACGTGCCGCTGGGCGTACTCTGCGTGGTGACCGGCGTGGCCGGCTCCGGCAAGAGCTCCCTCATCCATGGCTCGCTGGCCGAACGCGAGGGGGTCATCACCATCGACCAGGGGGCCATCAAGGGCTCCCGCCGCAGCAACCCCGCCACCTACACCGGGCTCCTCGAACCCGTCCGCAAGGCCTTCGCCAAGGCCAACGGCGTCAAACCCGCCCTTTTCAGCTCCAACTCGGAAGGCGCCTGCCCCACCTGCAACGGTGCCGGCGTGATCTTCACCGAGCTGGGCGTCATGGCCACGGTGGAGTCCACCTGCGAGGACTGCGAGGGCCGCCGGTTCCAGGCCGCGGTGCTGGAGTACACGCTGGGCGGCAGCAACATCGCGGAAGTGCTGGCGATGTCCGTAGAAGAGGCGCGGGCCTATTTCGGCGAAGGCGAGGCCAAGACTCCGGCCGCGCACAAGATCCTGGACCGGCTGGCGGACGTCGGCCTGGGCTACATCACCCTCGGCCAGCCCCTTACCACCCTGTCCGGCGGCGAGCGCCAGCGTCTGAAGCTGGCCACCCAGATGGCCGAGAAGGGGGACGTCTACATCCTGGACGAGCCCACCACGGGCCTGCACCTGGCCGACGTGGAAAACCTGCTGGGCCTGCTGGACCGGCTGGTGGAGTCGGGCAAGTCGGTGATTGTCATCGAGCACCACCAGGCGGTGATGGCGCACGCGGACTGGATTATCGACATCGGTCCGGGGGCAGGGCACGACGGCGGCACAATCGTTTTCGAGGGCACGCCGGCTGACCTGGTGGCGGGGCGCACAACGCTCACCGGGCAGCACCTGGCCACCTACGTGGGGGCGTAGCCCCGTCAGGACGGCCGGGGATCGAACGCGGCAACAGCATACGGTGGAGGCATGGCCGAAAACTACCGGTACGACGTCGAGATCCTGCACCTGCTCGTGTCCCCCGCCCATGCGTACTTTGGCCGGGCCCGCGACGGCGCCGCCGAGGTGCCTGCCTTCGACGCCGAACGGGCTCAGGTGGTGGCGGGCAAAGGCATAGTTGGAGACCGCTTCTATGGCAAGGCCGCACACATGGATGCCGCGGTGACTTTGTTCGCCGTGGAATCGCTGGAGGCAATCGCCGCTGAGCTGGGCGCCGGGCCCTTCGATCCGCTGCTGACACGGCGGAACGTGGTGCTCCGCGGGGCACAGCTGCCTCCCCTGCTGGGTATGGATTTCACCCTGGAGTCGGGCGGATCCGCCGTGACGCTGCACGCCGGCCGGCATGCCCAACCGTGCGCGTGGATGAACGAGGTGCTCGCCCCCGGCGCCCATGCCGCCATGCGCGGGCGCGGAGGCATCCGCTGCCGGGCCCTGTCGGACGGGTTCCTGCACCGCGGCCGGGCGGTTCTGGTCAGCCCGGTACAGCTGGACCCCGATCAGGCCGCGGTGCCGAGCCTGCTCCGGCCGTCCCGGCTGCCGTAGCGCATGTCCAGGGGCTTGCTGCCAGGGGGCCCAACCCCTAATAGAAAATGGGGTAGGTGGCTCCCTCGACCTGTAATTCGCCGCGGAATACGATGGGCCCACCTCGCCGAATACCGGCTGGAGATGAGGCGGCCAATATCGGCTGCAGAAAGGGACTCGTCCCGAAAGCCCGGAAAACGGCAAAGCCCGATCCGCGCATTTGATGCAACCCTGGCAGAGCCAGTGCAGCAGCCCGCTCCTTTGCCTTACCAGGAACCCAATCATGAAAACTTCCAAACTGTTCTGCCTCCCCCTGGCCGCTGCTTTTGCACTGCTAGGGGGTTCCACTGCGCCCGCTTCCGCCCAGCCTGACGATGCTGCGCCTGCAGAACCCTGGCAGCCCCAGGACACCCACGGGGAGTACGTCCCCCTGCCGGAAAGCTACTACAGCGCCATCGAACTTCCACTCTGTGGTTCCACCGTTCGACTGAGCCCCGGTGATGTCCGGGATGTCGAGTACAAGGGCAGGACCACCCGCAGCGGCGGCCTGTATGTGAAGTACCGTGGCGATGCCACCGTCGACGTTCAGCGCCTTTCAGACGGTGCCTTCATAGATGAGCTGGACATTTCGGGGCCCGGTTCCGAGCGGTGGTCAGCAGACAAAAGCATCGTCGACACCATCTTCGAAGGGCCCTCGATAGTCGCCGTAACAACGGATGTGGAAATAGCGTCCATGGCTGCGGCCGGATTGCCTGCCTTCTTCTACTTTGAGAACGGAAAGTTTGCAGACCACCTGCATTTCTCTGATAACCCGGACGCTCCCATTGAATATGCAAAAGTCACGCATAATTCGGTGGAGGATGCCCGGGACGTTTGCAGGATGCTGGATGAAGCCAAAAGATAACCGGCACGACTCGCGCGGAGACAAGGGCCAGCACTGACACACCCGCTTAGTCGGTTGCCGTAGCGGCCGCATTCATAGCTGTTCCCCGAATTTCCCGGGACAGGCGCGTAGCCATTGAATATCCTTGTCACGTGGAGTCCAGTCAAGGGAGGCCGCATGACGGCCGATGTCGGTAAGCCGGGAGCATACCGGAAACGTCGTGGACGGCGGACAGCGGGCAGCGGCCTGGTGGTGCGGCTGATTCTGCCGGTCCTGGTTGTGGGGCTGGCCGGCTGCGTGTCCGCTGACATTACCGACCTCACACCCGACCGGCGCAAGCTGTTGCCGGGAAGCACCATCGGCACCCCGTCACTGCCTGCGGGTACCTCAGACTGGAAGGTCTACGACAGCGAAGTACTGGCTATCAATGATTCAGCCGCAGTGGCTGCCATGCCGGTGATATCCGCTAAAGGTGGAATGCGGGGAACTGCGTACTTCGATCTGGTGACGGTCATCGAGTACCGGCCGGACGGATCGGAAGTGCGACCGGTGGTGCACGATGGCCTGGGCAGCGGCAGCGTCCAGAGCTGGCATTCATGGAGCAGTGCTGGCAGCGGCGAGCCGGCGAACCTTGTGCGGGAGCCCGAGGGGTACCAGGACGATGCAAGCCTGTCTGTCGCGAACGCCGACGATGCCGCCGCCGTGGTGGGCTGGAGCAACGACGAGCACCTGTTCAAGGTGACGCCGGGCAACCAGTACCGGATCCGCGGATTCATGCGGGGACAAGACGTCGTACTTACGGGGGAGGGAACGCAGATCCGCTTCCACCTCGACGTCTACGCGAGGAAATAGGATTTCGGGTCACCACATGGCCTTGTTCAGGGGCGTTACCGTGAGATTTACGAGCCTTGCAGTTCCGCCTTCCGAAAAGACGGACAGGTCGTCTGCTCCTGCCGCAGGAAACACCTGGTCGGTCAGAGTTGCGAGGCCGTTTTGGGCGAAAACTTCGACTGACGCCCTGTCCACATAAAGCCGGAGGCGCAGTTTGCCGTTGATGAGCTGCACGGGGACATCGTCCACCGAAGCAAAAGCCGGATGGAAACCCTCATTTCCGGAGTTGGTCCTGTCGATGAAGAGACGTCCGCTTGCCGTCCTGTAGCCGATACGTGTTGCTTCAGTTCCGTTGCCCAGTACCTTCAGGCCGAAGGAGGACGCGGTTCCGGGGGAGAATTCGGCATCAATTTGAACTACTTCCCCAGAGATCGGCAGATCGCTTGTGCCCGGCTGGATGTCCTGGGCCTGGGTTGTGGCGTAGGCCGCGGCCGTGTTCTTCAGTGTGTCGGCCTGGGCCACCACTTTCTGTATCAGCCGTGGCCCCTGCGGGGTTTGGGTGAGGAGCACTTCCCGGGGGAGGGCCATGGTGCCGCGCCAGGTGGTGGTGGGCGTGGCCTGTCCGTAATCCCAGTTGTTCATCCAGCCCAGCATGATGCGTTTGCCGTCCGGGGCGTTATTAAAGGAGACAGTGGCGTAGTAGTCCCGCCCCCAGTCGAGCCAGTCGTGCTGTTCCTGCCGCGTAATGTCGGATGCGACGAACTCGTCAGCCAGGATGTGCCCCCAGCCGCCGCGGTTGTTGTCCACGATCCTGACGGTGGCCTGGCTGCCCTTGAACTCGCTTACATCCCAGGTCTTCCAGTCCAGGTGTTCGGAATTGGAGCCAGTCTCCGTGCGGACCGTCTGTCCGTTGACCACGAGGTTCACGGTTGTTTCATTGCTCCTGGGTTTAGCCGGCTCTGAGCCCAGCACCATGTTGTCCAAGGTGAGGTGGCCCCACGGCCCCGTGGCGTTGTCTACGATTCGGATCCGGGCAATCTGGCCGAAGTACTGGGACACATCCCAGTTTTTCCAGTTCAGGTCGCCCGAATTCGTCCCGGTGGTGCTGCGCACTGGCACGCCACCTACCAGCAGTTCAACTTGGAGCTGCCCGCCGGCCCGGCCGCCGCCGCCTAATAGGAAGGCGATGTTGGTATTGGTGAGATAAAACTCCGGCGAGATGATGGTTCCGACGTTTTCGTCCGCCTTTGAACCACCTTCGAAGGTGTTGATCCGCTTGCCCATGGCGAACTCGCCGCCTGCAGTCGACGGGTTGCGCGCTGCCTCGAAGTCACCGCTTAGCTGCCATCCGGCGTCGGTAAGCGTTCCGGGATAGTCGAACCCGTCGAACAACAGGTATCCCGGAGGGGCTTGATTGCCCGATTGTTCACCCGGCAATTGTCGGTGGTTTCCACCCCCGGCCAGGAAGTTGATGTAGTCCTTGCCCACCGTGAACGGCGCGGATTCCATCGTGCCTACGGGGGCGTCCCCGCCACGAAACCCGTTCACCAGGCCGGCCCCGATGAACCCGGTGACTTCCTGCTGTCCCGCCAGGGTGCCGGTTGCAGGGGAACTGCCCCAGGGCCCGGATGGGTTGGACGGATCGTTCTGCACGTTCCAGCCGCTGTAGCTGCCGCCGTTGAAGCCGGCGACCAGAGTGCCGGGTGGTGGCACGTCGGCAGGGTCGGTGGTTTCCGAAGTGAATGTTGTGCCGTTGAAGGAACCGACAAAGTACTGTCCGCCGCTTCCCCCAGCCACCGCTCCCGGGTTGATGTTAACCACGAGCACCCATTTGATGTTGGTAGGGTCCCCGTCCACGGCGAGGGGAAACAGGTCCGGGCATTCCCATTGCCCGCCCGTTGCATTGGCCGGCTTGAAGTCATCAAGATAATCCCAGTTCTTCAGGTCATTGCTCTTGTAGAAGAGAACCCGGTGCTCGTTGGCTTCCACGGCGGACATCACCCAATAGGAGCCGGCGGGCCCTTGGTACCAGAACACTTTGGGGTCACGAAAATCACTGGTGTTCCTGTTCAGTACAGGGTTCCCTGTGTATTTGGCCCACGTCTGACCGTCGTCCGTGCTGTAAGCGAGGGACTGGGCCTGCTTACCGGGAAACGTCGGGTGGGCGCCAGTGAAGTTGCTTGTGTAAACGGCAACCAGGGGCGGATTCTGAAGAGTCCCGAAGCCGCTGGTGTTTTGCGTGTCTACAACTACGGAACCGGAGAAGATGTCCTCTACGGGTTGGTTGGACCCGTTGAATGCCTGGGGGATTGCGAGAGGCTTTTCCTGCCAGTGGAGCAGGTCCGTTGACGTGGCATGCCCCCAACTCATATTCCCCCAGGTCGTTCCGTTGGGGTTGTACTGGTAGTACATGTGGTAGACGCCCTTGTGGTAGACGAGCCCGTTGGGGTCGTTCATCCAGTTCTTTTGTGGCGTGTAGTGCAGATACGGCCGGTATTGCTGGGTGGCCGGGTCCGGGTCGGTGGCGTGGGCCGGCACGTTCACGGTCGTGAGCGCCGAAGCAGCCAGCACCGCCGCCATCGCCGTGGCCCACCGCATCCTTGTACGACTGATCATCATTGATTCATGTCCTTCGACTGCATCTGTTGAAGCCGCGGCCGCTCCCTCCGGGCCTGTCGCTTTCCTGCGCGTGGCCCGGAAGGAGCGCGCAACCATGGATTAGGGCGTGGCCCGGAACGAGTAGGAGCTGGTGTAGTGGACAAACTCAGCCGACGTGCCGCTGTCCAGGATCTTGGTTCCGGTTGTGGATCCGTCCAGCACCACGGTGTTCACGGGCACAGAGGCTACCGTGTTGTTGGCTGCGATGTAGTTGTTCGCGCCCGAGGCCACCAGGACGATGGTGGGCTTTTGGCCCTGCGGCTTCACCGAGGCTGACGGTACGTCATAGGAGAAGTGGTTTCCCGTGACCGTGTTTGCGCTGCCCGCAAGGTGAACGAGCCCAAAAAGGTCGTCCAGCCCGTTGTTGTAAGGCTTGAGGGGGTCGAACGGTTCCATTTGCCGGAGGAAGTGGTTCGCACCAAGCAGGTTTTCGGTGCAGTTGCCTTCGAAATTCACCATGCCCGGGTAGAAGGCATGGAACCGGTTGGAGGTGAGGGATGAACGTGTGCAGTTTTTGAGATGCACGCTGCTCCTGCCCCGCGGGAACACGTTGTTGCCACTCACGAGCAGGCCCATGTGCCCTTCGGCGAAGATCGAGAAGCCAGCGTAGCCGGCGCCGATGAGGTTGTCCGTGACCTTCGAGGCCTGCCCGGAGCCCGGGAGTTCAATGCAGCTTCCGCACTCGGCCAGGAAATTTCCGCTCACGCTCAGGGCGTCCGTGTCCCGCACAACGAGTCCGTGTTCCAGGTACACCATCCCCATGCCTTCGATGCGGCACGCATCGTTGGCGGAATCAAAGCGGATGCCCGTTTTTCCGTTCACATAGGAGTTCTGGTTGGAGCCGAACGAGACGCCGTCGAGGCAGAAGTTCTGGAACACGATCGAGCTCAGCCGCGGGTCGCCGGTGCGGAAGACGCGGAACGCATCGGTGTTTCCGTCCGTGTTTTCCACCCGGATCCTGCTGCCGCCGGGGTTGATCTCATGCCAGCTGGACGTGTTGCCCGCGTTGTAGCGGATGCTGCTGGAAGTGAATCCATGCCCTGAGCCGCGGATGGTCAAGAAGCTGATGTCCACATTGACGCGGGTCTTTAGCGAGTAATCGCCCGGTGGGATGTAGACGACGGCGCCTGGTTTGGAGGCCTGGCTGGTCTGCTGGGACTTCACATCGGCGATGATGCTGTTGATGATGAGCCCGATGTCGTTGTAGGGGGTTGCTGCGGGATTTCCAGGGACGGACCAGGTGGTGACGTCATAAACAGTTGTCAAAGCTGATACTCCTCACTTCGTTGGGGGAATGCATAGCTGCTGGCGTTTTGGGTGGATGAAGCAGTGCTAGAGGAGCCCGATGATGTGCCGGTGGCCCGGCAGCTCCGGAAGCTGCTGGCCTGTTTCGGCCTCTTGGCGGGTTGCGATTGGATTGCTGCGGGTGGCCGCAGCCTGGCTGGCCGCACACAGGGTGCCGGCGAACGCAGCCAAGAACGCTGACCCGACGCGCAGCACTGCTCTGCGGGCGGGCTGCTGAGGGTGGACTTGCACGTGAAACTCCTTCGTTTGAGCTCTGTGGGAAGGCCTGACCCGGCGGAACACTTTGATGTTGGACGCTTGCGCAAAAGGTGCCCGGTCTGCCAAAGTTGCCAAAACGGTTTTTCGCCGGTTCGGGATCACGTTAGGGGCTTCTCCCCCAGGTCGTCAATAGGTGGAATGTCGCTGTTGTGACGCTTGACACTTTCCGACGGGCGGTCGTATGGTGAGTGCCAAGTCGTTTTAGCAAAACGATTTTTCACCCCAGATTCAGTCTCGCCATTTCCGTTCGAGAGAAAGTAGTCGACAGCGATGTCCACTCGAAAGACCATCAACAGGTTCGCCACCATTGGCGGCCTCTGCACCGCCGTCGCACTGGCGGCCACCGGGTGCGGCGCGGGGGGCCCGTCCACCACGGGTAGCGCCGGCACCAGCACCGTCAACGTCCTGGTAGAGGCCGGCGGTCATGCCGAGCTCAAGGGCGTTGCCGAGCAGTGCAAGAAGGACGCCGGGATCGACGTGAACTTTGTCGAGTTGCCCTACGACGGCATGTTCAACCGGCTCTCCAGCGAGTTTTCTTCCGGCAACGTTTCCTTCGACGTCGCAGCCTTGGACTCGGTCTGGCTGCCGAGCTTCAAGGACGCTGTCCAGCCCATCGACGAAATTTTCACCGACGAGGCCAAGAAGGACATCTTCCCCGCCCTCGTCAAGGAAGCGAACGTGGACGGGCACTTCATCGGCCTGCCCGCCTGGACAAACGCCGAAATTATCCTCTACCGCAAGGACCTGTTCGAAGACGCCAAGAACAAGGCTGACTTCCAGGCCAAGTACGGCTACGAACTTGCCGCACCCACTACCTGGCAGCAGTACCAGGACATCTCCGAGTTCTTCACCCGGGACGGCATGTACGGCACGGACGTCAAGGGCGGCGTAGAAACGGAATGGCTTGCCCACGTCCTGCAGGCCGGCTCGCCAATGATCCTGGACGAAAACAACAACGTGGTCATCGACAACGCCGCGCACAAGGAGGCCCTGGACTTTTATGTCAGCCTGACCAAGTCCGCTCCCTCCGGTGCCGCGCAGGTGGACTGGGCTGCGGCCCAAAACCTGTTCAACCAGGGCAAGACGGCGATGACCCGGTTCTGGGCCCACGCCTACCGGCAGATCCCCAAGGATTCGCCCGTGGCCGGCAAGGTTGGAGCCGCTCCCATGATCGCCGGCAGCGCCGGAGTGGCCGGTGTTCCCGGCCCGTGGTACCTCACCGTTCCCAAGGCCACCAAGAACACCGACAACGCGAAAAAGTTCGTCAAATGCGCCTATGACCACAACAGCATGGGCATCGAATCCAGCCTCGGCCTCGCCTCCCGCATCTCCGCGTTCGAGAAGTACCAGGACAAGGAAGGCTACGAAAGCTTCGGGCCGCTTATTGAAACGCTCAACGGGAAAGCCACAGCCACCCGCCCCGCGACCGAAAAGTGGCAGCAGATCGTGGACACAGTATTGGTTCCCATGCTGCAGAAGGCCGTGGCCGGCGGAGATTCCGCCACACTCCTCGCCGACGCCAAAAAGCAGATCGAGGACCTCCTAAAGTAAGACCACTGTGGCCGGCACCTGAGTAACCGGTGCCGGCCACGGTTCCCCAACCAGCGGAAGAGAAAACCGTGCGTATTTCCGATCGCCGCTTCGCATTGTTCCTGATGACACCAGCGGCGCTGTTCCTTGCAGTGTTTGTCGCCTTTCCGCTGTTCCGCCTCGTGGCGGACAGCTTCTTCAAGATCTCGCCGATCGCCGGCGGCCCCCGCGACTTCGTGGGCCTGGATAACTACTTCCGGGCCTTCGCCTCCGACGCCTTCATGGGTGCCGGCTGGCGGACCCTGGCTTACACCCTGATCGTGGTCACCCTCGAGTTCGCCCTCGGGCTGGGCATGGCGCTGCTGTTCACCACCCTTGGGCGCAGCTCCCAAATTTGGCGGACCGTGTTCATGTACCCGCTGATGATCGCCCCGATCGTGGCAGGCCTCCTCTGGAAGTTCCTGATGATCGATAACTTCGGGCTCATCGGGACCCTCCTGCACCAGGCCGGCATCCTGTCCAACCCCAACCAGATCGGCTGGCTCTCGGACCCGGACATTGTGCTGTACTCCGTTGCCATTCCTGACATCTGGTTGACCACGTCCTTCATGTGCCTGGTGCTCTTTGCCGGGCTGCAGAACATTCCAGGGGACCTGATCGAAGCAGCGCGCCTTGACGGTGCACGCGCACCAGCGATGCTGTTCCGCATTATCCTGCCCCTGCTGCGGCCGGTCATCGCCGTCGCCCTGGTGGTCCGCGGAATCGACGCGGCCCGGGCGTTTGACACCATCCTTATCCAAACCAACGGCGGACCGCAGTCCGCCTCGGAAACCATGAGCCTGCTGATCTACCGGACCATGATCCGCTTCGGTGATCCAGGGCTGGCAAGTGCCATGGGCACCCTCTACCTGCTGGCCATGCTCGCCGTCGCGTTCGTCGCGGTGTCCACCATCTGGCGGCCAGGAAAGGACAACTGATGCGTGTCGCCGAACGAACAAAGAACGACGGCGGGAAGGCAGCTGCCACGACTGTCCCGCCTGCCGTGCCAACCACCATGGGCAGCAGCGGCCGCAAACGCCGTGGCGTCAACCGGGAGGGCCTGGAAGCGGGCCGCCGGAGCACCAGGACCTTGCTCTGGATCCTCCTGGCAGCTGCCATGGTTCTCTACGGCTTCCCGTTCCTGTACCTGCTCTTCACATCCTTCAAGACTCCGATCGACACCATCGCCGTACCGCCCAGCATCCTGCCCAAGGAATGGACGCTGGAGAACTACACCAACGCACTGGGCCGCAGCGGAGTCCTCGCCTCCTTCATCAACAGCATCCAGACGGCCATCATCAGCACCCTGCTTTCGCTGCTCCTGGCAGTACCGGCTGCCTACGGCATCACCAGGTACAAAACCCTCAGCGGCCGCATCTTCATCATGGCCGCCCTGGTCACCCGCATGGTGCCGCCGGTGGCGATCGGTATTCCGCTGGCTTCAATGATGGCTTCCATGGGCCTGTCAGATACTCCCATCGCTCTTTCCATTGCCCACACCACCATCTCGCTGCCGCTGTCGATCTGGCTGATGTCCAGCTTCTTCGAAGCGGTGCCGAAAGACCTGGAGGAAGCTGCGACGGTGGATGGTTGCAGCAGACTCGGAGCCCTGTGGCGGGTGGTGATCCCGGTGGTCTCCGGCGGCATCGCCGTGACCGCGATCTTCGCCTTCCTGGCCTCCTGGAACGAGTTCCTCTTCGCGCTGCTGATGACAGCGATCCGTTCCCAGACAACGCCCGTGGTGATCGCGAACTTCCAGACCCAGTTCGGCCTGGACTGGGGATCCATGACGGCGCTGGCCGCGGTTTACTCCATCCCGGTCATCCTCCTCACCCTTCTCTTGCAGCGCAAGATCGTCGCAGGCATGACGCTCGGCGCCGTGAAGGGGTAGACCACCAACAACGAGTAGCCTACTGATGACGCCCAGGGGCATCACAAACCATAAGGACGTGGGAGACAGATGAGCAACAAGAACATCGGCATCAAGGACGTGGCCGTCGCCGCCGGCGTCTCCGTGACAACTGTCTCCCACGTCCTCAACGAGGTTTCCTACGCCCGGATCAGCCCCGAAACCAGGGACAAGGTCAGGATCATTGCGGAGCAACTGGGCTATGGCCCCAACCGCCTTGCCCAGGCCCTTCGCACCCAGAGGACCGGCATGCTGGGACTGGTCAGCGAGGACATCGCCACCACGCCCCACGCCGGCCGGATCATCCTCGGCGCTGAGGAGGCCGCCAAAGCCCGAGGGTACAACCTCATGATCATCAACACCTCCGGCTCAGCCAGCCTCGAATCCAGGCGGTCCGACGTCGAGGCCCTCCTGGAACGCCGGGTGGACGGCATCCTCTACGCCACCATGTACCACCGCAACGTGGAGCTGCCGGCCAACCTCGGCAGCGTGCCCTCCGTCCTGGTCGACTCCGTTTCCATCGGCGGAAACATCACCGCCGTGATCCCGGACGAAGAAGGTGGTGCACGGGCCGCGGTGGGCGCGCTCCTCGCAGCTGGCCACACCCGGGTGGGCTTTATCAACAACACCGATGACGTCCCCGCAACCCGTCATCGGCTCCAGGCCTTCCGGGCCACGCTGACCGAAGCAGGGCTCGACGGCGGCGCGGCACCTGTCGAGTCCGAGGTCTCCGAGGTGCAAGGTGGGTATGAAGCGGCCCGCAGGATCCTGGCCCGCGAGGACCGCGCCGATATGCCTACGGCATTGTTCTGCTACAACGACCGGATGGCGATGGGAGCCTACCGCGCAGCCGCCGAGTTGGGACTGGCCATCCCCGCTGATCTTTCAATCGTCGGTTTCGATGACCAGGAACTGATCGCCGCCAACCTTCACCCGGGCCTCACCACCGTTGCCCTGCCTCACTACGAGATGGGTGCCTGGGCCACCGAGCACCTGATTGACGCCGTCGAGGGGAAGACCGACCTTACCCTCATGGCACCTCACCCGACCATTCTGAGCTGCCCCCTGGTGCGCCGCGATTCCATCGCGGCTCCCCGGCGGTAGGCAGCCAGCCCCTTCCACTTCCCAAGAGGAACGCCAGACATGTCCAGTTGCCTTGATGCCGTACGCCCTGAAACAGTCCCGGCCGGAACCTCCAGGTTCCGGCCTGCCATCCACTTCACGGCAAGGGATACCTGGCTGAACGACCCCAATGGCCTCGTATTCCACGACGGCCTGTACCACCTCTTCTACCAAAACAACCCGTACGGCAACGTCTGGGGCAACATGTCCTGGGGCCACGCCACCTCCCGTGATTTGCTGCACTGGACGGAACACCCCGTTGCCATTGCCTGCGACGAGACAGAGGACATCTTCTCGGGGAGTGTCGTCGTCGACCACGGCAACACGTCCGGTTTCGGCACGGGGGACGCGCCTGCCCTCGTAGCCATTTACACCAGTGCCTACAAGGTCGGGTCCCAACACAGCGGCACGCAGGCCCAGTCCCTGGCTTACAGCACAGACGCAGGAATGACGTGGCGAAAATACGACGGGAACCCTGTCCTCACCAGAAACTCCGCGCACTTCCGCGATCCCAAGGTCTTCCGCTATCAAGGGGACCACGGTGCCTGCTGGGTCATGGTCGCCGTCGAAGCGCAGCACCAAAAGGTGGTCTTCTACCGTTCGGAAGACCTCAAATCGTGGGACTTCCTGAGCGACTTCGGCCCGGCCAACGCCGACGCCGGCGAATGGGAGTGCCCCGATCTCTTTCCCCTGGCTGTGGACGGGGACCCGGACAACATCAAATGGGTGCTGATCGTCAACGTTAACCCCGGCGCAGTGGCAGGAGGTTCCGGCGGCCAGTACTTCATCGGGCAGTTCGACGGCGCGCGTTTCCTCCCGGACGCCGGTTCGCTCGTGGCGCCAGCAGGCCTGTCCTCCCTCCCCGACCCCAAGGCGGGTCCTGCAGCCTTGCAGCAATGCCTGTGGCTGGACTGGGGACGGGACTGCTACGCCTCCGTATCCTTTAGCAACGCCCCTGATGACCGGCGCATCATCATCGGCTGGATGAACAACTGGGACTACGCCAATGACCTGCCCACCGCCCCCTGGCGGTCCTCGATGACCCTCGCCCGCGAAGTGCGCCTCACAGCAGTCAACGGCTCGGCCCGTCTGGTCCAGCAACCGGTCCTGGCCGGCCTCTCCGCAGGAAAGGAGCCGCCTGCTGCCATGGACCAAATGAATGCAGACAGCTTTGAGCTGCGAAATTCGGCCCTCCGATTGCCGCATGCGGTACCCGGCCGCGCCCAGATCATCGAGGCGGAGATACTGCCCGGAAGCGCCGAACGTCTCGATTTCCGGCTCTTCGGAAGCAGCGACGGGAGCGAGGGCACCGTTCTCAGCTACAACGCAACCAGCGGCCAACTCATGCTTGACCGCAGGCAATCAGGAAACACCCGCTTTCACGGAAAATTCGCCTCGGTGGAATCAGCACCGGTTGACCTTGAAAACGGTGTGCTCAAACTACTCATCGTCATGGACCACTGCTCGGTCGAAGTATTCGGCCAGGGCGGCAAGGTGGTCCTGACTGATCTCATCTTCCCCGAAACCGAAAACCCGGAGAACTGGCTGTCGGCTGAGGGAGGCTCGGCAACACTCCTGAAGCTCGCGGTCTCAACACTCGCCTAACCCTAGGAAAGGTCCATAATGCCAACAGTCCAGCACACCCGTGATGACTCCGCACCGAACACTGATGTCCTCGTCGTCGGTGAAGCCCTCGTGGACATAGTTGTCTCTCCCCAAGGCACTGTGGAACACCCGGGGGGATCACCTGCAAACGTTGCCTACGGACTCGGACGGCTGGGTGCGGACACCGCATTGTTGACCTCGATCGGTGACGACCACCATGCCGCCGCTATCGAGAAGCACCTTCGCAACGCCGGTGTTAATCTCTGGCCCGGTTCCAAGGGCCGTGGCGGAACCGCTACGGCGACTGCGGTTCTGGCTTCCGATGGGTCGGCACAATATGACTTCGACATCCGGTGGGACCTCCCGCGGACCGCTCCGGCCACCCTTCCCAAAGTCCTGCACACCGGCTCGATAGCTACCTTCCTGGCGCCGGGAGCCGCAGTAGTAAGAGAGCTTCTCAAGCGATCACATAAACGCTGTGTGGTCACCTACGATCCCAACATCCGCCCTGCACTGCTTGGCAGCCAATCTGAGGCAACAACAATCTTCGAGGAACTCGTCCCGTTCACGGAGGTAGTTAAACTCAGCGACGAGGACGCACTGTGGCTCTATCCGCGGCTATCCCTGGAAGACATCCCAAAACGTATCCTTGAACTTGGGGCCGGACTCGTCGCCGTCACCATGGGAGCGAAGGGATCCATGCTCACAACGGGAGGGGCGCGGGTAGTCGTTCCCTCGCTTAAGTCTGCCGTGGTCGACACTATCGGGGCCGGCGACGCGTATATGTCTGCCCTGATCTATGGAATCCTCATGCGCGGAGCAGATGGCCTGGCACCGCCGGCGCTGGAGTCGCTGGGCCGCCTGGCATCCAGGGCAGCGGCCATCACAGTGCGCCGCGCAGGCGCCCACCCTCCAACGTCGGAGGAACTACGGAAGGAACTCCCGGAGCATCAACCGGCGGCCCAATGAACCCGGTGCAGGCGCCCGGGAATGTGCCCCCGGTCTCCAAAATCCATCTGACGTACAACCCAAGGAAAGAACCTATGTCCAGCAACAACTACTACGACGTGACTACGTGGCCCGTCGGCAATCCGTCCAAGGACGTCGGTGAAGTAATCAACAGCATCATCGCCGACATCAAGGACCGGCAGACCGCCGCCGATGTGAACAATGGAGGAAAGCCAGGAGCGGTGATCTACATTCCGCCGGGGGACTACCACCTTCGTACGCAGGTGGTGATCGACGTCAGCTTCCTCCGGATCCAGGGCTCGGGACACGGCTTCACGTCGTCGAGCATCCGGTTCAACCTTCCCGAAGACGAATGGCCCGACTTGCATGAATTGTGGCCCGGCGGGAGCCGCATTCTCGTCGACCTTCCCCCCGCCGGGGACGGGGAGGAATCCAAGGGAGCCGCCTTCTACATTGAGCGAAGCGGGAGCCCGCGGATCAGCTCGGTCGAGTTCTCCAACTTCTGCATCGACGGGTTGCACTTCAACCCGGATGGCTCGGGGATGCATCCGGAGAACACCTACGTCAACGGCAAGACCGGTATCTACGTCGCGAACGCCAATGACTCATTCCGCATAAACGGCATGGGGTTCGTCTACCTTGAGCACGCTCTAACTATCTACAACGCGGACGCGCTGTCCATCCACGACAACTTCATCGCCGAATGCGGAAGCTGCATCGAGCTGCGCGGGTGGGGGCAGGCATCAAAGATCACCGACAACCTGGTCGGAGCAGGCTTCAAGGGTCACTCGATCTACGCCCAGAACCATGGCGGGCTCCTGGTAACTGCGAACAACGTCTTCCCCCGTGGGGCGAGCAGCGTCCATCTCGACGGCGTCACGCGTTCCAGCGTCACCAACAACCGCTTGCATTCGTTTTACCCCGGGATGCTGATTCTCGCAGCGAACAGTTCGGAAAACCTGGTGGCCACGAATCATTTCCTGCGGGACCAGGAGCCCTGGACGCCCTTCCTGGGAGTCGACAACGGACTGGACGACCTCAACGGACTTCTCTGTGTCAGCGGCAGCAACAACTCCGTCGTCGGCAACCACTTCTCCGAGGTCATCGACTCACGAAGCATCCGTCCGGCGGGTGCGACGCCTGTCATCATCCGGCTGAAGGCGGGGGTGGGCAACTTCGTCTCCAACAACCACGTGGTGGCCATGGACGTTCACTCCAAGTCGAGTGACTCCTGCTTCTCGGCCCAGGTGGACGCCCTGTTGACCACTGAGGCTTCGGACGGCCTCGCCGTTACGGCCGTGAT
Source organism: Arthrobacter sp. K4-10C (assembly GCF_059090085.1). Lineage (NCBI taxonomy): Bacteria > Bacillati > Actinomycetota > Actinomycetes > Micrococcales > Micrococcaceae > Arthrobacter > Arthrobacter sp. K4-10C. The sequence continues at coordinate 16,958 of NZ_JBNHFI010000006.1, read as the reverse complement.
GGTCGATTCCGAATCAGCCCGGAATACGATCCTTGATTCCGGAAGCGATGCCCAAGTTATCGCAGATAGGGCCGTTAACGCCTTTAGGGCCACGCCCACGGTCGGTTTCCAGGCGGCGGCGCCGGCCTAGGAGTTGGACAGCACTTTGGCGGGCCCTACTGAGCCTCGTTGTATTAGCCGCGCTTCAAGGGCGGGCGGCATGTCGGCTACTTTCCGTCCTTCGATCTGCCGGATCAAAGCAGCGGCAGCGGCGACGCCCATGTCATAGACGGGCTGGGCAATGACTGTCAGGGGCGGCGTGGTGAGGCGTGTCCATGCGAAGTCGTCGTACATGAGGAATGAGACGTCGTCGGGGATCGAGAGTCCAAGTTCCTGTATGGCCCCCAGCACGCTGAGGGCGATCAGTCCATCTGACGGCACGACGACCGTCGCCGGGTCCGGAAGGACGAGGAGTTCACGCGTGATGTTTCGGATGGAGTCTTCATCGCCGGCATTGAGCCGGACCAAATCGTGGGGAAACGCAAGTCCTTTTTCCTCAAATGCCCGCGACATGCCGTCCAGGCGCTCGGAAATCTGTGAAGAATCCACCTGAGTGGCCGGGCTGAACGGCGAGTCAGACTTCAACGTGGAAATGAAGGCAATCCTGCGGTGGCCAGAGTCCAGCAGGTACCTCGTCGACTCGTAGGAGATACCCGCCATGTTGACAGCGACGGTTTCTGCCGCGACCCCGTTGGCTGCGCGGTCAAGCAGGACCAATGGCCGCCCCGTCTCGCAAATGCGCTGTAAATGTTCTGTGTCGGTAGATGACGCAGGGGCGACTATAAGGCCATCCACCCGCTTGTCCAGCAGAACCTGGACAGCATCGACTTCCGCGGCTTGTTCCTCGTCGGTGTTCACAAGGATGACGTTGTAGCCGCCCTTCTTTGCGGTGTCGGTGATCCCCCTGGTGGCCAGGCCAAAGTGTGGGTTTTCGATATCACCGACCACCACACCTATCGTGTGCGATTTTCCAGTGTTCATGCTGCGGGCGAGTTCATTCGGGCGGTAGGAAAGTTCCTCGGCGGCGGCCAGGACACGCTCCCGGACGTCGTCGCTCACAGCCCCGTAATTGCCGAGCGCGCGTGCGGCCTGCGCCTTGGAGACATTGGCCGCCCTAGCCACATCCGCGACCGTGACGTCACGGCGCCTGGAATTGTTGCTGCTCATTTCTGCCTTTCCATGAGGCCTTGACGGCCGATGTGGCTTGAGTTACATTTTTACCAACCCAAATGTGAGTCCGGTCTCAACCCTAGCTCTTGAGACCGGACTCAGCAAGCAATACCAGTAAAGGCCCAAGGGCCACCCCGCTTCCCACGATTGGAAAAACCTTGAGCACACGATTCAACTTCCGCCCGGCGGCCATGGTCGCGGCCGCCGTCGCGGCTCTCCTGGCACTGTCCGGCTGCGGGGGGTCAACTCCCGCCCAGTCCTCAGCCGATAATCCCTACGGGCTGATCCAGCCCGGCACTGTCCGGGTTGCCAGCCTGGGTGATTCGAAGCCATACACATTCACCGATGCGCAGGGCAACTTCACCGGTTTCGACGTCGAGCTTTTCAAGGACGTAGCGAAGCGGGCCGGAGTGGACAATGTCGTCTTCACCGGCCAGGACTTCTCCGCAATCCTTCCCGCGGTGGCCAACGGCCAGTTCGACGTCGGCGTGGCCGCCATCGGAATCACCGAAAAGCGCAAGGAAACCGTGGACTTCTCCAACGGCTACCTCGCCGGCTACCTGACGGTCCTGACCAGCAAAGACTCCGGCATCAAGGACGCCAATGGCCTGTCCGGCAAGCGGCTGGGCGTGGTCCAGGGAACACTGCAGGAAGCCTACGCGGTAAAGAACTTCAGCACCGCGAACCTGGTCCGCTTCCCGGACAACAACTCCGCAATCGCAGCCGTGAACAGCGGCTCAGCCGACGCCCACTTCCTGGACTACGAAGCGGCCAAGGACTACACGGAGCAGCACGGCCTGGTCAGCGTTGCAGACATCCCCTCCTTCGATGCACCGGCCGGTTTCGCCCTCGCCAAGGACAAGACCGCCTTCAAGGAGGCCCTGAACAAGGCCCTGGCAGAGGCCATGGAAGACGGCACCTGGAAAACGCTCTACCAGAAGTGGTTCCCGGGCTCCCCGATGCCCGAACAGTACCTGCCCAAAGCCGAGCAGACGGCAACACCGGCACCCTCCGCAAACAAGTAAGCGCCTAAGCGAACAGCCGGGAACCAGCCGGCTGCAACCAACCGGGCGGACCGTCGTTCGCGGTCCGCCCGGGATTCATAAGCCAACTACGTCTGAGAGCAACCATGGACTGGTTCAACACCATCATCCGCACCTTTTTCGACTTCAATGCGATGGCCGAAGTCTTCCCGCAACTCCTCGGAGTCGGGCTCCTGAACACCCTGATCATTTCCATCGCGGCAACCATCCTGGGCGTCATCATGGGCATGGTGATCGCCATTATGGGCATCTCCCCCTCCAAATGGCTGCGCGTTCCGGCCCGGATTTACACTGATCTGTTCCGCGGCCTGCCCGCGATCCTGACCATCCTGCTCATCGGCCAGGGGTTCGCCCGGCTAAGCCAGTCGGTCTTCGGCCCCTCGCCGTACCCCCTGGGCATCATCGCGTTGAGCCTGATCGCCAGCGCTTACATCGGCGAGATCTTCCGTGCAGGGATCCAAAGCGTTGACAAGGGCCAAGGCGAGGCCTGCCGCGCCCTGGGCATGAGCTACGCCAAGTCCATGGCCCTGGTGGTAATCCCGCAAGGCATCCGCCGGGTGCTGCCCGCTCTGGTGAACCAGTTCATCGCCATCGTCAAGGACTCCTCCCTTGTCTACTTCCTGGGCTTGCTGGTCAGCGAACGCGAGCTCTTCCGGGTAGGCCAGGACGCTGCAGTCCTCTCGGGCAACCTCTCGCCGCTGGTCATGGCAGGCATCTTCTACCTCGTCATCACAGTGCCTCTGACCCACTTGGTCAATTATTTCGACAACAGGTTCCGCACCGGCCGGCGCCGCCCCGCAGCGCCCACAAGCGGCCTGAAGGAAGTCAAAGAACTCGACGCGTCCTCGCCTCTGATCACCGGGAGCAACACATGAGCCTCGCCAGCAACACCTCACGCAACAACGCAGCCCCAGACATCGAGACCTTTCACGGTTCCAGCCTGGAACTGAAGAACCTCACCATGGCCTACGGGGACATCGAGGTCCTCCGCAACGTCAACCTCACCGTAAAACCGGGAACCACCACCTGCATCATCGGGCCTTCCGGTTCGGGCAAGTCCACCCTCCTCCGTGGAGTCAACCGCCTGCATGAGCCCAAGAGCGGAGACGTGCTCCTGGCGGGCGAAAGCGCGCTGAAAGTCAACCCAGACATCCTGCGAGCCCGCATCGGCATGGTGTTCCAGCACTTCAATCTCTTCCCGGACCACACCGCCCTGGAAAACGTAGCCCTGGCACTGTGGAGTGTGAAGGGCATGCCCAAAGCGGAAGCGCGCGAACGCGCCCGCCGCCGGCTGGCAGAAGTGGGTCTGGCCGAACGCGCAGACCACCGCCCGCGGGACCTTTCGGGCGGACAGCAGCAGCGTGTCGCCATCGCCCGCGCCCTGGCCATGGAACCCGAAGTCATGTTGTTCGACGAAGCCACCAGCGCCCTGGATCCGGAACTGGTCAAAGGCGTCCTGAACCTCATGGCAGGACTCGGACGCCGCGGAATGACCATGCTCGTCGTCACCCATGAAATGGGCTTCGCCCGCAAGGTGGCGGACCAGGTCGTCTTCATGGACGAAGGCGAGGTGGTCGAAGCCGGCACCCCTGCCGACCTCTTCGACAACCCCAAGAGCGAACGCCTCCAACGCTTCCTCTCAGAAGTACTCTGATGCGGGAAGTTGCAGCCTCACCCATACGGACCGCCGTCGTGGGATTCGGCGTCTCCGGCAAAGTCTTCCACGCGCCGCTCATTGCAGCGGACCCTGGCTACTCGCTGGACGCCATTGTCACAGCGGATCCAGCCCGCGCCGCGGAGGCGGCCAGGCTTTACCCCCAGGCACGGGTCGTTCCAACAGCGGAGGACCTGTTCGCCCTCTCCAGCGATCTTGACCTGGTAATCCTCGGAAGCCCGCCGCTCACCCACTTCGACCTGGCCTCGACAGCGATGGCCCAGGGCCTCCATGTGGTGGTGGACAAGCCGTTCGTCACCACATCGGCTGAAGGCGAACGCCTCATCACGCAGGCCGCTGAAGCCGGCGTCCAGCTCACAGTCTTCCAAAACCGCCGGTGGGACGCTGATTTCCTGACGCTCAAAAAGCTGCTGCGGGAAGGCGCGCTGGGCGAGGTCCGCAGCTTCGAGTCCCGCTTCGAATGGTGGCGGCCCGAAGGGTTCGGAAACTGGCGCGACACCGCTTCCCTGACGGAAGGCGGCGGGATCCTCCACGATCTCGGCGCCCACCTGATCGACCAGGCCGTCCAACTGTTCGGTGCGGTCGACGAAAGCTACGGGGAGACGGCGAACCACGGCCCGCATCCGGACGGAGCTGACACGGAGGCCTTCGTGTCACTGCTTCATGAATCAGGTGTCCGATCCAGGCTCTGGATGAACGGAATGGCAGCGCAGGTCGGCCCGCGCTTCCACGTCCTGGGTTCCAAGTCCGGCTACACCAAATGGGGACTGGACCACCAGGAACCTGCCCTCGCAGCGGGTATGTCCCCGCTGGACCCCTCGTACGGTGTGGAGCCCCAGGACGCTTGGGGGGTCCTGGGGCTCGACGGTTCCACGACGAGCGTTCCCGCCGAAACCGGGGCCTACCCCCGGTTCTACTCAGAACTGGCTGCCGCACTTCGCGGCGAGGGCACCGTGCCGGTCAATCCAGCCCAGTCCCTTGAAGTCCTTCGGACCATCGAAAAAATTCACGCCTTCGCCTAACCGGAGCCGAAACCGGGCAGCGCAGCGCAGGCCCTCCCCGCCCTGCGCAAATCACGTACACCCAGAAAGGGAGAACCATGTCCTCCACAATTCCAGCCAAACATGTCGTCGTCATCGGCGGCGGCATCCTTGGCGCATCGACTTCCATGCACCTCGCACGAGGCGGCGCCCAGGTGACACTTGTAACAGCCGGACCGCTCGCGAGCGGGGCCTCGGGCCGCTCGATCGCGTGGCTGAACTCATCGGGTGCCCGCTCCGCGGAATACCACTACCTGCGGATGCTTGCCATCGACCGTTACCGGACCTGGAGCGCGCACCACCCCGAAAGCCGAGGCTACATCCGGTTCGACGGCGCAATGAAGTGGGCCAGCCCCAAGGAAACATTCCGCGAGACCTTCGCCTTCGAGCGTTCAACGGGGTACGACTCTCACTGGATCGACCGTGCCGATGTTGCCCGGATCGCGCCGGACGTGAACGCGGAGGCGGTGGCCGAAGAAGGCGCAATCTACAACCCGGGCGAAGGCTGGGTGAACATGCCCGACTTCATCCCTGCCCTGGTTGCCGAAGCGGTGACCAAGGGCGCACGCGTCGTCGAGCACGCCGGCGATGTGCGCGTTGACGTGCAGGACGGCGCCGCCGCCGGTGTGATCCTCGGCGACGGGACGCGGTTGGCTGCCGACCAAGTGGTTTTGGCCACCGGCGGTGACGTTCCGGCCCAGCTCGCCGCCCTGGGCGTAACGGTTCCAGATGCCACACCCGCAGCCTTCGTGCTGTACACCGATCCGATCGACAGCAAGGTGACAACGGTGCTGAACACCCCACGCGTCGCGGTGCGGCCCACACCCGACGGCCGGCTCGTGCTCGATGCGGACTGGGCAGAACAGTCGGTGGTTGTCGAGGACGACGGCTCGTTCACTGTTCCGGATGAATCGGTGCAGGGTTTGCTCGAGGAGGCATCAAAGGTGCTGGCCGGGAACCCGAAGTTGACCGCGCAACGCGTAGGAGCAGGACTGAAACCCATTCCGGGCGACGGCGAACCGGTAGTGGGTCCGGTGCCTTCAATTTCGGGACTGCACACCGTGTTCACTCACTCCGGCGCAACGCTCGGGCTTATCCTTGGTGAGCTCCTCGCCGAGGAAATCCTCACCGGAACCCCGTCCCCGGTACTGAAGTCCTTCCGCCTCGACCGCTTCGACACCGGCGTGCCCGCGCCGGAGGCAGTGAGCACGGGCGCCTGGGCCCCCGTGCACCAGAACTAGCAGCGCGGGATGTGGTGGACACCGCCACTCCACCACTTCCCCGCCCTGTGTACGTGCGACTCTAGTTCTCTGCTTGGTCCGGAGGAGGGCCCACCGAGTCTCGGATATTGAGCCGTGCTTCCAAGACGTTATGTTTCGGTACGGATGTCTCACCGGCGATCCTGGCAAGGAGAAGCTCCGCTGCCATTGAGCCGATGCGGTGCACAGGCTGGTGAACTGAAGTTATAGCCGGTTGCATGAATGTCATCCAGTCGAGGTCATCGAAGCAGACGACCGAAACTTGGCCAGGGACCTCGATTTTGAGGTCTGCGATGGCTTGCATCAGTCCGTGGGACATGGTTCCGTCGGCGGTGAAGACGGCGGTAGGCCGGTGGCTGGACTCAAACAGCCGGATGGCCTCGTGACGTGCGGCATCTGATGAGTAGGCTCCAGCGCGGCGGATGAGTTGGGTCTCCACGGGGATGCCGGCGTCCCGGTGGGCGTCGAGGTATCCGAGTAGCCGCTGCCAGCTTGGATAGAGCGTTTGCGCGGTCACGGGGGAAAAGGCCGCCTGGGAGACAAAGTCCTCAAGGCTGCCATCTTCGATTTGCTCGAGTTCAGCGATGATTCCTATTCGCCTGTGGCCTGCTTTCAGCAGGTGGGCTACAGCTTCGCGGGCGGAGCCGCGATTGTCCACTGTCACCGAGTCTGCCGCCAGGTGGTGAGCTGCCCGGTCTATTTGGACTACTGGACAGCCTCCGGCTATCAGGCTGCGGAGATGTTCGGATCCCTGAACGTCGCAGGGGGTGATGATGAGCCCATCGACGCGTTTTTCGAGGAGAAGCTGAACGGCTTCCATTTCGCGTTCAAGGTTCTCATCACTGTTGGTGAGGATGACGCCGAAGCCGCGGGACCTTGCCACGTCCCCTATCCCCCGCAGGACGCGGGCGTAAAAGGCGTTGTCGATGTCAGCGGCGACTACGCCAATGGTTTGGCTGCGGCCGGTGACGAGGCTTCGGGCAAGCGTGTTGGGCTTGTAGCCCAGCTTTCGGGCTGCAGCCTGCACCCGGGCTGTGACGTCGTCGCTGGAATAGCCGTAACCGCCAAGGACCCGCCCGGCCGTAGCAGTGCTGACACCGGCTTCAGCTGCGACCTGGGTGATGGTGATCCTGGGCGGTGGCGGCATGGCAGTCTTTCCGTGATCGGGCGGGTTCCGGGCTGCCTGTGCGCAGCCCCGAGCCGGGCCTCAGTAGCTTACCTTCCATGTATCGGCAGTGGCACGGCGCTGAGGGCTTCTCCTTTCCCGAACGCTCCGAGCCTGCTGCATGTGAGTGCGGAGGCTTCCGACGCTTTGGCCAAGGCTTCATGTGGGTTTCTTGCTTGCAGGAGCGCAGTCAAAACGTTGGCGATGTAGGTGTCACCGGCCCCCAGGGTGTCCACCAAAATGGTGCTTGCCGCTGGAGCGCCGTAGGAGTGGTCCCGGTTCACCAGGACGGCGCCGTCTGCTCCACGTGTTACCAGCGCCCAGGTCGCACCCAGGGCGATGGCGTGGCGGGCCAGACCGAGTCCCTCGGGCCCGCTGAGATCTCCTCCGGAGAAGGATGCGAGATAACAGTGCTGCGCCACCGCGTTGAGCAGGGCGGCATCCCTGTTGGTCGAGAAGTCGAAGGACAGGCGGGAAACAGAGGCGAGGTTGGGCGCCACATCCTCAAGGTGGCTGGAGACGCTGAGGTGGACAGCATCAAAACCAGATGCCGGTAAAACGAATCCGCCATCGAATTCAGCATGGGAGACCCCTAGCCCGACTTCCCGGAACACCCGGTCCCCGTTGTTCCGGCCAATCACGCAATAAGCGGTACTCCCGCGCCGGACCTGCAGGAAATCCGTGGACACGCCTTCACAGTTCAGGGCGTTCAAGACCAGAGCTCCGGCAGGATCCGTTCCAACGGTGCCGGCGTAGGCGGTTCTTGCTCCCGCGCGCCGGGCGAAGACCGCAACGTTCAAGGCGTTACCGCCCGCAAAAGCCTGCCCCTCATCCAGGTAGCAGTCAACGACGTTGTCCCTCGCTGTCAGGATCGAAACCATCATGCCTCCAAAGTAGATACGTACGAGCGTAAGAGAACGTTCGCAGAATGTCGACCCACATTTCGAAGTGCAGGTAACCGCCTCGCCGGCATCAAACCCTTGAAAACCGCGCCATGTCAGGAATGCAAGTGCTGACAGCTTCGCGATTCACCCAGCTCTTGACGAGCAGAAATGTGGGCTATAGCGTTGACGTATCTGATAACGCTCTCACATCCAAGCATCAGCACCCGACCCGTACGGCCCCGGGATGGCTATCACTTTCACAGATCGGAAAGCAATGCCCACCTATCGTTCAAAGAGGTTCCGCCTCGGCGTTGCAATGGCCTCAGCTGCTTTGCTCGCCACCATTGCCACTGCATGCGGCGGCAATTCCCCGTCGTCCCCCTCTGGGGAAAACTCCTACGGGCTGATCCAGCCGGGCACTGTCCGGGTTGCCAGCGTCGGGGATCTGAAGCCTTATGCCTTTGCAGATGCGCAGGGTAACTTCACCGGTTTCGACGTCGAGCTTTTCAAGGACGTAGCGAAGCGGGCCGGAGTGGACAATGTCGTCTTCACCGGCCAGGACTTCTCCGCAATCCTTCCCGCAGTGGCCAACGGCCAGTTCGACGTCGGCGTGGCCGCCATCGGAATCACCGAAAAGCGCAAGGAAACCGTGGACTTCTCCAACGGCTACCTCGCCGGCTACCTGACGGTCCTGACCAGCAAAGACTCCGGCATCAAGGACGCCAATGGCCTGTCCGGCAAACGGCTGGGCGTGGTCCAGGGAACACTGCAGGAAGCCTACGCAGTAAAGAACTTCAGCACCGCGAACCTGGTCCGCTTCCCGGACAACAACTCCGCAATCGCAGCCGTGAACAGCGGCTCAGCCGACGCCCACTTCCTGGACTACGAAACCGCACAGGACTACACAGAGCAGCACGGCCTGGTCAGCGTTGCAGACATCCCCTCCTTCGATGCACCGGCCGGTTTCGCCCTCGCCAAGGACAAGACCGCCTTCAAGGAGGCCCTGAACACGGCCCTGGCAGAGGCCATGGAAAACGGCACCTGGAAAACGCTCTACCAGAAGTGGTTCCCGGGCTCCCCGATGCCCGAACAGTACCTGCCCAAAGCCGAGCAGACGGCAACACCGGCACCCTCCGCAAACAAGTAAGCGCCACGCCCGGACAAGAAAGTAGGCACAAACAATGACCGACGGCACCTTCATGGGAATACAGCCTGTCAAAGAAATTCCCGGCAACATCCGCGAACCACAGGAGCACGCCCTGACCCTCTGGCCGGACATCAGGTCATACGTATCCGGCCTGCCGGAGCTAAAGAGGGTTTATCTTGTCGGCGCCGGAGGCTCACTTTCGGGCCTCCACGCCGTGCAGTACTTCCTGGACCGGCGCGCCACAACGCCGGTGACCTCCGTGAACTCTGATGAGTTTTACTACCGTGCCTCACCCGGAGTGGGGCAGGGCGCTCTGGTCATCACCTTCTCTGCTGCAGGCATGACCCCAGAAACCGCAAAGGCAGCCTCCTGGGCGCAGGAGCGGGGGGCCGCCGTCGTGGCAGTGACCCTCAACGCTGAAGGTACCCTGGCACAGGCAGTCAACACGGCCTTAGTAGGCAAGAACGGGGACGGCAACCAGATCCTCCTGCAACTGCTCGCCCTCGCCATTCTGGAACGCGAAGGCGAGAGCGTTTCCGCAGAGCTCTCGGCTCTGGCTGCACTACCAGGCGCCACCGAAACCGCGGTTCGCGCGTTCGAGCCCTACGCCGCCAAAATCGCCGAGAACATGAAGGACGTTCCCGTAACGTACCTCATCGCATCGGGTTCATTGCAGGGCATGGGCACCACTTTCACCAGCTGCTTCCTGCAGGAAATGCAGTGGATGCACGCGGCAACCATCAACGCAAACGAGTTCTTCCAAGGCCCGTTCGAGGTCTTTGACAAAACCACCAAAAGCATCCTGTACCTGGGCGAAGACGAGACTCGTCCAATGGCGGAACGCGCTGACCGTTTCCTTGAGGAGTACAGCGGGGAGACCTTCCGGGTGGACAGCCGTGAACTCGAGCTTCCCGGAATTCCCCAGGAAATGCGGGCGTTCGTAGCCCCGCTGGTCTTCTACACCATTGCGTTCCGGATTGCCGCCCACTATGCAGCGGTACGGGGGTATTCACTGGAAGGACGCCGCTACATGTGGCAGTTCGCGTACTAGCCAACCTGACAGAATGAGGGTCGGAGGCGCACAATCCACGTAGCGAGGGAGCCACAATGACTCGACAGGTCTTCGACAGCCATTTCCACATCATCGATTCCCGCTTCCCGCTCGTGCGAAACAACGGATACCTGCCGCCCGAGTTCACGGCGACGGATTATCTGCAGGCCGTTTCAGATCTGGGAGTCACGGGCGGTGCTGTGGTGTCGGGTTCATTCCAGGCCTTCGACCAGAGCTATCTGACGGACGCGCTGGCAACGCTTGGCCCTAACTTCGTGGGCGTTGCCAATATTGCCGAGAACACAAGTGATGACGAACTTCTTCGTCTCGCTGAAGCGGGAGTCCGTGGCGTTCGGTTCAATCTCTACCGTGGCGGCTCGGCCGAACTGGAAAGTGTTTCGTCACTTGGGCGGCGGGCATGGGATGTTGCAGGGATGCACGTCGAGTTCTATCTCGACGCGGATGACCTGGTCGAGTTGGAACCGGTCATCACAGCACTTCCGAAGGTGAGCATCGATCACTTAGGCATGACTTCGGTGCACCGCGACGTGCTGCTCCGCCTCGTGTCCGGTGGCGTTAGGGTGAAGGCCACGGGGTTCGGCCGGGTCCAGCTCGACGTCGCCTCCACTGTCCGGGAGATTCACCAAGAGAACCCAGAAGCCCTAATGTTCGGAACAGACCTTCCCAGCACGAGAGCCCGGGTGCCATTCCAACCAGCAGACCTGGAACTTGTTGCGGACATTCTTGCCGACGACGCGAGTCTCGCCCTTTACGGCAACGGGGCGCGCTTTTACAGCTTGAATGCATAGCTCGCCGAAGGGCACGAGGACTGCTGAGGACATCCACAAAGCTCCCCCGGATCCCGCCGGATGGCTAAGAGGACCGCCGCCATCCCAGGGGTTACGAACAGCCACGGCAGGATTGCCAAGGTGGTCCCTGCCCCCGAGGCTGGCGCTAAGCCCGGTCCTGCTCCAACAGGCCAGCATCAGGGACAGGAGCAGGCGCGAGGTAATCGAACTGCTTTTGGGAGCAGCACTCCCCGGATGCTGGGCAGCAGGTGTCTGCGGCGGAGGGTGCCCGCGGGGGCGAGGCGCTCCACGATCTTTAGGCCGGCGGCCGCTGGCGTTGGAAACCGCTACGGCGTGGTTGAGTTCGACGACGGGGCTGGGTGCGAGGCGTCCAAGGGCTTCATAGAGCAGCACGATCTTCTTTCAGTCTGTTTCTTCGAACCTGCGGGCGGTCGCGTGGCATAGGGCGATAGCGGCCTGGAGGCAATAGGTTCCGCTTCCAGGGCGGAGCGCATCGGCGCGCGCCAGGGACGCAGGGCCACGGCCGATTTGCGTTCAAATGCCCGCAGGAGCCGTCAAGGGTATACCCTTTACGCTTGGTTGGGATTTCCCGCCCTCAGCGCATTGTGGAACTGGCTCTCCATCTCCTGACGGAAGGATTCGATGTCACCCGACAAAGCATGCTCGGCCAGCCTCTCGTGCTCAACGGCGATTTCGTGGAGGTCGCTATAGGTCGGATGGTCCACCGCGAAGTAGAGGCGCAGCTTGTTCTCCCAACCGTTCCACATGGCTTGCAGGGCCGCGTTCCCCGAGAATTCGTAGAATAGCCTGTGGAAGCGAAGGTGAGCGTCAACGCTGGCCGGGATATCGTTGGTGTCCGTGGCCCGGTAAAGTTCCTCGACGGTCTGCTTCAACCGAAGCCGCTCAGGACCGCGCAACGTCGCGGCTGACAGTTCAGCGGCGTAAGGCTCGACAAGCATTCGAATTGACGCGATCTCGGCGACGTCGCGAGCACTCACCTCCACAACAAACGATCCCTTGAAGGGGATCTTCACCACCAGCCCCTCCTCTTCAAGCCGGGTCAGCGCCTCACGCAGCGGAGACCGGCTGATTCCGAGGTCGGCAGCAATGTGCGTCTCGCGTAGCTGTTCCCCCGGAGGCACCGTCCCGTCCAGGATGGCTGTACGCAGCACGCGGTACACGCCGTCGGGCGTCGTCGTCCGCTGTTCTTGCCATTTGAACTTGCTGTCCATCGGGCCCCCTCTGTCGATTGTCGATTATACCGCGGGCGCGGATGTCCTATTCCTGCCAGGACGAGGAACTGGGGGCAGGATTAGCCTTGAGTCGTGGATGGGTTTGTCCTGCTGCGTTGCCGTGAGGTCCTCGACGGCTTTTTGCATGTGCCGTCTGATGGCCTCGAGGAGACCTTTCCTGTCGCCAGCCTCCAACAGATCCAGGATGTTTTGGTGTTCCTGGACCAATACGTCGATCCGAGGGTAGGAGACTTCCAGGTCGAGGATGCACATCCTTGATTCAGCCGCGAGTGTCTTGTAAATCCTGATGAAACGGGAATTACCCGTGCCGGCAACGAGGGCTGAGTGGAACTGCATGTCCAGCCGTGCCACCGTCTGCCAGTCGGAAGTGGCCACTTGCTGCGCCATTTCGCCCACAATTTTCCGGAGCACTTGGCAGGTGCTTTTGACCTGCTGCCGGCTGCCTTTCAGCAGCCTGCTGGCGGCGGCGGATTCCACGGACTCACGAACCTCGTAGATCTCCCTGAGGTCATGCGTCTTTATTTCCAGGACGAACACCCCGTAGTTGCGGCGGCTGATGAGGATTCCTTCCTGGCATAACCGCTGTAGCGCTTCCCGGAGGGGACCTCTGGACATGTTGAGCTGACGCGCCAGGAGGGATTCGTTGATCTGTTGCCCTGGCCGGATAACCCCTTGGATGATTTCTTCCCGCAGCTGGTCAGCGATCATCTGCGCCGTGGTTCTTCCCTCCAGGACAAACGATCCCTCTGGTGCCGCCATTGACATCCCACCTCATCTCCCGCCTGGCCGTGCTGCATGTTTCTAGATTGGTATTGCCGTGTACTTGTACTCGAGGAATTCCTCGATGCCGATCTTGCCGCCTTCGCGTCCGAGGCCTGATTGCTTGATGCCTCCGAAGGGTGCCGCGGGGTTGGACACGGTGCCGGTGTTGAGTCCGACCATGCCTACTTCCAGTTCTGCTGAGAAACGGAGTGCCTTGCCCATGTTTTCGGTGAATACGTAGCCAACGAGACCCCATTCGGTGTCGTTGGCGATGCGGAGGACGTCGTCTTCGCTGTCAAAGGCGGTAATGGCTGCTACCGGACCGAAGATTTCGGTGCTCATCAGCTCGGCATCCAGGGAGACGTCGGTGAGGACCGTGGGCATGTAGAAGTATCCCGGGCCTTCCGGGCGGGTTCCGCCGGTCAGGACGCGTGCGCCCTTGGATACCGCGTCGGCGACGAGGCTTTCGACCTTGTCCAGGCCCTTCTGTTCGATCAGGGGCCCCACCTCGGTCCCGGCCAGGGCTCCGTTGCCTACCTGCAGTTCGGAGATCTTCTTGGCGAACTTTTCGCTGAATTCACCCACGACTGAGCGGTGGACGAAGAAGCGGTTAGCCGCGGTGCAGGCCTCGCCCATGTTCCGCATTTTGGCTTTCATGGCCCCGTCGACAGCCTTTTCGATGTCCGCGTCGGCCAGGACGATGAACGGGGCATTGCCGCCCAGTTCCATCGAGGAACGCATCACGTTCTCGCCCGCCTGGCGCAGCAGGATCTTGCCCACCCCGGTGGAGCCGGTAAAGCTGATCTTGCGTGCAATGCCGCTGCTGGTCCAGTTCTCCACCACACCAGCGGCGCTGGCGGTGGTGACGACGTTCAGGACGCCGTCGGGAAGGCCTGCTTCCCTGAAGAGCTGCACCAGGGCGAGGGACGTCAGCGGTGTCAGCTCGGCGGGCTTGAAGACCATGGTGCAGCCGGCCGCGACGGCCGGGGCGATCTTGCGCGCGCCCATGGCCAGCGGGAAGTTCCACGGCGTGACCAGCACGCACGGGCCGACCGGCTCCTTGGTGATCATGATCCGCGTGTTGCCGTCCACGGAGGTGGTGTGGTCTCCACCAATGCGGACGGCCTCTTCGGAGAACCAGCGAAGCATATCGGCGCCGTAGGCCACCTCACCCTTTGCCTCGGCGAGGGGCTTGCCCATCTCGGCGGTCATGATGGCCGCGAGCCGGTCGGTGTTGGCAATGACCAGCTCGAAGGCCCGGCGCAGAATGTCAGCCCGTTCCCGAGGTGTGGACTTGCCCCACGCCGCCTGGGCCCGGCCGGCAGCCTGAATCGCCAGAGTGGCATCTTCGGGACCGCCGTCGGCGACGTGGGCGATGATCTCATGGGTGGCCGGGTTCTCCACCGGGAAGGTGGCGCCGCTGGCGGCCTTCTGCCAGGCGCCATCGATGAACAGTTCCGTGTGAAGACCAGAAGGGTCGAATGAGGAGCTCATGTCACGCTTTCAAAAGGTAGGAGAGATATTAGGAGGTGGCGGTTTTCAGGGCCTGGGTGAACCTGATCAGGCCGGTCTGGATCTCGCTGGTCACCTTCAGCGCCGGGATGATGCGCACGACGTTGCCGTGCGGCTGGTGACACCGATTCCAGTGGTGAAATCGAGGTACTTCTTGCCGTCGGTCGCGTGGATCCAGCTGCCGAGCGCGTGGTCAACGACGACAAGGGTGGCCTGCTTGAGGAGGGAACTAAGAGTTGCCATAGCTGTGCACTTTCGTGGATCGGTTAGCTGGTTTTGAACCGTTGGGGCCGCACGAAGTCGAGGCCGTCGAAGGAGCGCTTGCCGAGGGCTTCGTGCGCGGCGACTTCGCCGAAGCCGGTGGCGTTCTTGAAACCGCCCCCGGAGAATCCGGTCGCGCAGTAGATCCGGCCACCCTCCTCCATCCAGCCCACCAGCGGATTCTTGTCCTTGGTGTAAAGGTCCGGGAACGCGTCCGACCGAACGATGTTCGGGTACAGGCCCGGGAAGAACTCCGAGACTGTGTCAACGGTATCGGTGATTTCGGCGGGAGTGAGTTCCCTGGGCAGGTTTCCCGCATCGGGCGTTGCTCGGCCGCGGCCGTCCAGGGTTGCCTTGACGGTTACGCCGTCGACGGCGGGTGCCCCGTACATGGAGCGGTCCTCGTACATCCTGGTGAAGATGGGGAATTTCTCCGGGGAGAACTCCGCTCCGTCGCGTGCGACGAACCAAGTCAGGATGAGCCGCCTGGTTTCCGTTGCTGCCTTCAGGTAGCCGGGCATGAGTCTCTGGGACCAGCCGCCGGAGGAGACGATGACGTTTTCGATGGTCCAGGTCTTGTCGCCGGAGGTGATGAGCACGCCGTCTTTGGTTTCGGTGATGCTGTCGATAGGGGTGTTGGTGTGGATGGTGGCCCCGTTCGCTTCCGCTGCAGCGATGGCTGCGGTGACTGCCCGGTCGGTGCGCAGGGCGCCGGCGTGGGGGTCGTAGACGGCGATGTCGTCGGGGCGGAGGTTGTGCTGCGGGTAGCGTTGGGCCATCTCTTCGCGGGAGAGGATTTCGTGCTCGGCGCCGTTGGTCCTGGTGGTGTCGAGCAGGCCCGAAATGTAGGCCCCGTTTTTGGTGCCGATGGACAGGCCGCCGGTGCGGGTGAGGATGTCCTGGCCGGTTTCGGCTTCGAGTTCGGCCCAGAGGCTGCGTGAACGCTTCCGGATTGGGTAGTAGCCGGGGTCGCCGCGGTAGAGCATGCTGAACAGGCGGGTGTCCCCGCCTACGGC
The DNA here is from genome assembly GCF_059090085.1 of Arthrobacter sp. K4-10C. Taxonomy (NCBI): domain Bacteria; kingdom Bacillati; phylum Actinomycetota; class Actinomycetes; order Micrococcales; family Micrococcaceae; genus Arthrobacter; species Arthrobacter sp. K4-10C. The sequence continues at coordinate 872 of NZ_JBNHFI010000006.1, read as the reverse complement.
GCTGCGGCCGTGGGCGGGGACCTGCGCTTCGAACCCGACCACGGAATCGGTGAGGCGGGAGGCCTGCCAGAGGGCCATGGATCCGATGCTGCCCAGGCCGATGACTGCGAGTTTTCCGTCCATGGTCTACAGCACCTGGTCCAGGAAGGCCTTGGTGCGGGCTTCCTGGGGGTTGGTCAGGACTTCGCGGGCGTCGCCGCGTTCAACGACGTAGCCGTCGTCCATGAAGATCAGGGAGTCGGCCACTTCGCGGGCGAAGCCCATTTCGTGGGTGACGACGACCATGGTCATGCCTTTCTTGGCGAGGTCTTTCATGACGGCGAGGACTTCACCGACTTTTTCGGGGTCCAGGGCGCTGGTGGGTTCGTCGAAGAGCATGATTTCCGGGTCCATGGCCAGGGACCGGGCGATCGCGACGCGCTGCTGCTGTCCGCCGGAGAGCTGGGCGGGGTAGTAGTCCCCGAACCCGGCCAGGCCGACGCTGGCGAGCAGTTCGTTGGCCCGCTTGGCCGACTGCTTCTTGTCCGCACCCTTGACCAGCACGGGGCCGGACATGACGTTTTCGAGGGCGGTCATGTTCGGGAAGAGGTTGAACGATTGGAAGACCATGCCGACCCGGGTGCGCTGCTGGGCCAGTTTCTTGGGCGGCAGGGCGTGGTAGGCGGTGTCGGTTTCGTAGTAGCCGAAGTCCTCGCCGTTGACCTTCAGCACGCCGGAGTCGACGGTCTCCAGGCCGTTGATGCAGCGCAGGATGGTGGACTTGCCGGAGCCGGAAGGTCCGATGATGCAGCAGATTTCACCGCTGGCGATCTCCAGGTTGATGTCTTTCAGGACCGTTTTGGGGCCGAAGGACTTTCGGATTTTCTGGGCAA